>NZ_JAUOPP010000013.1:0-125488 GCF_030547765.1 Colwellia sp. 6_MG-2023 | reverse complement strand
TGTGCGATCAAACCTGATGGAGGCCGACTACAAGGTAAGGATGTACAATATTACATTGCTCAAGAGTTTGGTGTTATACCAATTCCATCTTAAATTGTTCCCACTTCAATCCAATTTCTACTACACATTTTCGTTACTCGCTTAGCATCACTAATGAATGAGTTCCATGCATCTGAGCAAGCACCCAGGATGTCATCATATCCCTTAAAACACTTGTTCGCTAAATGATGTTGACGCAATCAACTCCATACTTGTTCTATTGGGTTAAACTGGTCGATTAATTAATCCGTTTGATATTATTAAGTTTTTCAGCTTTTTGAAAATAGTAGGCTTTTAAAGTTAGTGTGGCTACTTGGACTTTAATATTTATGAGTGTTATGGATAAAAGATGAGTACAGGGGAAATCATCCATGATTAACAATCCCTGTTTTTCTCATCCATCAGTAGCTTCATGCCACCTAGCTTAATCCTTCAAGCCTCCATAACAAGTTATTCCTACTTGTGTTGTTACCAACATTTAAAGCATAGGACAAAAATTATTAATTGCCAATTTTTTTGTGTATTTTTTGTACATTTTTTAGTTTGGTTTTACTAAGTATAGATGGAGTGAATAATGAGGAGGAGTTTTTATAGAGTGTTTAAATAGTTACATAACAAATTAGATTACGTTAATGCTAAATGTAATCTAATTTGTATAATATCAGTCTTTATAAAATAGCGTTGAGAAGCCTAAACAACACCTTGCTCTAACATGGCATCAGCTACACGTTTAAAACCAGCTATATTTGAGCCTAATACCAGATTACCGGGTTGGCCAAACTCGATTGCTGTTTGGTGGGCAGTTTCAAAAATATTTTTCATAATAATTTGTAATTTTTGATCGACCTCTTCGAATGACCAGGTTTGCATACTTGCGTTTTGTGCCATTTCTAATTGGCTTGTTGACACCCCTCCTGCATTAGCTGCTTTACCTGGACCATAAGAAATTTTAGCATCAATGAGTGTGTTTATGGCATCTTGTGTTGAAGGCATATTTGCCCCTTCGCTGACAAGCTGGCATCCATTGGCAATTAATGCTTTTGCATCAGCAAGAGTTAATTCGTTTTGAGTCGCACAAGGGAATGCTGCATCTGCTTTAATACGCCATACGGCATGACCATCACTAGGATATTCTGACGTTGGTATAAATTTAGCATCGTTATGTTCGGTTAAATAAGCTTCTAGACTTTTTCTTGATTTTTCTTTCAATTGTTTCACTAACGTTAAATCAATACCAGATTCATGAAAAATAGTACCGGTAGAGTCGGTACAAGTAATAGGTGTCGCTCCTAACTGATAAAGTTTTTCCATTGCATATATAGCTACGTTACCAGAGCCTGAAACTAGACATTTCTTATTTTTTAAAGATTCATCTTTAATTGAAAGCATATTCTCAGCAAAATAAACGACGCCATATCCTGTTGCTTCTTTACGAACGAGTGATCCACCCCATAATAAACTTTTCCCAGTTAATACCCCTTCATATCTGCCAGTTAATCTCTTATATTGGCCAAACATATAGCCAATCTCTCGCGCTCCTACGCCAATATCGCCCGCTGGAACATCGGTAGTTGGCCCTATATGTCGATATAGCTCGGTCATAAATGATTGGCAAAAACGCATAATTTCGTCATCAGATTTTCCTTTAGGGTTAAAGTTTGAACCACCTTTTCCACCCCCAATCGGTAAACCTGTTAAAGCGTTTTTAAAAATTTGTTCAAATCCTAAAAATTTAATAATGCTTGCATTAACACTAGGATGGAATCTTAAACCACCTTTATATGGACCTAAAGCTGAATTGAATTCAATACGGTAGCCTTTATTTACTTGTATCTGACCTTGATCATCTACCCACGGAACACGAAACATTATTTGTCTTTCTGGCTCAACTAAACGCTGAATAATAGCTTGTTGCTGATATAACTTATTACTTTCCAAGATAGGTGCTAATGACTCTAGTACCTCTTCAACTGCTTGGTAAAATTCACACTGCGCTGGACTTGTGTTTTTTAAATCAGAAATTGTTTCATGAATATATGACATATAATTTATCCTTTTAATTATTTATCAGTAAAGGTATACCCAATTATTTTATAGAAAAGGATAGAGATAGGAATATTTGAGGCGTGGCTAAATAAAAATACCGTCTTTACTATGGTAAGGTTTCGTTTTATTGCTGTTATTATCAAAAAATTAATCTTTAAAGTAAATCTATTTTAAGCAATATCCTAGCTCGTTTTGTTCCTAATAAATATACAATTACTGTTAGTGTTTTTATACATTTGTTGAGTAGGGCGGGCTTAGATGTGAATCAAGTTAATCAAATAGGAAGTGTGAATTTCGAAGATACCTTGATTGATATCACAAGCTCTTACTGACTACCCACCAATAAATTTAACTTTATAGCCATTTTTTTCTAAAAGTTCTTTTATTAACTCTCTTTTATCGCCCTGAACTTCAATTGTTTCAGCGACAACACTACCACCTGTACCACAGCTCTTTTTTAATTTACTAGCGAGAGATTTTAACTCTGTGTTATTTAATCCTAAGCCACTAATAACAATTACACCTTTACCTTTTCTGCCTTTGGTTTCTCTACGAACATGGGCAAAGCCATCACTTGGCATTACATTGACGTTTTGTTTTTTAGCTTTTATACGGCCAGTGTTGGTGGAGTATACTAATGATTCATCTGTATCTGATTGATCATTATCTATATTAACAGGTGCTTTCCCAAAAGCTGAAGCAAGGTCTGCAAGGCTTGAAAGTTTTTCTTTCATTGTAATAAATACCTAGTTAGTTGATATCAAATTGATAAGAGTAGTAAATTGACTGATTTTTTATTTAATCAAGCCTATATTAAAATATTAAATTAAAGAAGTAGATGAAAAAAAACCACTACTAAGAGTGGTTTTATTATAGCAAGTTAAATCTTAAAGGCAGACTTACTTTATTTAATATAATGTTTATAACTTACTTTCAAGCTCTGGTAAAGCATCAAATAAATCAGCAACAATACCGTAATCAGCTACTTGGAAAATAGGAGCTTCAGGATCTTTGTTAATCGCTACAATGATCTTTGAATCTTTCATCCCTGCTAAATGTTGAATAGCACCACTAATACCAACAGCAATATATAAGTCAGGAGCAACAATTTTACCTGTTTGACCTACTTGCATGTCGTTAGGTACAAAACCGGCGTCAACAGCAGCACGTGAAGCACCAATTGCTGCACCAAGCTTATCAGCAATACCGTCAAGTAACTTGAAGTTATCGCCATTTTGCATACCACGACCACCTGATATAACAATACTAGCGGCACCTAAGTCTGGACGTTCAGATTTAGTTAGCTCATCACTTACATGGCTTGAATTACCTGCGTCAGTCACAGTATCAATTGCAACAACTTCTGCGTTACCGTCTGTAGCTACAGCATCGAAGCCTGTAGAGCGTACTGTGATAACCTTTTTACTATCTAAACTTTGTACTGTCGCAATAGCGTTGCCTGCATAAATTGGTCGAACAAATGTATCACTACTTTCTACTGCAATAATGTCTGAAATTTGTGTTACATCTAATAATGCCGCTACTCGTGGCATAAAGTTTTTGCCTGTTGTTAATGCAGTAGCAATAATGTGTTCATAGTCTGCGGCTAACTCTGTAACTAACAAGCTAACATTTTCTGCCAATTGGTGCTCATAAGCTACATTATCGGCAGCTAAAACTTTACTAACCCCATTAACTTTAGCCGCAGCATCAACAACGCTTTGGCAATTATAACCAGCTACTAATAATGTAATGTCGCCACCAATCGCTTGAGCGGCGGCAACTGTTTTTAAGGTTTCAGCCTTTAATGTGCTGTTATCGTGTTCTGCAAATACTAAAATACTCATGAGATCACCTTGGCTTCATTTTTTAATTTTTCTACTAATTCATCAATAGTTTCAACAACAATACCTGCTTGACGCTCTGCTGGTGGTGTTACTTTTAGTAACTTAGTACGTGGCGATAAATCAATGCCAAAATCAGCGGCGTTTTTAACGTCTAATGGTTTACGTTTTGCTTTCATAATATTAGGTAATGATGCATAACGAGGCTCATTTAAACGTAAATCAGTTGTTACGATAGCGGGCATGTTCAGTGCTAGTGTTTGTAAACCACCGTCAATTTCACGAGTAACATTTACTTTATCGCCATCAATTTTCACTTCAGAAGCAAAAGTACCTTGTGGCATACCAGTAAGAGCCGCTAACATTTGACCAGTTTGATTGTTATCACTATCAATTGCTTGTTTACCTAAAATAACTAATTGAGGTTGCTCTTCTTCAACAATTTTTTGTAAAAGTTTAGCGATATTTAATGAGTCTAAATTTTCATCTGTTTCAATTTGAATAGCACGATCTGCGCCTAACGCTAATGCGGTACGCAATTGTTCTTGACAAGATTTATTGCCAACAGAAACGGCTATAACTTCTGTTGCAACACCAGCTTCTTTTAAACGAACAGCTTCTTCTACTGCTATTTCACAAAATGGGTTGATTGCCATTTTTACATTAGCAAGATCAACATTGGAGTTATCAGGTTTTACACGAACCTTGACGTTATAATCAATTACACGTTTTATTGGAACTAATATTTTCATCGTTGCCTCTGGTTTTTTTTATTCAGTATAGTAATTAATTCTGCATGAAAATTAATTTAGTAAAAGACTAAGTTATATCGTAATTGTCATTTGTAAAAAGATTACTATTGCTTGACGTAAACGTCAACGTAATCTTAGTTAAAACTTTCAAAGTAGGATACACTATCTTTAACCTCTGAAGTGATTATAGTTTTTTAAACAGCTAACCAATTTGTAGTATAGTAGAAAAGGCTAATTTAACTACAGTAAAGGTTTTTCTAAGAAAATACCGCCTTGCTTGGCAACTGTTAATAAGATAATATCAAACACCTGTTTTAATATCAAACAACTGTTTGAATTTTTATAAATAAAATAATATTGGGAGATACCATGGAACGTGAATCGATGGATTTTGACGTAGTAATTGTTGGCGCAGGCCCAGCTGGCTTGTCTACTGCATGTCGTTTAATGCAATTAGCACAAGAGAAGCAACAAGAACTAATGGTGTGTGTAGTGGAGAAAGGCTCTGAAGTTGGCGCACATATTCTTTCAGGTGCAGTGTTTGAACCAAAAGCTTTAAATGAACTATTTCCTGATTGGCAAGATAAAGGTGCTCCTTTAACAACTAAAGTGACTGGCGATGATATTTATTTATTAAATAGTGACAGTAATGGTATTAAGCTACCCGGGTTTTCAGTCCCTAAAACAATGCATAATGATGGAAACTATATTGTTAGTATGGGAAATGTATGTCGTTGGCTAGCAGAGCAAGCTGAACAATTAGGTGTAGAAATATTTCCAGGTTTCCCTGCGCAAAGTGTTATTTATAATGACGACGGTAGTGTTGGCGGTATTATTACAGGTGATATGGGCTTAGATGCTCAAGGGAATGAAAAAGATTCTTTTATGCCTGGGATGGAGCTTCGTGCAAAATATACGGTTTTTGCTGAAGGCTGTCGCGGACATTTAGGGAAAGAATTAATCGCTAAATTTGGCTTAGATACTGATGTTTCTCCTCAGCACTATGGTTTAGGGTTTAAAGAAATTTGGGATATTGATCCTGAAAAACATCAAGAAGGTTTAGTTGTTCATACTGCTGGTTGGCCATTAGACAAAGATACTACGGGTGGTGGTTATTTGTATCATGCGGAGAACAATCAAGTTTTTGTTGGATTAATTGTTGATTTAAATTATAGCAATCCTCACTTAAGTCCATTTGATGAATTTCAACGTTATAAACACCATCCTAAAATTAGTCAGTACCTTGAGGGCGGTAAACGTGTTTCTTATGGTGCACGTGCGATGGCGAAAGGCGGGTTCAATTCTTTACCTAAAATGACTATGCCTGGTGCTCTGTTAGTCGGTTGTGATGCTGGCACAATTAATTTTGCTAAAATCAAAGGTAATCATACTGCGATGAAATCGGGTATGTTAGCCGCAGAAGCAATTATAGAAACCCTTATTGTTAATGACAGTATTAGTGAAGAAGGTAAGCAAGATATAACCTTATATACTGATAAGTTTAAAGATTCTTGGTTATATGAGGAATTATATAATACGCGTAATTTCGGCCCTGCAATGCATAAGTTTGGTACAATGCTTGGTGGCGTGTATAACACAATAGATCAAAACATTTTTGGCGGTAAGCTACCATTTAACTTTAAAGATGACAGTCTAGATTACGATCAACTTAAATTAGCTTCACAAGTAGTTGTTATTAATTATCCTAAACCAGATAACAAATTAAGCTTTGATAAACTTTCATCGGTATTTTTATCAAATACCAATCATGAAGAAGAGCAACCTTGTCACTTAAAGCTTGCTGATAATAATATTCCAATCGCAGTTAATTTGGCTAAGTTTAATGAACCTGCACAGCGTTACTGTCCTGCAGGTGTTTATGAGGTGGAAAAAACAGAGGAGGGTGATAAGTTTGTTATTAATGCTCAAAACTGTATTCACTGTAAAACTTGTGATATCAAAGATCCAAGCCAAAATATTACTTGGGTAACACCTGAAGGAACCGGTGGTCCAAATTATCCTAATATGTAGTATTATGTAAGATGGATAACAAAAAGTTGCGACAAAGTTCGCAACTTTTTGTTTTTAGCTTAATGCTAATTTATTTCTATTAAATTGAAGTTTTTAAGGGGGTGGATTGAGTGATGAATTTTTTTCTCAATTTCAGCTAATTCAGTTAATTTAAAACAAAATTGTTCAGCTTTGTTCTTTAAAGCAGTTGCACCAGCACTTATTTCTAATTCTAAATCTTTTCCCATGGTATCCATTCTATTGTCGAATGTAGAAAGACGCTGTTCACTACCATTATCGTCAGAATTATCACTTATCATAGCTTCACCTACAGCTAATAATATTGTACCGATTGAATCAGAAATTATTTCTTCAATTTCTTGTTCAAATTCGCCAGTAAAGATGTCATCAAAGTCGGCAAAATCTTGTGGTGCTATATAGTAGTTATTAGCACTTTGATTAAAGCGAGTACGAACTCTCCATTTTAGTTCATCAAATCTTGCTTGGATTTTTTGTTGAGAAGCGCTATTTTCACCTGTTAAGCTAGCAATCGCTTTATTTACAGCTTTTAAACCAATATCAACACCTTCTATCGCAATAGAAACTATTTCTGGTACTTGAGCGCGTATTCCGAGAGAAAACTTTTGAATTAACGCTACTTGTTCATTCGTTAGTGCTATTTCTCGCCCTTCAACAAAAAGTTGTTTTTCATCATTAATTTGTACAATCGTTCTGCTACGGTCAATGATCCGAATATGATTAGGGTCAATGATTACGCCATAATTAAAATTTACACTACACTGCTTAGCAGCGGTATTAAAACTAAATAAGCTGGTGCATATTAATAAAATATATAGTTTTGTCATAATATTTTTACGTATTAACAATGGGATCTATGTGAATTTTTCGATCTTTGTAATTCATTTTACTTGGACCATATTCTTTTCGAGTTCTATCGTTAATATCACCTAAAATAAATTGCACACCATGATATAACTTATCTGTCGCTTCAATAGAAACACTTTCCATATAGGCTTGTACGATATTCTCATGTTCTTCTTTTTCAAATAGAATTTCACCCATACGTTTAGCATGGAATTGGTATGTTGAAATAACTTTAGATAACATCTCCGTGTTAGCTGGACTTTTAGGGAGTTGTTTTAGTTTGTCGCTGGCTGTTTTTAGTTCGGTTGTTTTGTCATTTTCAAACTGTAGTCGTGATTCGATATCTTGCATTTTGTCATTGAGTTTATTAATAATATTTTCGAAGCTTATAATTGTATTATTTCCAGCTGTAGCCCCTATAGAACCAGCGCTAACATTTTTACCTGCTTTAATATAACCACCAATGAGTACGCCGTTAGCATGGTCTTCTGAGCCAACTTTTAAATTACCATTAACATTAATTAAACTATGGAGTAATTGCTTTTCAATGCGGATATCTTTACTACAACTAATCTGTGCGTATTGGCAATACTTTGCATATAAGTTACCTTTTGAGTTTACACTAACGCTCATTTTTACATCGGTAATCTTAGTGGCTTCAACATCGTGCTTATGACCAATAATACCGCCAGAGATGGTAACATCACCACCTGACTCAATCATAGCAGACTCGACACAACCACCTACGGTAATATCACCACTAGCAATTACTTTCATACCTTCGTTGACATCACCTTCAATAATCACACCACCGGTAAAGTTAATATTACCAGACCCTACAGTAACATTTTTAACCCTGTAGACTTCATCTACTTCCATGCCATTTGGGATCATTTTGGGTAATCCTACCCTTTGGGAAACAAGTATATTTTTGTTGGTTGAACTTATTTCTGTACCATCACCTGCGACTAGAGTTATATCATTTCCTGGTTCTGCAATTAAGGGAGCTGCGGTTACTGTGTAGCCATTTTCTCCAAGAGTATGAGGGATTTTTTCTGCGAGAGGCTCACCAACTTTGACACAAATGATGTCACCTAGGTCTCGCATATCAACGCTACCATCATTTCTTTGTTTGGGGCGTAAAATACGAGATTGGGCACTTTCAACAAGTGGCTTTATTACAGCGTCTTTACCTTTTATTGCTTGTTTACCTGTTGCTATTTGTAAACTCACTAAGCTTAATGGCTTTTCTTTTGCGGCTAATTGAGCAAGCTTAACAAGTTGTTCTTTACTATACCCTTTGTTTACACCACTTGCTTGAGCTGCTTCTAGAATAGCTTTTGCAGATAAATTTTTACCACCTTGTGCTGCTGTTATTTCAGCACTGGCAGCCATTTGATCACTGTCGATCGATACTGAGATGGTTGCATCAATTCGCTCTAACACTTGGTAGGTTATTTCTCGACCAAACTTACCACTTTGTAATGGTTTTAGCACATCATTTAATTCAGCAATCGCATTTTTAATATTTGCAATGTTGATATGTAATCGGCTGTATTCAGACTGCTCAATTAGCTCTAGAATTGTGGTTTCTGTAATCTGATCGCCGTCTTTAATTGGCTTTATTATTAAATCAACATTATTTTTGTCATTAGCAATTAAACTGAATTGGGTCATAAGAAATACTCCGATATTATTATTAATAAATCAACCTAACCTAATGACTTAAATGGTTTAGCTAAATTAGTTTTCTAATTCATATTATTAAACGCTATATGGAAAGACTATATATAATTATCTTGATGAATTTTAATAAAACTATTTGTGTTCGTTTTGCTATAATCGACCTTATACTCTCGTCCATCCAGAGCCTGTATAAATAATAGCGTTTTTACTTCACTAAATATTTCGCTTGATTCAACATGAACAATCTCTTGATAAGCTTTTTTGGCTATAGAGCGTTTTTCTGGAATCAATCCTTTATAAATTCCAATACCTCTATGACTAACTATTACAATGGGATGATCCCCATTAATAATTAATAGATCAAACTTTTTTATTTTGTGAATTATGGTGTTTCGACCACTGGTAATAAAGTTTTTTTCAGCCAAAATTGACTCCTACATATAAAACAGCATTATTGCTCAGCTAGCTATTGCTTAATTAGCTATTTTTAATTAATTGTTTAAACAGTTAGCATAATAACGTAACTGTTTGTTTATCTAAATATATAAATGTAAATATATAAATTTTTGTCTTTACATTGGTTATGGGTGCATAAAAAACAGGCGTATAATATTTTATTTTCTTTTACGTTCGGTAATATATAATGGCGTTTCCTGGCTCTTAATCAACTCTCTTCTAATTAAATCTAAGCCAATAGCCGCAACATACTTTTGGAAATAATGCCTTGATAAAGGCATTAATAAACAAATAGATTTTAAATTATTTTTATTTCCCCAAGCTATACATACAGTACCAACTGGTTTTTCTTCACTACCTCCTTCAGGTCCAGCAATACCGGATACCGCTATCGCTAAATCAGCTGATGATCTTTCTAAAGCACCTTGTGCCATCGCAATAACAACTTCTTCGCTAACAGCGCCATGTTCAACTAATAACTGCTCAGGTACACCTAATAACTTGCTTTTCATACTATTACTATAAGTGACAAAGCCAGCTTCAAACAGTGCAGAAGAGCCAGGTACTTGCGTTATCATGCTAGCAATTAATCCGCCAGTGCATGACTCTGCTGTAGTTATTTTTAAATTTTCATCGGCTATTTTTGACAGTACATGGTCTGCCATAGATAAAGGTTTCGTATCAATACGTGCAATTAGGTGATCACCTAAAACCTTTATTAGTTTTGCTTCCCATAAGTGTTTTTGTTGATGAGCCTCTTGATTAGTGGTAGTTAATTTTATCTCTAATAATGGCATGCCAGCTCGAAAACCTAAATCAATATTATCAGGCCAATCGGGTAGTTGCTCATCTACCATTTTTTGTAAAACAGATTCACCTAAACCAAATACTTGCAAACGAGTAACATCTGAAATGAGATCATTCGGTAGTCCTTTAGCGATATCTGGTGCTATTTCTTCTACTAACATGGTCTTTAACTCATTAGGAACGCCTGGAGTACAGTAAATATCACAATGTAAATGATTTACTTTGAAACCAACTGCACTACCGTTTTTATTAGGAATAATACCGCAGTCTTTAGGAAGTATCGTTTGCTTTAAGTTAGGTGCATTTAACGTTGCACCTCTTCGTTTACACCAATGAGTTAAGTGGTCTAATGCTTGTGGATGTTCGGCTAGTTCAACATCTGTTGCTTTGGCTAATGCTAATGCTGTTAAGTCATCTATTGTTGGACCTAAGCCGCCATTAATAATTAAAATATCACTTTGCTCTGCCAGTAAATTTATTTCATTGATCAATAATGCTAAATCGTCAGCTATGGTCACTTTTCTTGTTATTTCTAATCCTAGCTCTTTTAATTGCTGTGCGATCATAGCTGAATTGCTGTCAACAATATCACCAGCCATTAATTCATTCCCCGTTAATAACAATTGCACATTTGGTTTCGTCATCGGCTTTAATCTCATTTCAATAAAAAAAATTTTATATAATCTAAACCTTTTTAAAACGAGTTACATCTAAATCTTTATAAAATTCATTCGAAGGTATGTAATTTTTAAAACATTAATACATTTAGTGTTAAGTAAGATGAAGGAAGGTAAAAATTATTTTGTTTGGATAATGCTTAATTTAGGTATATATATTAATTTCTAATTCGTATAATAAGAAAGTGGTTTTTGCTTTTCTTTTCAGTGAGCAACTTATAGTGAAATATGAAAGAGAGTTATTATGTGGGCGTTGGTTTCGTGAAGATACTCAAACGCCTAATAAAAAAATTATAGAGTATGCTCAAATAAATGCTGATGGCAGTTTTGAATTTACCTTTATAACCTTGCAAGTCACAGTTGGTGCAGCAGAAAAAATTGTTGAGCAAGTAACAGAATTAGGTGATTGGGGCTTAGTAGGCGATATTCACTTTACAATTACTAAAGATGAAATTGTAGATGAACTCCTTTATGCTGCTGATCTAAATGATGGTAATAATTACCATGCTTATAAGGTATTACAGTTAAATCATCACGTTTTCGAATATCAGCATGTTGAGACAAATGAAACTTTTATAATGCGAAAAGTTACTGACAATATTGGTCATTGTTAGTTTATCTATCAATTTAAAAGCTAGGAAAATAATGAATAAGTTCAAAGCAGCCAGTTTAATTACTGCAATAAAAACACCTTATACAAGCGAAGGTGAAATTGATTTAAATACTTATGACACCCTTGTTAAAAAACAAATAGAGGCAGGTGTAGACGGTATTGTAGTTGGCGGTACAACAGGTGAAGGACATTTACTTAGTTGGGAAGAGCACTTAATATTAATTGCCCACAGTGTCCATGAATTTGGTGATAAACTATTAATTATTGGTAATACGGGCAGTAATAATACAAGTGAAGCTATTAAAGCAACAAAACATGGTTTTGCTGCAGGTATGGACGCTACATTACAAATAAACCCTTATTATGGTCGCACATCCATTGCGGGTGTGCTTGAGCATTTTACTCATACCTTAGATATTGGTCCTACATTTATTTATAATGTAGCAGGGCGCACAGGTCAAGATATAACGCCTGATATGATTGAAGTATTAGCAAAACATAAAAACTTTATTGGTGTGAAAGAATGTGGTGGCAACGAACGTATTGCTCATTACGAAAAACAAGGTATTGCTTGTTGGTCTGGCAATGATGATGAGTGTCATACTGCACGACATCAACATGGCTCACACGGTACAATTTCTGTTGCGTCTAATATTATTCCTGGCTTAATGCGCCAGTTGATGGATAAAGAAAGTACTGAATTGAATAGTCGTTTACAAAGCTTAATAAAATGGCTTTTCTGTGAACCTAACCCTATTGCCATTAATACTGCATTAATGATGACTGGTGCGGTATCAACTAATTTTCGTTTACCTTATAAAGCCTTAACAAAAGAGCAAAGACAAGAAGGGTTAGATTTATTAGCGGCACTTAATACGAGTGACCTTGTCGGTGAATCTTTATCATTACTTGATGATGATGCTTTTAAATATTGTATTTAGTTTTGTCAACATTAACATCAAAAGACTAAAAACTTAAAATTACAAAGCGAAAAGTGAGTAGTGAAAAAGAATGGCAGACAATGAATAAATACTTATGGGCTTTTATATACCTAGCAACACTGCTGTGGTCAGCTATTGCCCCTAAAGATTACCTTACTTGGTTTCTTGAAGTGCTACCAGCGGTGATAGGTGCGGTAATATTATTATTCACCTACTACTCTTTTCGGTTAACACCTTTACTTTATGTTTTAATATTACTGCATTGTGTTATTTTGATGATTGGTGGTCACTATACTTATGCAGAAGTGCCATTATTTGACACGATTAAAGATATTTTTAATTTAGATCGTAATAACTATGACAAAGTAGGGCACTTTGCACAGGGATTTGTACCAGCAATTCTTGCCCGTGAGATATTAATCCGGAAACAGGTGGTGAATGGTAAAACGTGGCTTAATACTTTTATAATCTCTATCTGCTTAGCATTTAGTGCCTTTTATGAGTTAATCGAGTGGTGGGTTGCTATTTTAAGCGGAGAAAATGCTGAAGCATTCTTAGGTACGCAAGGTTATATTTGGGATACACAATCAGATATGGCTATAGCATTAGTAGGTGCCATTTGTGCGATAGTTTTCCTTGCTAAGTATCACGATAAGCAATTGAATTCAGCCATCTCGTAGGTCACTACCGGTATCATTCCTTTGGTGGCTATTTTCTCATTGCGTGTGTCACCATTTCTTTCACTCCGTAGGTATCTTAATGAGGAATTCCAAGGGTGTGGTTGAATAAAATGAGAGATTCTGAATCAAGTTCGGAATGGCGACAAATCGCCGTTATTCCGTAGGTGTCTTGATACGGAATCCCATCCGTGTGGTTGAATAGCTCAGGATGCTACCTTAAACAAAACTCAGTTTAAGCGCATCAGGAATCTCAAATTTCTTTTGAATTGGTTGCCCTTGTTCAGTAGAAAATGGACAAATAAAAGATAAACTTACCGCACATAGTTGCAAGTTCTTTGTTGAATCACTATTCGCAATACCATGTAATCTATCACCTACAACAGGAAAGCCAATACTGGCGGCATGAATACGTATTTGATGTTTTCTCCCTGTATCTATTTTGACACTAATAAGCGACTGATCATGAGTTCTATCATAAGCTAAGCAAGTAAAAATGCTGCGAGCGGCTTTCTCGTCTACTTCGCTAGATATAATTTGTGGCTGCGGGTTAGTGCTATGGTTGCCGTGTACAATAATTTGGTAATTTTTGGCGAGTAAATTACCGGTAGTAGAACGACTTTCAAACATATTAGTTAATGCTCTTGCCGCTTTTTTACTGTGTGCAATGAGTATTAATCCCGTGGCGGCTTTATCTAAACGATGAACAATGAAAACAGGTCGTTCAGGTGTTAAATGTTGTTGAGCAAACCTCGCAATAGTACAATGGTCACTCCACTTAGAGCCTTGCGACAACATGCCAAAAGGTTTGTACCACACGCTATATTTACCCTCATCACTAATTAGCCTTGCATCAGTTACCTCACTGGCAAGTACGGCTTCATTATAGTAGAAGTGTAACTTATCTGTAGGTAATAGCGCTTTTTTTACACGTCTTAACCGTTGCGTGTGTTTACCGCGCGTTAGCCATAAAGCACCTTTACTGATCGCTTGCTTAATTTGACTTGTGCTAAGGGCATACTCTGTTTCTTTCAAGCTGGCGCAGAGTACAGCTAAAGCGGTATTACTTATATCATTAAGTGTTGGGTCAAATGTTATATGGTGTTCGAAGATAAGAGTCATAGATGTTAAAAAGGTGGAAAAGATATAAAGCTTAGTTTAACACTTTTACGCGCTAAACGTTATCAGGTAAGATAGACGTTTATATAGATGTTAAAGAGTGTAATATGAGTCGTGATTTAAGCCTTTTCCCCCAAGACAATATTGGTAATTTCCTGTGGGAGCTTGAGCAAAGTGGTGGTGATCTAGAAGTTCCAAGAGAAGTCGAATTCTCAGTATTATTTCCATCGCAGACGTTAGCGTTACAATTTGGTCAATTATTACTTGAGAATAATCAAAAGTTATCTTTTACACCTTTTGAAGATGATGAAGCCTATCCTTGGGAAATAACAGCTTACCCAGAAATGCCGTTAAGTCATGAGAATATTAGTGCTTATCAAGAGTTATTAGAAGCGAGTTGTGCGCCTTTAAACGGCAAGTTTGATGGCTTTTACTGTGTTTAGCTTTTCATATAAAAGAAGAAAGAATAATGATAGATATTGAAAAGTTTGCAGCATTACAAAAAGCGAGTAAAGACTCATTTGCCAAACAAAAACAAATGATGAAAAAAGTTATGGCAGGACAAACTGTTATTTGCCCTGAATGTCAGCAACCACTGCTACTTTCTACTCCAAAGCAAGCTAAGTCAGATAAGAGTAAGCAGGAAAAACTCACTACTGACAGTAGTATTATTCCTGGTATTCGTTGTAAAAAAGGCTGTACTGATCTGCAGTTAGATTTTGCTTAGCTAATGCTAAATAGTTAACTGGCATAGTCAATTCATGAGACTCCGTATTCGGTGAACAACGGAATCTCATGGTTTTTACTTGTAAGATAGGCTTTACTTGTAAAAATTGACTTTTACATACGGTCCATTACTTCAATACCTAGAATGTCTAAGCCTTGTTTTAATGTATCTGAAACTACTTGGCATAATGCTAAACGTGATGTTTTTACGTCATCACTAATGTCTTCTTTAAGAATAGGGCAGGCTTCATAAAAAGTCATATACAGGCTAGCTAATTCGTAAAGGTAATTACATAATAAGTTCGGTGTACATTCACTAATTACTGCATCAATCGTGTCTTCAAGTTGTAATATCTTTAAGGCAAGCGCCTTTTCTTGTGGCTCAATAATATTAATCGTTACATCATTTTTTAATGTACTAGGCTTAATACCCGCTTTAGAAAAAATACTTTGAATTCGTGAGTAAGCATATTGTAAATAAGGTGCTGTTGCACCTTCAAAGCTCAACATAGTTTTCCAGTTGAAGATGTAATCACTGGTACGGTTTTTAGATAAGTCAGCAAATTTAACAGCGCCTATACCTACTTTCTTAGAGATTAGCGCTAAATCATCGTCGCTAATTTCAGGGTTTTTCTCTTTAATTAAAGCGCTTGCACGAATAACCGCTTCATCAAGTAATTCAGCTAGCTTAATTGTGCCACCGGTACGTGTTTTAAATGGTTTTCCATCATCCCCCATCATCATACCAAACGGACAATGCTGATAGCCGACATTTTCAGGTAAGAAGCCAGCTTTACGAGCAACAATTTCAACTTGTTTAAAATGCAGTGCTTGGCGAGCATCCGTAAATATGATGATACGATCAGCAGCTAACTTACCGCTACGGTAACGACAGGCTGATAAATCGGTAGTTGCATACAAGAAGCCACCACCAGATTTCTGTACTATAAATACTGATGGCTCACCGTCTTTATTTGCCATTTCATCAATGAAAACAACTTTAGCGCCTTGATCTTCAACCGCGATATTTTTTGCTATTAACTCATCGATAACGGTAGATAAGTCATCGTTATAAGCACTTTCACCCATAATGTCAGAACGTTTTAATGAGACATTAAGCTTTTCGTAAATCTCTTCACTGTGGGTAATAGAAATATCAATAAACTGTTGCCATAATTTAGCACAGGCTTCATCACCACTTTGTAATTTAACTACGTCAGCACGAGCTCTATCGGCAAAGCCTTCCTCGTTGTCAAAGCGAATTTTTGCTTCGCGATAAAAATTTTCTAAATCAGCAAGTGCTGTTTCAGCAACTTCATTACCTGCCAGTTTATCGCTTAAATGAGCGATTAACATGCCAAATTGCGTGCCCCAATCACCCATGTGGTTTTGGCGAATAACCTTGTCACCACGAAATTCTAAAGCACGTACAACTGCGTCACCAATAATAGTTGAACGTAAATGACCAACATGCATTTCTTTAGCTAGGTTAGGTGCGGAGTAATCAACAACCACTGTTTTCGCGTCATCATTAGCGTTAACACCACGTTGTGTCACGCCGGTAAAGTCATCTTTAGCGACTTGGTTTAGTTGAGCTGTTAACCAAGCTTCATCTAAATGAATATTAATAAAGCCTGGGCCTGCCAGCTCAACTTTGCTTGCGATACCAGATAAATCTAATTGCTCAACAACGTTAGTCGCTAATTCACGTGGATTAGTTTTAAGTTTTTTCGCTGCACCCATCACACCATTGGCTTGATAGTCACCAAATTGTGGACGGTTTGACAAACTAATAGCGGGGTTAGTGTCTTCAGGTAAACCAGCAGCAACCATAGCGGCACTAACTTTTTCGGCAAGTATTTGTTTAATATTCATATTGTTTAATCTTTTCGTTTATTTTATTCGTTTGCCAATAGTAGTTCACGTATTTTGCAAACTAAATTGGATTTTAGTAAAGCCGTTAAGCAATTTTATCAGGGAGCATAGGCTCCTATGTGACTAGATAAAATTACGCCGACAATACCGCAAAAAATTTATTTAGGAAGCAAAATTAGTGTTCACGGGTTGAATGGAACGCTATTTCTGGATGACGCTCTTGCGCTAGAGACAAATTAACCATCGTTGGTGCAATATACGTTAAGTTATCACCTCCATCTAATGCTAAGTTATCCCCCGCTTTCTTCTTAAACTGCTCTAGAGTACGTTCATCATCACAAGTACACCAACGTGCTGTTGCTACGCTAATTGGTTCATAAATCGCATCAACCTTATATTCAGTTCTTAAGCGTTGCACAACCACTTCAAACTGAAGAACACCAACAGCGCCAACAATCATGTCGTTGTTAATAAATGGTCTAAATACTTGAACGGCACCTTCTTCAGATAACTGAATTAAGCCTTTTTGTAATTGTTTGGCTTTAAGCGGATCACGTAAACGAATACGACGGAACATTTCAGGTGCAAAGTTAGGAATACCACTAAACTTCATATCTTCACCAGCAGTAAAACTATCGCCAATTTGAATGCTACCGTGGTTATGTAGCCCAATAATATCGCCGGCGTAAGCCTCTTCAACATTTGAACGATCGCCTGCCATAAAGGTTACCGCGTCAGCAATTTTAACATCTTTACCTAAGCGAACTTGTTTCATTTTCATGCCTTTTTCATATTTGCCTGAACAAATACGCATGAAAGCAATACGGTCACGATGTTTAGGGTCCATATTGGCTTGAATTTTAAATACAAAGCCAGAAAATTTTTCTTCTTCCGCATGAACAGTACGAACATTTGTTTCACGAGGAAGTGGCTTAGGTGCCCATTTTGTTAAGCCTTCAAGCATATGGTCAACGCCAAAGTTACCTAAAGCTGTACCAAAAAATACCGGTGTTAATTCACCTTTTAAAAATTCTTCTAAATTAAACTCGTGTGATGCACCTTGCACAAGTTCTAACTCATCTCGTAAATCTTCTGCATAACTACCAACAGCTGCATCAAGCTCTGGGTTGTCTAAACCTTTAATAATGCGAACATCTTGAATCATATGACCTAAGCCAGACTGATATAAAAAAGTTTCGTTAGTGATTAAGTTATAAACACCTTTAAACTCTTTACCCATACCTATTGGCCAGGTGATAGGAGCACATTTAATTTTTAGTACATCTTCCACTTCATCCATCACTTCCATTGGATCACGTACATCGCGATCCATTTTGTTCATGAAAGTAATAATAGGTGTATCGCGTAAACGAGTAACTTCCATTAATTTAATGGTACGTGCTTCAACACCTTTAGCTACATCAATAACCATCAAACATGAATCAACCGCTGTTAAAGTACGGTAAGTATCTTCAGAAAAATCTTCATGACCTGGCGTATCAAGCAAGTTAACTAAACAATTATTGTAAGGAAATTGCATTACTGAAGTAGTAATTGAAATACCACGATCTTTTTCCATTTCCATCCAATCAGATTTTGCATGTTGACCTGATTTCTTGCCTTTTACCGTACCGGCTTTTTGTAGGGCTTGACCAAATAAAAGTACTTTTTCAGTTATAGTCGTTTTACCCGCATCAGGATGCGAAATGATAGCGAAAGTACGTCTAAGGTTGACTTGCTTGGCTTGTGGTGTAGTCATTTTTTTAAAAGTCTCGTTGGTGTACATACTGGTGTACATAAAATGCTTTTCTTAACCTTTCGGCTATTTCTGCATTGTTCAATAATTCGCGCATTGTAGCATAAAATAAAAAAGCCGCGATATGCGACTTTATATAAATTACCACATGATTTAATTCTAAGTAGCATCATATTGGTCTTTGTTAATATAATTCTCTATATCAGTTTTCCTCCATTTGTTCGGGAAACCTTTTATTGCGGGTTTGGGAAAATTTTTTGTATTACTATTCATCCAATTGTTGATTGTTCTTGAAGTGACATCAAATATTCTGCAAACATCTTTTGTTGCTAATAATTGTGGTATTGATGACATATATTTCTCCTTGATAAGTTTTGTTTAATTAATCGCGCTATTGTTTGCCAAAGATTAAACTCTTGACGATTTTAATTACTATAAAGCAGTTTTTATATCTGATATCGAACCTGCTTAAGAATGATATAATATCGAAATAAATGGGTTACAGAATTATCAGAGGACGCTATTTAGCTTGCCTAATTTTTTGACAAAAACATATTTCTAGATGAGAAGTAAAAATTACTTTTTTAATTGTCACTGAAAGATATTGAATTTCCGGTAGTTTTACTTATTATTTAAACAATACATGGCGTCATTTGGGGTAATTGTTTATAAAAAAAGTACAAGGAAACGAAATTAGCTTTATGCAACAACTAATTTGATTTCCACTTTTTCATTTATAAACAGTTATAGGTTGTCATCTCTTGGGACGAACTCGAACTTAGAAATAAATAACCACACAAACTAAAATATAAAAGCTGGCTCTGTGGTGTTCACAGGACCAATAACCTGCAATGACTTAAGCATCATTCTGTCGCCCAATTCAGGGTAGCGTATTGTGAGTGACTTTTTACTCCCTTCTTGTCGTAGGATTGCTATGCCCTTGTTTGTTTTAACACATTCATATTTACTGGGTTCACGCTCACCAATAATAACGGTACTGGTTGAGTTATCGCCTGTTCTGTACAAACTACAAAGTGAGTTTTTACGCTTAGCCATAAGCGCTTTTACAAAGCCATTTCTTGAAGTGTAGCCCCATTGTTCAGGGGGAAGGTGTTCTGCTTTTATAAGCCCGCAGACCTTATTTTTCTGTGTATTTCCTATATACATTGATAATGTTTCATAGCGCTTTTCAAACGGCATTTTTCTTAAATCGGTGTCATGTATATAACTCCCGTCAGTGACATACAGATTTTGACCATCATAAACCGCCTCAAGCACACAACTTCTAAAGCCATCTTGTTGTGATAATACCTCTAAAAAAAGACGGGCATTACCGTTAACCTTTTCATCACTTACAAGAATGTGAAACGTATCTTCGAGATCGTTAATAGATAATTTACCTTGATCATCCACCATTACCATCACCTGAACACCCGCAGGAACTTTCTGAAATAAAAATTCGTTTGCTTTTGGGTGGTTAACCCCATAAAACTTTATGTTGTGTACAAAGGTTGGGCTGTGAAAATTCCAACCTAGTCTTGCAATAGTGCATAGCGGTGCTTCAAACTGATCGGTCACATCAAAGCCATCTTGCTCAAGCTCTGTCACCATTATATTAATTTGTTCATGCGCAAGGTGTTTATGTGTTGACACAAAAAGTGATGGTTTATGCTCAACTGAATTGACTTCAAGGCGGCAGTTGTAAGTAACCCTTGATACTGTATAAGAGTTATCAGTCAACTCATGCAACATAATTCGTTGAAGACGAAGTTTAGATGTACGCCTCTCAAGTTCAATGTATAAAACCACGTTAGGACTAAGATAACATTGAATTTTTTCTCGTGCATAATTAATGTATTTATCATTTTTTTTGATCATAGCTAAAACTCCCCAAATTCATCATAAACAAAACCTGCATCATTAGAGGTGAGTTTTTTTTGTGGCACGTTATCAACCTTTTCTGGTGCTAGTTTTTTCGGCAAGTCTGTTGACGATACCAAGCTTAATGTTGGAGTATTAGTTTCAGTGTTTTGACGCGCAGTTATCGCATTAAATCGGTTTGATTTTTTAGCGATAACACGCCCATAGCTACTGTAAATCGTATCAGTGTCTTCTTCTGCATTGTTATAGTAGGTTTTGTCCCAAGATTTTGCGGCAAGAAGCTTATCGATTTTATCTTCATTAAGTACATCGTAAATAAGTAACGACGGGTCATCGTCAAGCATTCTTAAAAACAGTGCAGAGAAAATCATGTCGTGCCATTCGTCTTTATTGAGTGGGTTTGCATTGTTATATTTTTTCTCAAATATAGACTCACCCACAGCCTGTAATTCAGTTTGGTTGAACCCCAAAGAAAACGGTTGTTCGCTATCAATAACAATGCCATTGATAAAGTAATAAACGGGATCGTTTACATCTTGATTTGCCTCATGCTTAATATGTTTTAACTGCCCATAACGCTCAAACAAATCACCTTTATTTACAATACTCATATCATCAATACGTATTTTCTTGGTTGATGTTAGTAATTGTTTATAGAATCCGGGTTTGATTTCAAAGACCACTGTAAATTTTTGTAACCCTTTATTAATTGAGGGTAGCAACATACAGTATCTAAAGAGATGGTGTGGGGTAAGAGACAACTTAGAAAGGGCATCGCTTACCGTTAAAATAATTTCATTTTCACAAACATCGTTAAGCGTGATCATCTCATTGTTATACAAGGATGTACGACCATATTGGCCACTCACCCATCGGTTGATTTCTTTGTTGTGTTGAGCGCCTAGTAACTTATTAAGTGTAAGGATTAAATTTCTCATGCGGTTGCCGCCTGATTACTATTGTTTAATGCTGCTGCAAACTTGTCACTAAAATCAGGAGTAACTGAATTATCTTCTTTGTTTTCATCATGCTGTTCTAGCAAGTTATCTGTATCAATAAATATGTGCTGAAATTCACGAAACGCGCAACGCCATAAAGCAATCCGCAAACAGCGCTCTCGCCAAGGCCCACTATACAAACTACTTTCGACACCACCTATATCCATTCGCATTTGAATATCAGATGCTTCGATACTTAAAAGCTCTTCGCTAGACATGCGATAGGAGTGAATAGTTCCATCTTTCATATGTAGACAAACATAACCACCCGCGACATTCTCACCAGGATCACGAGTGGAGCTAGCAAAAGCGGGTTCTTTATTGGCGCCATACCAAGTAAATGAATCCCTTTCATAAATAACATCATTACTAATCCCTCTTACTAAACCTGAACGCATAGCTACTTGCTTCATACCAAGGTAGCCTAAAACGACTTTAGGGACTAACGTACCCCCAAGGCTGATTTCTGTTGATAAATAAAAGTGCTTTTGTTGTGGATCGAATGATAATCCAGATTCACTGATAGCAAGCAACAATCGTTTTATACTAGGACTAGACAATGATGATAATGCAGGAGCGGTTTCAGTAAGTTCGCTACGTGTTATGGTTCCAAATGCCCAAGCAAATTCTTGATCTATTTTTGCTAAATGAACACCACTGGCTAAATAGTTTTTAGTAAATAATGCTTTTAACTCAGTGTCATTATAAAGATCAATTAGACGTTTGGTGTTCGCACTTAAATGATTCATGTTGTTGCCCTCAATTGATTTATTTTTCTTAATTGAGGGCAATGTTACGCTTTGTTGTTATTCCCGCTACAAACCTGAGAAGCTCATAACTAAAGGCTACCCGTTTTGTTGCGAGAATAATTCTTCGTGTTTCAATGGTGCTATTAATACTCGTGAGGTGATAGCAATGGCATACGAATTAATAGTCGAAAAAGATGATGAATATGAAAACTCTGTAGGCTTATCTAACTGGCGCGAACGCGCTAAACCTGCTTATGAAAATGGTCAGCCAACCTATCTTGATAGCCAAGGTGAACTTATTGAAGGTATTTATCTTGATATGACTAACGATGTTTACCATGCACTTCCCGCACTAAGTTCGTCTAAGTTGAAAAAGTTCATTGACTCTCCAGCACATTATTATCGTGAGTATCTATCAGATATTACGCGCAAACGAACAACCGCTATGCAAAATACGTTTGATGCGGGTACTCATTCACACACATTGGTGTTAGAGCCTCAAGGATATTATCAGCGTTATTTTAGGGATGTTATGCCCATTGATTACCCAGACGCTTTACACACTGCTGCACAAATTGAAGCACAGTTATTGTCATTAGGCTTAAAGAAAAGTGGTACTAAGGCTGAAAAAACAGCAAGATTGATTGAAGCTGATCCTACGGCTGTAGTATTTGAAGACATCCAACAACGCGAATACGACAAACAAGGTATTAAGGGCACTGAAACCGTTGAAGGCGTTGAAGTGACTACCTATGGCGGTAAAATCCCTGTTGATGGACAGGTATGGGACGACGCCCACCGTGCGGCGAAAACCACAAGAGAGCATAATGAAGCTAACGCCTATCTAAGTAATGGTTTACCAGAAGTAGCCATGATCCATCGTTGCCACAACACCGGTTTGATGTTGAAGGTAAAGTTTGACTGGTTGCGTTTTGACGATGAAGCTGTAGATTTAAAAACCACATTATCGACGCGCCCTGAGAAGTTTTTACGTCAGTTAAATGATTTGCATTATGACGTTCAGCAAGAGTTTTACAAATATGTAGCGCTATTGTCAGGTATTGAAATCAAAGAATTTACTTTTGTGACTACCGAATATTTTCATGCCGATATTTGTCAGCCTTACAACTTGTCTTTATCTAAAATAATCCACGCTATAGATAAGGTTCAGCAAGGACTAAAAAACATGGCTGATTGCATAGAGACAAATGTTTGGTACGGTTGGTCTAAGGATGATTGCACTATGACATTGGTGTGAGGTTTGTAGCGAGATAATTAATTATTAGTATCATAGCTACTCAATTAAATAAAAATCGAGTAAAAAATATGGGTATTCTTATTAGCGTTATTGTTATTATTATCTTTGTAATTATAGGGAACTTAATATCGGCTAGTTCACCAAAAGAACCGCTTATTTATAGAGATGAATTTGGCATTAAAAAACCTAAGTTTAGAGGCAAAAACGCTAAAATTGGTAGCTTTAGTGACTGGATTGATGATGACTTTATAACTAATCACGACAACTACAGTAATATGAATGACGAATTCCCTATTATTTATCATCATGATGTTAATGATCCTTTATCACCAGAATACGCATTAACAGAGATGTTAAATAATATGTCGTCAGACGATGATACAGCGTATATGTTTGCAGACATCAATGATGGTTTCGTAGATGATTTTGGTGCAAGTAGCGTTCAGGATGATATTTTTACAGACAACAGTTCGTTTTTAGATGACTCGTTCTCAGACGATTTTTCTTCACATGACGATTCTTGGACATAAAATCATGCAGTAAAGTGACAGCCTGACAGCCAAATAAGCAGGCCAAGCACAACCCAATAAAATAATTTTAAGGCTACAACGCATTGACCATAACCCACACTTCCCATACCCTTTGTGTATCGCTATAACTTAAGATAATAGCGACATATAGATATTTCGTGCTACTCAATAATCAGCTTTAATAAGTAGCGTAATTAGGAATAAAAATAACAATAAACAAACGGCAGCTGGCCGCCAAAATTTGGGAATCGGTTAAGCAAATGCGCTCAAAAATTGAAGCTAACGAAGACAAAGATTACATTTTAGGTTTTATTTTCTACAAATAGCTAAGCGATCAATTAGTGTAATTTATTACCAAAGTAGATATGTAAACTTGTTGTAAAATTTAAGTTTTAAAAACTCAATAAGCTTTAATAGTCCAACCAAATCTCTAAAATTTTTATTCATTCAAATACATCTCCGCCATATCATCCAATTTAGCTTTAACTTCTTTCCAAGTAGGCATAACTTGGGTTAGTAATCGCCAAAATTTTTCGCTGTGATTGTGTTCTGCAATATGGCATAGCTCATGTAATATCACGTAATCAATACACTCTTTAGGGGCTTTAATTAGGTGGGGATTTAGCATTAAGTTGCCTTTAGTTGAGCAGCTTCCCCATTGTTTTTTCATTGCCATGATTCTAAATGAGGGGATGTCAGTTACCCAGTTTGCTTTAGGTAGCATTTTAGCCAAGCGCTCGTTAAAGATGATGTTTGCACGATGTTGATACCATTTATCTAAAAGTGCTTTAACCTTTTTAGTCTGAAGATTTTTATTTGGCGTTGTATCCGCTTGTCTAAGGTTAACATTCAGTTTGCCACGGTGTAATTTTACATTTAGTGGCAGTTCTGCATCTACTGTCACTTTTAAAACATAGCGTCTGCCTAAGTAAAACTGGGTTTCACCGCTAACATAGCGCTTGGGTAAAACGTAATCTTTTTGCTTTGCAAATTCTTCTATATTTTGCCAAATCCATCTGGCACGTTTAAGCATAGCCTCTTGAATCGAATCATCGGTAGCATCATGTGGCACTGTTGCAACCACACGTTGATCGGGATGCACCTTTATCACAACCTTACGAGCAACAGCTTTACTAGAGCTAACCTTGCTGTTTTGTGATTTACGGATGACATCATAATGAATCATGTCATTACCGTAATAAAAAGCACCACGCTCAGCCGTTTTAGCGTGGCTTTTTTTGGTAATAATGTCAGCAGCAATTGAAGAACTAGCCCCTGTTAATGAATTCGCCATCAACATTAACCTCTTGATAAACCAAGGCGGGTAATTTTAAGCACTGCCTCAATGAGTTTTTCAGCATTATCAATACCAATATCGCCAAATAGCATTGGCAATAACTTCATACTGATGGCATTTTCAATTTCGGCAGGGTTGATAGAGTATTCAGCTACTGCATTGTTAACCACTTCATCAATATTAAAGGCAAGCTCTACTAATTTCTCATTATCTAATGATTGTTCAGCTAAATAGTCTGCGCCAAACACATGCTTAAACAAACCAAAATAGGCTTGAGCATGTTTATTTAACTTGCCTGAATCATCAGTAAAGTCGTTTGGTATATCGGCAATCTTGCGATCTTTTACTTCTTGTTCAAAGTCAGCAAACAAGATGTATTGCTTAACTGGCGCATCAAACATTTCTTTGGTTTTTTCAATTGCTTTCTTTAACAGATTAGAAAAATACTCTTGTGCATAAGGATCATCAGCAAGATCTTCTTCAATCATCTTAGTGATACGACCCGTGATTTTGTCTGTTTGATTTCGAGCTTCATCATCACTCATATCTTGCGGTTTAACATTTTTACCCAGATTACCAACCAAGTAGGCACCATCAGGTTCTTTTACCTCAATACCCGCAATATGTTTATCTAATAAGCTACGAATATCTTCAGCGTATTCATCGTAATTGACGGTTTCATTGGCATCTTCACGCACTTGTTTGCGCAAATTTACAAAGGCTTTTAAGTCACGTTTATACAAGTCACGTTTGCTATCGAAAGACTTATCTTCAAAGTAGCTAGCAGATTGTAAAGCGACCTTGATGCAGTTAGAAAAAACGGTAAGGGCAGAGTAAAAATCATCACGATTTTTAAGATTAGTATCAACCAGTTTGCCATCTACATCTTGTACTTTAGGGGCTAATGCTTGCCTTAATGCAGGGCCATCTTGCTTATTTTTAACAGTAGCAAAAATATCCCATAGCTCACTATGTAAGCCTGGTAACTTTTTATATTCCGTATCCATGCGGTTATATAAACCTTTAAGATCGTCTATATCAAAGCCACCTTGGGTGCGTTCAGCCAAGTCTTGGTATTTTTCAATGGTGGTATCAAGTTCTTTCAAAATGCCACGGTAATCAATTAAGTAACCAAACTGCTTTTTACTATGTAAACGGTTTACGCGAGCAATAGCTTGTATCAGATTGTGCTCTTTAAGCGGCTTGTCGATATAAAGCACCGTGTTTTTAGGCTCGTCAAAGCCCGTTAGTAGCTTATCGACCACTATCATAATATCTGGGCCATCGTCACGGCTAAAGTCTTCTATAATGGCTTTTGTGTAAGCTTTTTCATCGCCCCCATAGGTTTGCGCTACGTTACCTTTCCACCAGTTTTGAACGATGTCTTTGCTGTCTTGATCAACAACATCATGGCCTTCACGAGTATCAGGCGGTGACATTGCAACAACCGATGTAACCGTACCGATTTTATCTAAAGCTTCTTTGTAGCGAATAGCAGACGCTTTCGAATCACATGCTAATTGTCCTTTTAAACCTTGATGTTTGAAGTTTTGGAAATGATCGGCAATGTCATATGCAATAAGCATGATGCGATCTGCACTTTGGTAAATTTGACCTTTTTGTGAAAACTTTTTCTTTAAATCAGTTCGTTGCTTCTCGCTTAATCTACTGGTGCTACGTTCAAACCAAGCATCAATGGCTTTGTCATTCACATTTAACTCAGGTATACGCTCTTCGTATAACAATGGCGTTACTGTTTTATCTTCAACGGCTTGTTGCATGGTGTATGAGTGAATAATTTTACCGAACTTGTTTTCGGTCTTATCATCTTTTAATAGTGGCGTACCTGTGAATGCGATAAAGGCCGCTTTGGGCAGTGTTTGCTGCATTCGAATATTGTTTTCACCGTTTTGACTACGATGACCTTCATCCACTAATACGATAATATTAGGACTATCGTTAAAACATTCTTTTTGCTTAATGGCAGAGCCAAACTTATTAATGATTGAAAAGATAACGCGTTCATTACCTTTACCAATTTGCTCGGCTAAACGTTTGCCAGATGTTGCCATAGCGTCTTTTTTATCTCTGTCAGTCAATACACCACCAGAAGCGAAAGTACGGCTAAGCTGATCTTCTAAATCAACTCTATCAGTTACGATGATCACACGAACTTGTGATAATTCTTCTAACCAAACAAGGGCTTTGGATAAAAACACCATAGTAAACGACTTACCACTGCCCGTTGTATGCCAAATAACACCGCCTTCACGAGCACCTGCTGCATCAAAGGTATTAATGCGTTCAACTAAAGCTTTAATGCCAAATACTTGCTGATAACGAGCGACAATCTTGCCTGCTTTTTTATCAAACAAAGTAAACAAGCGGGTCATCTCAAGTAAACGCTCAGGGCGTAATAAACTGATGATCAGTCTATCTTGGTCGGTAACGGTTAAATCACCTGCGGCAATTAACGATAAGTAGTCATCTTTAGCGTAAGCAGGTCGATGATTGAATAAACTGTTAAGCTGTTTATCATTAAGGCTGCGATTTTTTAGGCGAACAAACTCAGCTTCAGGTATTAATTCTTCTTTCCATTTTGCCCAGAATTTTTCAGGGGTGCCGCATGTAGCATATAAACCTTCGTGCCCATTAACCGCTAAAAGCAATTGGCTATAAGCAAACAAGTGAGGGATTTCTTGCTGACCTTGATTGCGTATTTGTTGAGAAATCGCCTCGGCATTGGTCGATTTACCCTCTTTATTCGAATCAGGACGTTTTGCTTCAATCACCACTAAAGGTAAGCCGTTCAAAAAACAGACTATATCTGGAATACGGTTGCCTGTTCCTTCAGCATTTTGTACAACCAACTCTTCAGTAAAGTGGAACTGGTTGTTTTCGATAGTGTGCCAGTCTATAAGTTGAATAGTCGGGGAGGCTTTTTTACCATCAACAAACTCTGTAACACTCACACCATACATCATAGCGTTATAGAGCTTTTCATTAGCGGCTTTAAGCCCTAAATTCATTGCAGGGTTTAACTCATGCATCACTTTATCAATCGCAGCATCAGTGAGCTTGTGTTGCTTACCTGCAAAGGGAAAGGTTTGTTTAGCTAAAAACTCACGCATGATTGGCATTAACACCACTTGATGGGTGCTTTTTTTATCTGCCGCAAATGGATTACCACGTAAGGCTTCACATTCACTAGGCGGAATGAACTGGTAACCCAAATTAGTCAGCAGGGTTAGTGCTGGAATTTTTGAACTAAATTCTTCTTTAAAGTTGACTACAGACATATCTTAAAACCTATCCCTTATACTAACTATAAACTCGCCACTTCTTGCTACACAATTTCCATTTTTAATTACATAACACTCCACCCAGTGGTCGCCAGTATATGAAGTTGATTCTGTTCGATATATATCTGAAGAATTTCTATTTGTGTGCTCTGAAATTTCCCCTCTGAGTTGCCCAGCATTTGCTGCCTCTTGTCCTGTATTCACAACTTGCCAATAAATATCAAAAGGCTTTGGTATATTTGTATTAACTTTAAATTTAAGATCTTTACCTTTTAAAAGAGGCTGTCCTGATTCAAATTTTTTCCAAAACACATTCGTTTTATAGCTAGCTTTTATTTCCACATTGTAGTCTTGATTTAAAGATACAGGCCAACCCCCATGCTCTTTATGTTGAACATTAAAATGCAAAGCAGGTAGGTTAGATGGACGGTATACATCGACTAGAGACTTCGTGAAGCGATCATTTTCAACGAACGTATCAATATTAATGAAATCTTCTTTTAACCAAGAAACCCATTGGAAAAATGCTTTTGCCCTTGCATGGTCATCTTCATGCCATCGATCAGCAAAATTTTCTCCCGGATTAGCTGGATTTTGAATAAGCCAGGTCCCGTCACTCTTGCGTGTAATTAGATTATAAGTAGAACGAGAAAAATAATCATTGAATACAAAGTCATTATTAAGCTGTGCAGCTTGTTGCTCTAATAATGATATTAAGTTACTCAAGGTGCTATAAATCGTATTTTCATTTCTATAACAACTAGCGGCTAATACTGTAATAACCATTGAAATAGGCTTACATAACTCTATATCTGACTGAGAAAACCTAATATCACGGTGTCTTTTCAATATTTGAATTGCTCTTTGTAGCGGAGTTTTCACATGGATGTTAGGCACTTCATCGATAGAGTTAAATAACTGACGTTGATTATTAAATATTTGCTGTTTCTGTGATAGTTTTGCAAGTTGAAACGCTTCACCGTTACGCTGATAAAACCACTCAGCAAACCCTTTAGGGTTACTTGTTGTCCAAGTATAACTTTCATCTTGATTTTTATTGGTAGCTGCAATTGAGTGTATTTGGCCAACTCCACTTTGTTCATTTACAGCAGGAAGCACATCCATATGGAAACCAATGTTATCCTCTTCGGCATAGTTTAGAGTCCAACAGCGCTTACCTTCGTCATCAAGCATTCTAGAGTATGTGCCATTTGATTTTATTCTGTCACCAACTTGGTTCTTAATGGTACTCGCTTGGCTAAACTGTTTCATATGACCCAAACAGCAAACTAAATCAATATCGTAGTCTGAATCCTTACTATCTTTAAATGGTCTTATTTCAGTGCCCAGTTTAAAAGATCCTTGAAGGTAAACATCAGGAGGAGACATTGCACCATCATATTCACCTTCTAACAAAAATGACTTCATTGAGTTAAAGCGCTCTATTGCTTGTTTGTATTTGGAAGGACTGATATCTAATTTTGACGCAGCTTCCTGAAGCGCGTCCTCACGACTAACTATATTTACCATTACTAACCTCCATGTATTGTTATAGTTTCGTTAAACGTTTTAGTTTGATAGTTTTGGTCGAATATACGCCATGACATCGATGCTTTTGGCATTCGAATTCTTCCCAATTCAACAGCACAAGAAACGGGTATTGCTGGGAATATATTTAATTCAGTATCTAAACCATAATGCGCGGATATGCTCTCGATGACTTTTCTCATGGCTTGCCTAAATAAAGCCAATTGTTCAGGCGATCTCATAAAGTCATTGTGTTGAAATTCTCGTGGCGTTTTGATTTCCCAAATATCCACATCGTCCCCTAAAACTTCATGAACCCTGCTACTTTCGATATGTGCGCTTAAAGATAAAACAAGAACAGGCATGCGTTGTTTTGATTGCGGTTCAACTACAATAAAATCAAAGTTGTCAGGCATAACTTGCCAACTCCACGTTTTTGGCTCGCGAATGGGTTGATATGTATCAACGGAAATTTTATCTGTGAATAAACAGCCCAACTTAATTAATAAAGGCATCGGTGCTAATGAGAACAGTGAAAAATGTATATTTTCCCCCGCACTTATTAAAGGTGTAATCTGCTGTGTAAAAACAGTTTCTAATTGTTTTGATTCAGCAGCCCAATATTCTGCGTCTCTATCGGTTAAACTGCTCGACATAGATAATGTCAAAGGCGCTGAGCTAACAGGGTATTTGGTTGGAAACATTGCCGTTACAGCTTGATCGTATTGTAAAGGAGATTTTTGTTCACCAATGTTTGCGCCATAAAAAACAACATATGATTTATTTGAAAGTGAAATACCTGCCACTGTCCAAACGCGGTGCTCGTGTTCTTTTTTCCATTTTTGCAATAAATCAGCAGAGTATTTCTTTCCTGTTGTATCTTGATCAATTGTTTTATGGCAATCGTGGCACATTAACATCAGATTGCCGACTTCGTTTAGCTCAGCTTTATTAGTTACGAATGGTCCCCATCCCCTAGGGCCAGCTTTCGAAAAAGAGTAAATATGTGCCGCTTCTGCAATGTTAACCGCCTCCAGTGTTATAGGAGATTGGTAAAGTGGACGGTTACAGCCATTAAACTGACAGCGTCCTGCTGACTTACCCCACAATGCAGTTTTCACTTTTTCTTTGATATATCTAGTAACTTCACTTGCCACGATGCTTTTCCTTAAACTTTTACTCTTCGCTTACCAGTTAATAATTGCTGCATTAACGCTTTTTTCTCTTGATTCAAATCAGCAAGCTGTTTCTCGAATAGCTCAATTTCTTGATTTAAAATAGATAAAATTTTAGATATTTTCTTCTGCTCTTGTAATGTAGGAAGAAGAACCTTCATACTATAAATGTTTTTTTGATTTACTGATGGTTGAGCGCCAACAGCGACAAAATCCCATAGCACTTTTTGAAAGTGTTCCCCTTTCATAATTTCATGAAAGTAATAAATATCTACTTTAGGGTTAACTTGTCGAAGAATTACAGTATTTGGATTAATGGTCGCGTCACCTATAGCTGGATCATAAATAGCACTTTTCCCTATAGTATTTCCTGTTTTCACAAGAATAATATCACCGTTTTCAAGCTTTATTTCTGGTGATTCATCAAATTTTTCTGTCGATAGATATACAGGTTTTTTTAATGTAATCCTATGGTGCTTAGATACCTGAGTACCACCAATAGCTAATGGGCCTGAAGATCTTAAATCTTCTTTAGAGTACCCTTTCCAGCCAACTCTACCTCTAAGCTCAAAAAGATCTCTAATTTTGTATTCATCTAATTCACCTTCAAACTGCTTACCTGATTCATCAAATAAACGTTTTTTCCCCGTGAGTAGTTGTTGCATTAGGGCTTTTTTCTGCTGTTTGCTGTTGTCGATTAGGCGGTCGGTGGTGTTAATAGCTTCATCCCAAGTAGATAGGATTTTGGCGACTTTTTGTTGTTCTGAGATTGGCGGAAGTGGAACTACCATCTCAGAAACTACACCCCAGTCCGCCCTCGGCATTTTAGAACCTGCTGATTTATTTGCTTCTGAAATAAATTTATCTGTTTGTACGAATTGAAAAAGATACGGATTTGTAACCTTGTTTGTTGGATCAAAAACCCAAATTTCAGAAGAGCATACTCCCTCAAAGGTGGGGCTAGCATATTTACGCAAGTACGGGCGTAATTTTCCAAAAATAATATCTCCAGCTTGAAATTTGTTTTTAATACTTGCGAGGCTAGACGCAGGAGCACTACCTAAAATTTGTCCCGTACCTTGAGCTATATGCTCTAACTCAATACAAGGAAAACACCTATCTGACTTCATTGGGTTATATTTCGTTTTTGAAAGCTTAACTATTTCACCAAAAGCTTTTTTTTCCCATCCATTAGGCATCATAACCCAACTCCTTTAAGTAGCCTTCCATTTCTGCTTCAAGTGTATTGAGTTCTTTCTTAAGTGTTACACGCTCAGTACGCACTGCAACTAAATCAATCTCAGCTTCTTCTTCAAAAGTATCAACATAACGAGGAATGTTAAGGTTAAAGTCGTTTTCTTTAATCTCATCAAATGTTGCTAGATAAGCGTATTTATCAACACTCTCGCGGGCTTTGTAGGTATCGATTATTTTTTGAATATTCTCTGGTGTTAATTGGTTTTGATTTTTGCCTGATTTAAACTCACGGCTAGCATCAATAAATAAAACATTATTGTCTGTTTTCTGCTTTTTAAAGAGCAGAATCGCGGCTGGAATACCTGTACCAAAGAATAGCTTTTCTGGTAGGCCAATCACGGTATCAAGTAGGTTTTCTTCAATCAGTTGTTGGCGAATTTTACCTTCCGAAGATGCTCTGAATAACACACCATGTGGCACAACTACGCCCATGCGACCCGTTTCTGGCTTTAAGGTTTCAATCATGTGGCTGATAAACGCATAATCACCTTTGGTTTTAGGTGGTACGCCTCGTCTAAAGCGGCCATACGGATCACTGCTAGCATCTTCATGACCCCATTTGTCCAGAGAAAATGGTGGGTTGGCTGTGACGATGTCAAAGTGCAGTAAGCCTGTTCCTTCTTTATCTAATAACTGAGGATTGCGAATAGTGTCGCCCCATTCTATGCGGTGGTTGTCTTCACCGTGCAGGAACATGTTCATTTTGGCTAGTGCCCAGGTTGCACCAATCGCTTCTTGGCCGAATAAGGCATATTTTTTAGAGCCTGAGTTTTTACGCACCATTGCCCCACATTTCAATAATAATGAGCCACTACCAACACAGGGATCACATATTTGATCGCCTTCAACTGGCTCTAAAATGGTTGCAAGTAAATCTGAAACTTCTGGCGGAGTATAGTATTCGCCTGCGGTGGCTCCACTGCCTGCGGCAAAGTGTTTAATGAGGAATTCGTAGGCATTACCGATAACATCTAAACTACCCACACGATCTGAACTTAAGTTAAGAATGTCTTTACCAAAGTCTTCTAATAAGTGGCGTAGTAAATCGTTTTTTTGCTTTTCTTGACCTAATTTGTCGGTATTAAAGCTGATGTCTTGGAATACATTTTTAAGCTTAGTACCGTTGGCTTCTTCTAATGCGTGTAGCGCTTGGTCAATACGTTGCCCGTTACCTGCTTGGTGACGTTGTTCGTATAAATCCCAAAAGCTAGCGCCTTCTGGTAATACAAAACGTTGCTTAGACATCATGGCTGTTATTAATTGTGGATTATCGCCATGTTGTTCAACTAGCTTTTTGTAATCGTCTTTATACACATCTGAGATGTATTTTAAGAACAACATGGTCAATACGAAGTCTTTGTAGGTATCTGCGTTAATAACGCCTCTAAAGGTGTCGCAAGCAGCCCATACTGCTTTGTTGATATCGTCCTGATTGATTTGGCTTGTTGGCATTCGTTTTATTCCTTGTTTATCTGTTAATTCGTTTGCTTAGTCGATTGTTTTTATCAACTTTCTGGTTCATTACGCTGTTAACGCTTTGTGCGCAATCGCATCAAGTTGTTGTTGTCTGTTTTCAATGAGTTGCTGTAATACTTTTTGTTCTTTTACTGCGCAGCGGTGCATAGCCGTTATTTGTCGCTGTTTGTCTATCGGCAGTATTGTAATAGGCACATATTCTAAAATTTGCCTACGAACACTCAAATAAAGCGAGCCTTCTGCCGTTGTTTGAAAATAGCGCTGTGCAGGTAATTGGTTTAACTGCCAACATATAAATTCTGGCGTTACTAACTCTTTATATGCTGGTTTTATTCGTACTAAAAAGAAATGTGGTGAGCACACCGTTTGCTTTGGTAAATCTTCTACCAATGCGGAATAATGTTTGGCTCCTTTTGCCACAAAGAGTATATCTCCCGTCTTTAACCAGTCGGGCTGTTTTTTACTTATTAGCGTGGTTGTGATCACTTCATCCTGAATTATCTCACCAGTGGCTTTTGTGTTTCGCACCTGCACAACATGCACATCACCATTTACATCTGGCTCTATACTGCCCCGAAAAGGGTGGCCTGAACGGATATCTGCAATATCACCAAGCCTAGTGTCATGATTAGCGTCATAAATACTGGTGTTCATTAGATTTTATAACCTTGTTCGGCTTTTTTATTGGCCTATGGGCAAACTCATTTAGCGCATAAGTGCTTTTGAAGGCACTTATGATCCTGATTTAATTTAATGTTAATTATATTGCCGTAGATATAAGTAAAGAACAATGACTTTATGCAGTATTAAAATGGAGCGCACTTGTTTGAGCGATAATTCACCAAAAGTTGTAAAGCAAACCGTTAATTTAGGCAATTTGCCTTATTTTTCTGATGTTGATGACAGTGGAAAGCGAATGGTGATGTTTCATCAAGACAGTATTGTTGATCGATTTCCAATAAATACAATCAGAAAAATCTACTGATGCGAGTTTATCGCCATATGATCAATATGAGTTACAGTTACTTTATTCAAGTAATTCGCCAAGTAAGCTTGTATATGGGGCATTAATATTAAATGTTGAGTCAGCGTAAAAAACTAAATGGCTTGACTGATGTCGATTACTCAAGTTAGATATTACTCGTTTGATATGCTAGCTACCAAAAGTGCATTTTTTGATAGTATAATTAAGTCAATAAAAATAGTGCTGTGGCGAAATAACTCCTTTATTAATCAAAGGTTTAATGGTGTTTAAATGAAAAAATCAATATACCTTTCCGTTGTAATCTTATGTTTGTCTGGTTGCGCTTCTACACCACAATTTAAAAATCTTTCAGTGGGTGGAAAGCTATTATTAGACACAAACATCCAAATGAGTAGCGAATTGAAAAACATCATATTGCGAAATAAGGAATATGATGCTAAGAAAGCTTCAGAGCCTGTTTCGAATGAAATTCAGCATCAACAAAATAGTAATTTTGATATGACAGAGCTAGCTTTCGGTTCTGGTCTTGTTTCTTCTATTGCTGTTTTATCTGAAACGGGTTCATGGGTTAGTCCTGGCAACTATACCGATTGAACATCACTGGGCTTCTTCGCACTCAACTCTTTATTATCAACCTATATGCGACACCATCCACTGACTTACACCTATTTTTTTAACCAAGATACAAGCTGTAATGATGTAGATTGTCATGAACTTGCTATAGTGAATTTTTTTAAAGATGTTTCAGATCTTTATATCAACAGTGAATTTAATAAAGGCTATGGTAAAGAAGGATATCCAATAAAGGATGTTGAAGTTGAGACAGCTTCTTTTTTACAAGATAGGACCTCACTTTCTTATAATTATGATGTATCACATGGAACTGTTATGGTAATGGCTGTTGCACAGCTTGAAGCATTGAACGATGAACTTGGAATATGGGGTAATGAAAAACCAAGAAAAAGGCCAGATCATGTTGGTTTTTATCATCTAAATTATGTTGATTTATCTAATATGCTTATTGAAGCTTCGAAAAAGAATCCTACTATTTTGATTTATCGTGGTATAGATCGCCAAAGAACTAAAAACAAAAAGCCCTGTTATGGCGGCTTTTTTATTCAAAACGGAAAACCTATTGTCGTAGATGAATTACGATGTGTTAAGTTTGTAGATTGATAAACTTAAAAATACAGCACAGATGCACCCATTGTTGTTTGTTAAAACCACAACTAAACAAGGCAAATAAATACATCTATGTCTGATTTGTTTTTCTATCTCAGCCTGAGGTTGATATTTTTCAACTCTAAATAAGGAATTAAATATAGCCTCTCGCATCCGAAGATCGGTACAAATCCAGCAGCAGTTAACGCGCTATGCACTGTCTTTGCTTGTGTTTTGTATTGCCCCGTGCTTCGTATTGCCGCAGAAAAAAGGCTAATATCAATAACCAATCCCGCATCTGTTTGAATTAGACAATCTGCACCTAGTTTTAAATTAATAATAAAACTAATTGCATAGCCTAATGTGCGTTGACTTGTTATCGTTCCTACTACCAAGTCTAATCCACAGTCCAGCTCTTGCTTTTTAGCATCTTCCCAAACTACTCCATCTTGATTGCCAAGTTCGTGAGCTATATCAACACTTACATCCTGTTTTTTACTTTTACCGGATGCCTCTTGAGCGATCTGCATAGGAACTTCAATTTTGATATCTTCAGGTTTATCTTTTTTAACCACAGACGGTGACACTGATATATGCAAACAAGGCTCATTATTGTAAATAGTAACTATTTTTAAAGGTGCGGCTTGGTTAGGAATAACAACACCATCCTGCCTAGCTTTTGTAGCCAGCGCTTCAGTTGTCATACCTAGTAATGCCGCAGTGTTGTTTAGGTGAACTAACTCTATACCCTTTGATGGATTTTTAACAAATATAGCTTCCTGCCAAAACTCAATAACTTCATCTGATAATGAACTATGTGCAATTGACTGTTGGCTTACTTGTTTTGCTGTAAGATAGTGGTCTTGTACTTTTTTATTCGCAGGATCATTCTTGAATTTTAACTCTTTGTGCTTAGGTGTATTGCTCTTTTGCTCGCTATCTGTACCCTCAGTTATAATTTTTTTCATCGGTTTTACTTTATGAGTTATTTCAACTGACGATGTAATTGAGGTTGCATCCGTTGAAGATACTTCAGATTCTTCAGTGTCATTCTCGATGACCACAGGTTGCTTTTGTTGTACTTTATTGATATTTGGCTCTGTCAAATTTGCAATATCAGGCGACTCATTCACATCCATTGCTATAGGAGCTTCGAATTCCTGAGTTGAGCCATCTGTTCTCACCAAGATCATTGTCTGGTCGTCAGGCAATAGCATGATGCCTGGCGCACTATCTGGCACCGGGTCTGAACCGAAAACCACACCGCGCCACATCACCTTAATAATCGATTCCCAACGTACGGACTTCTCACCTGAACGAATATCTTCAATGTCGCTTGCTGTAAATACACCGCCTACATACTTCACCAGCCAATTTTTTTCGTCATAGCGCTCAAGCATATTACTGTCGGCCATAACATCAAATAGCGAATAACCCTTGCTAGCGACATGGTAGCCATTGTTCTCAGCCTCTTTTTGAATCACATCGAAAGCACTTGTGTATCGAAGATAAACGTCGCTTCCAATAATCCACGCATGACCATTAGTTTTATTGATTGACCATTTTGGTCGACTCCATTGTATCGCCCTGAAAATCATCGCCGATTGAGATAGCTTCCCCTGACCCATTTTCAAATGCTGGAATATCTTTAGGTTTTCACTTGTACTTTTATTGTCACCGACGCGAATTGCTTTTTTTAAGTAATCACACTTGCTGTCAGTGCCGTTCAATACCTTACTTAATTCATGGTGAACGTTGATGGGTGACGTTAATAATCTGTCCAACGCAGCACCATTACCCAATATTGGCGCTATCAAAGATGATGTCACCGTATTATGTTGGTTGTGTATTCTATTCCCCTTAAACGACACTGAATAAGTAGCAATGTCATACCGCTTTGCCCAAGAAATTAATGACTCCTTCTCAGGGTGCCAGTGTGGAATTACACTCGATACTTTTATATTTCTGTTAGTTTCCTTGTCATACGTTGACACCGCAAACACATTCATGTCTGCAACTAACTTACCGATATCGTGCATCAGACCACCCACCCAAGCGGCATAATGATATGCTGGCTCAAGTTGTTTATCCACATCCAACATACCTGATGTAGCAGGTCTACTATCTTGTGCTGAACGCAATGCCCACGAACTCGTTTCGAGGCTGTGTATTAGCATACCGCCGGGCACACTATGATGATGTGACTCTGAGGCAGGGAGAAGATGTACATATTCTATGAATCGTCTAATAACCATCTCAAACAATTCTTTTCTTAACTGCTTGCCGTCCTCTGTTTTTCTGTGGTCGCCAACACCGCAAATACGTTCGATTTCATTGATATAACCCCTGTGTTGCTCTAGCACTGAATCAGTATCATAAACAGGAATACCCTTTACTTGGTTTGGGTGAAAGTAATCACTACCATCTTGTATTTTGCACCCGTGGATATCAACAAAAGCATCGTCTTTAGTCGGTTGTGATTTATCTCTTACTTTTCCATATATTAAGAATGACAACACATCCTTAATAATTGATATAATTGACTTTATCATATTTTATTCCTTGTGTTTTTTTGTTTAATCAATTTTTGATGTTTGTATAAATTATTCGCCATAAGTATTTACTCTTTTTTCAGTTAATCGACTTACACGACGGTATCTAGCCGCTATTGAAACCAGTATTCTTTGGTAGTTTTTTAAAGCTAGACGTATTGGTTCGAGCTTAGTTTCTGCTTCAAATATTAATTTCGCATCCCACCCCACTGAATGCTTTAGGAGCGAATTTGGGGAGTAGGTGTACTCATAATCTCCACGACTGAATGCTACCCTCCGCCCCGCACCACGGTGATTTCGTTGATAGCCCTCAGTGCCAAAAGTCCGCCAAATCAACCTATTGATTTTTCTACCTGTGCTAGCTCCTGCTTCTATAACAGGAGCAATAACTGCAACTTTACGTTTTGGATCTGTCCCAGTTCTTTTGTTATTCATGATTATTCGATTCGATGAATCAAATTTAACCCAATAACTATCGATAACTGATCTAGCCATAGCTACAGCTTCTTTTTCTGCATTTACGATAGCCTCGAAAACGGCTATATCACCATCACTCCAATTCGTCGTGTCGTATTCAATGTTATTCATATATTTCCTCTTTTGTTTACATTGATTAATTTCACAACTAGAGTATTCATTTTTAGACACTTGTGATTTATTAGAGGAGCCTATTTTGGCTCTCTATGCTTTTTGATAAGAAAAATAAAAAATAAGTTTGGCCACGACATGATGTTTTAGTCGCTACCATGGGCTTTCGAAAAAGGCTTGTTTTTATATTTATGTGTTACTACTTAACTTTCTCGCGCAATTTTTTGTGGGAGCATAAATATGGCAGACTTTTGGCCATATAATCGGTTGTTTTAAATACAAAACCGACCACGGAATTGTTTTATTTTTAAGCATATATGGCCACGATTAGCCAAGGGTTGGATGTTTTTAATACAAAATTGACCATGGGTTTTCAAATTGAATTCAAATTGAATTCAAATTTGAAGAAAGAAGGGAAAAAGGAAAAAAGTGAGGTAGCGTTTATTTTTTATGTGGTTCAGTAGAAATTGATTTTTTTATGTGGCTTAGCAATGAAGTTATCATTTTTACGATGATATACATTAAACACTTTTTTATACTTTACTTGATATGAAGTCATTAGTTTCATGTCAAAAGAGTAAGGAAACAATAAAGTTTGAAACCTTTAAGTTTAGTGGCTCAGATAGCTGTGGTTTGGAAATTAGAGGAAGATAGGCCGCTTTGATACGAAAGCGGACATAAGCCTTAGCTTATTTAACGTTGTTTTAGCACATCTACACATGATTAATCCCACGCTAAACGTGACTTTAGCGTGGGATTAGAGTTCAAAGTTATTTTATCTGGATAGCTCTTCTATTTTTTTCTTTGAAAACCATCGATATAAAACTGGCAATACAAATAATGTAAGTAGTGTTGCCGTCACTAATCCCCCTACAATTACACTCGCTAGAGGGCGCTGGATTTCAGCACCTACACCATTTGACATTAGCATTGGGATTAATCCTAATGCAGATGTAATTGCTGTCATAAGTACAGGTCTTAATCTTGACGTTGCTCCTTCAAAAACTGCCTTGGAAGCCTCTAAACCATCTTTTATTCGTTGGTTGATACTTTCTACCATTACAACCCCATTTAATACCGCTACACCGAATAAGGTAATAAAGCCTACTGAGCTTGGCACAGATAAATATTGGCCCGATATATACAGGGAAAAAACACCGCCAATTACGGCAAGTGGCACATTCACTAAAATCAACATAGCTTGACCAACAGAGCCAAAAGCAAAATAGAGTAACAATGCAATTAGCGCTAAAGATAGAGGTACAACGATAGCTAGTCTGTTTTGAGCACGCTGCTGGCTTTCGAATTGACCACCTATTGCTACCGAGTAGCCTGAAGGTAGGTCAACTTTCTCAGCAATAACTTTTCTGATGTCGGCTACTACACTGCCCATATCTCTATTCTGAACGTTTGCTTGAATAACGACACGCCTTTGAACATCATCGCGCCTTACTTGAGGAGGACCTGATTCAAATGAAACAGTTGCAACATCACCTAAGCGTACCCAGGCACCTGTTGGTGACTGAATTCGAATGTCTGAAATAGCTTCCTTATTTCGTCGATATTCTTCTTCAATACGCACATAAATATCGTAGCGTTCATTGCCGTTAATAATTTGCCCTGCCTCGACGCCACCAATGCCATCTCGCACAACTTCCATTATATCAACAACTGAAAGTCCAAAGCGCGATAGCTCTTGTCTATTAGGTTTTACGACAAGTTGCGCTTCACCTGCAATTTGCTCAAGAGCAACATCTCTTGCACCGTCAACACTCTTTATAGCTGCTTCGATCTCTTGCCCTTTAGTTGCTAAAACGTCTAACTCAGGGCCAAATAACTTTATCGCCAACTGAGCTTTAACCCCAGATAGTAGCTCATCAACACGAGTCGCAATAGGTTGAGAAAAGTTGAGTAACAACCCTGGGAATTCTTCTAAAGATCTCTCCATTTTTTCTTGAAGTTCATATCGATTAGATGCACTTGTCCACTCGGAAACTGGCTTCAACCCAATGTAAATTTCTATGTTATTAACTGGCTCAGGATCTCCGCCTATTTCTGCTCGTCCAATTCGGCTTAATGCATAGGTTACTTCAGGAAAAGCCATTAGTTTTTCTTCTAGAATTGGTGCCACAGTGAGCGCAGTATCTAAACTAGAAGAAGGTGCAAGGGTTACCCTTAAGTTAATCGTCCCTTCTTCTAATTCTGGAACGAACTCAGTACCAATGTAGGGAACCAACGCAAAAGCTGACACAACCAATAACAAAGATGTTGAGATAATTAACTTGGTATGTTTTAAAGCGAATGTTAGACCTTTTCTATAGAGTTTATCTAATGGTTTAAGAACAAAGCTTTCCCTCTCTTTTACACCAGATTTAAATAGATAAGTTGCCAGTGCTGGCACTATAAACAACGCAACCACAATAGCGGATATAACAGCTAAAATGATACTTATCGCCATAGGTTGAAATAACTTTGCCTCAACACCTTCAAAGCTAAATAAAGGCGTAAATACGACTAAAATAATAGAGGCTGCAAAAAAGACGGGACGAGCCACTTCTTTACCAGCATTTTGAAGACGTAATTTAATACCATGCTCATCTTGTTCTACATCATGTGGATCAGTATCAGCACTAGGCACTCTTTCTTTTACAGTTTTTAAATGGGTAGAGTCTGGTCTATTTAAATGCTTAAACATGTTCTCAACCATCACGACTGAACCATCAACTAGCATACCAATAGCGACAGCTATTCCGCCTAGCGACATCAAGTTAGCAGATATCCCCCACCAAGCCATGATCATTAACGCAATACCAATAGAAATTGGAATTGAAATTAATACCAAGAAGGTTGCACGTAAATTCATTAAGAATAGAGCCAATACAATACAGATGAAAATAAATGCTAGTGAAAGTGCATCAACTACCGTATCAACGGCTTTCTCAATCAAATCAGCCTGATCATAAAATGGTTCAAAGCGAACACCTTTAGGTAATGCTTGATTAATCAATGGGATTCTTGCATTGATACCATCAATGGTGGCTTTAGTATTAGACCCCATGCGTTTTAAGACAATGCCAGAGACAACTTCACCTAATTTCTCGACTTTACCATTGGGTGATTTTCGCGTCATAGTGACAGCACCTTGGCGAATTTCACTGCCCATTTCAACTTTAGCAATATCCGAAACCGTCACAACCGTCCCATCAACTGTTTTGACGGGAACTTGTTTGATATTACTAATACCAGCGTCACCACTTTCAAACCAACCTGTACCTCTAATAACAAGCTGCTCTTGTCCACGGTTCATATACCAGCCGCCAACATTCGCATTGTTGTTATCTAGGGCACCAACAATATCTTCTTGGGTTAAGTTATAAGAAAGAAGCTTAGATGGATCGACATTTACTTGATACTGCCTAACAATACCTCCAAAGGAGAGTACATCAGTAACACCATCGACAGGCATAACGAGTAACTTAACAATCCAATCGTTAAGGCTTCGAAGCGCCATGGCATCATAACCTGCACCTTTATCTGAAATAAGAAGATACTGAAATACTTGGCCCAGCCCAGAGGTGTTTGGTCCCATTTCAGGTGTCCCAACACCTTCTGGTATCAGTTCTTTTGCGGCTTGCAGTCGCTCAAATACTAACTGTCTGGCAAAGTAAATGTCGGTGCCTTCTTTGAAAACAACCGTTACGCCAGACAAGCCTGTTTTAGAAATTGAGCGCACTTGTTCTACATCAGGTAAGGCATACATTACCGCTTCAATAGGGTACGTAATGAGTTGTTCAACTTCTTCAGCAGCCAGCCCTGGCGCTTCAGTATTTACAGCAACTTGAACATTAGTAACATCAGGAAAGGCATCTAAATTTAGTTTTGGGATCACCATTACTGCGCCAACCATGGTGGCAAACAGCGCAATCAAAATCAGGAGTCTATTATTAACAGACCAATCTATTATTTTATTAAACATAGTCTTGCTCCCTAGTGGTTGTGCGGATCAAATCCGCCTTTAGCGATTTCAGACGCAACAAAAAATGCGCCTTTGGTTACAATTCGCGTTCCACTATCAAGACCAATGATTTCTCTAAAACCACCTAAGGCTCGGCCTAGTTCTACTTCTACAGCTTTAAATTCTCCAGGGTGGTCTTCGACAAATACTGTCCAATCACCATCAGCACTACGGATCAATGCTTCTTCTGGCACAGCCATCACTTTCTGCTTTGTGGCGAACTGAAAGTAAACTTTTACAAACATGCCTGAATGGAGGTTATCATCCGAATTATCTACTCCTAACCTAATAATTCGAGTACGAGTAATAGGATCAATTGTATGGGCTTCTTGGATAACTTTGGCATTGTAACTCTGCCCTTCTAATTTAAGTACCGCAGGAGAGTCAATTGATAAATTTAGCTTTTTATTTGGAGAAACTTTTGCTTCAACCCATAATTGTTTTTCATCAGCTAGCAACATAACGGTATCCCCAGCATCAACACGTTGCCCTTGGATAAAGTCGTCTTGAAGCACTACTCCTTCACGCTGTGCCGTTAACGTATATTGCCCGAATGCCTTAATATCCTTATTAGAAATACTTTTAATGGCTTTTTCAGTTAACCCTAAAGCAATGAGTTTTCCGTATGAAGCGTTGTAAGTCGTTTCAGCTTGTAATAAGCGGCTTTCACTTACTGTTTTATTACCTAGTTTTTTAATACGTTGCCATTCCGTTGAAGCGATTAGATAGTCCGCTTGCGCTTGTGACATGGACTCACTAAATAGAGTGACCAGTTTTTGTCCCTTATCTACATGTTCGCCAAGCGCTGCATGGCGACTGATAATAACTGACTCTGTACGTGGGGATACCACATAACTTTTATAGCCATTAGCTTTTATTTCGCCAGGTGCATACATGGTGCTAAATTGATATTCAGGCTTAACACTTTCCACTTTGATGTTAGCAAGCGACATCTTCTTTGGATCAATAGTGATACCTTCTTCATGCTCTTCTTCCTCTTTATTATCACCTTCATGGCCGTGCTCATCATGACCATCTTTTTCTTTTTCATGTCCTTTTTCGTGTTCATGCTCGTCATGGTCATCTTTTTCTTCTTCATGTCCCTTTTCATGATCGTCATGATCATCTTCATGTTCTTTTACATCTTGCTTCGAAACCTTTGCCACAGAACCAGTACCATCTGACGACTGTGCAAAAGTATCATGATTTGTAGTAAGCCCAACTAACAGGCTGCTAATTACTACGACTAATAATTTTTTACTAAATATTGTATTCATTTTTGTAACCTATATTTTGATAAATTTAAGATTTCGTTTTTCGCTATTGAAAAAATAAAGCGTTCAAATCTCAAATTTTGATAACTGACCCATACTTAAAACGAAGGATATTTCTGCAAGCTTGAATTGATTTTCCAAACGTATTCCAGCATGAAGCCCTTCCGCACGTTGATTTAGTGCAAGTAAGTAATCAGACGTATTAATGTCACCAGCTCCCCAGCGCTTATTTAATAAATTTGCGCTACTATCTAATCTGCCTTGTGTGAGCTTTCGCCATTGCTCATAGTATTTTTTACTTACATTAAACGACTCATAATTAGCTTTTGCTTCAAAAGACTGCTTTCGATAAACCGACCGAAAGTTAGCCTCTGCTGCAATTGCTTCTGAATAAGCGGCTTTAACAGTATCTGAAAAGTTATTTCTGATGTTTAAAGGAATTGAGAAAGTCAAACCAACCAAGTCTTCATCACCACTTCTTCCTGCGCTAATTCCAATGGTTGGATTAGCTTTAGATTCCATAGTGGTTAGCTGAGCCTTAGATTGTTGTCCCTTCCATTGCGCTTTAGCGAGTTTAACTTTTGGATGTTCTTCAACCCACTGGGAGTTAAATGAATAGCTTGTTGCTCCAAAAGTAAATGAAAACAAATTGGCTGTATTAGGCGTCCAATCAGGCAATAACTCCTGAACCTTTACCTCTGCATTTTTCAAAGCAATTTGAGACTCAGATATTTCACTGAAAATTTGGGACAAGTTTAAATAGACCAATTCAGCGTCAAGTGGCTCTAGAAGTCCGGCTTTTCGCTTATCTTTAACAATTCCAACGAGCGTTTGTAATTGATTTTCTCTTTCTGAAAGTAACTGAGCCGCCTTTTTTGCTGCTTGCCAATTAACTATTGCAGTTAAAGCATTAGCCTTTTTAGAATCGAGTAGAGATAACAATTGTTGCTGGTTTGCATAAACATCAATTTCACCAATGCTTTTATTTGCTGATTGCTTATCCCAAAAATCAATCGTTTGACTGATACCAATAGAGTAATTATCAAAATCACCTTCTTTTTCATAGCTTGCTTCAAGCTCTGGGTTATATACGGCTTGAGTTAAGCTTTTAGCTCTATGATTACTTGCATTAAGTAACTCTTTAGCCGCAACAACTTCGGGATCTTTATTTATTTGACTATCTAGCCATGAAATACTTTTCTGTTTGCCATAAGTGGCAACTGAAAAACTCACAGCCATGCATAAAGACAGGACTAAACCTGCATTTTTTAAATATATATACATAAAAATTCTTAACTTTAAAATTAATAAACACGAACCCTTTATCCATTATTAAAGGATAAATAGGTCATTAAAAATTAATCTAATTAAGAAATAGGTGGACGAAGTATCGCTTCAAGGTAAGTATTTGTTTGATCAATTTGATAAGGAGTTTTATTGATAATATTTAGCTTACCATCGACATTTGAATTACTGACTAAAATCCAAGATAAGTGGCTGCCACTGCAATGACCACAGTGATGACAATCTTTTTCATTATGCTGCTCATCATCTGTATTGTCGTTTAAGGCATTTCGGTCATCGGCATGATCATGTTGAGTTTGAAGATGTTCTATATCAATTTGGTGATTCTCAGATGTTGAGGATGCGACAGCAGTTAACGATTGTAAAACAATCGAAACGACTAAGAGCATTTTTAGCACAACATTTAGATTCAAAATATACACCTATAAAAACTTGAGTAATCAATATAACAGAGCAAAGCTTTATCGACTAGCCATTTACCTAATTTTCATTCTCATCACGACAAGTTTCTTGAGGAAACTCAAACTCTATCGTCGTATGCGATAAATGATAGGAAGATAATTTAGCTGCAACGTCATGTTTAAGCCTAATTAAGTCCTCAACTTCAAAGTCATCTTTTAGCTCAAGATGCGCTGTTAAAACATGACTTTCACCATCTAGTGACCAAAAGTGCATATGATGGATACCGTTAACTTCGGGAAATTCAATTAGTGATTGTTTAATACGATCTTGAGTATCTTTATCTGGCGCAGCTTGAAGAAACAAGACGAGTGTTGATTTCAAATTTCTAAAGACATTAAACAAGATGAATAACGTAAAACCAATCGACAAAAGTGGATCTAATATTGGTAGTTCTATGAACATCAAAACTATTGAGACAATAAGTACAGCAACCCAGCCAAGAACATCTTCAAGAAGGTGCCATGTCAGCACTTTTTCATTAAGTGTTTCACCCGCTTTTAATTTGAAAACCGCATAACCATTTACTGCAACACCGAGTATGGCCAGCCCTAACATCCCCTCAACCACTGGCATTTCTGGATTGGACAGCCTTGGTATGGCTTCAAATAAAATCCAAATTGAGCCAATAACTAAAACAATACCATTTACCAGTGCGCCAAAGAGTGTAAGTCTACGATAGCCATAACTAAACTTATCTGACGCTTCTTTCTCTGAAAAACGACTTAATATCCAAGCAAAGCCTATAGATAGACTATCCCCTAAGTCATGTACTGCATCAGCCATAATAGCGGTACTGTTGGTAAGCCACCCACCAATAAATTCGATGATCGTGAATGTAACATTCAGAAAAAACGCCCATCCAATGCGGTCGTCTTTTCCATGATGATGACTGTGGTTATGATTGTGCATTTTGCACCTCTAGTACTTTTTGATTTCTTAGCTTTGATACATTCATATTTATCAAATGACGGATCACATGTTGATATAACCATCGTTTTATTCCAGATAAATTTGTGCCTTTTTCTCTATAGAATTCATCAGGGGAATCATAAAGCCCAAAGTCATCATGAATTCCTTCTTTTTGAATATAGGTATCTGTTCCTCGCCAATCCGTATCAGGTGAAGAGAAGCACTTTGTTGCGACTCCATAACCACAAAAATCATCTTTTTCTTGGTTAAACTTCTGCTGTAGTGAGGTTAAGTATTGCCTATCTAATATAAAGCCCTCTAAGTTAATCCAACGCCCATCGAAATAAACTTCAACCCAACTATGGATAATATATTTAGGTGCTAGCCAAAATACATAGCTGGGTATGGCACCTTTTTGCAATTGCTGATCGATGGTGAAACCGTGAAATCGACATTGAATGCCTAACCCTCTCAACAAGGCCATCAGCAAGTTGCCTTTGGTATTACATTGGCCGTAACCATCAGCTAAAACACTGCTTGCTGAAATATCATCGCTTTCATTGTAGCCAAATAATATTTCATCTTTAACGAACTGGTAGGCTGCACCAATTTTGTTGTAGTCATCAAGTTCTTGCCATTTACGTTTAGTAATTAATGAATGAATTTTAGAATGTTCAAAATTAATTATCTTGGTTTTTTCTAAGTATTTAGCATTCATAGGTGTCTCCTCACTTTGAACAACAAGAGGTTGTTTGTTTTTCTTCGCTTGGTTTTTCACATGTTTTTTGAGCAACGGCTAATTCTTGTTTGGCATCACTTAGTATTCGGTAAGCACCTCGAAGAATTAATATTGAAATGATGCTTCCAATGACGATATCTGGCCAGCGCTGCTCTAGCACCATAACTAATATGCCAGCGATAACGACACCAAGGTTTGCAATCACGTCATTCGCTGAAAATATCCAGCTCGCTCTCATATGTATTTCATCGTTGTTGTGTTTTCGAATAAGGATAAGGCAAATCACATTTGCAACTAAAGCCACCGAGCCTACTCCAATCATAAACCAAGAGTGAGGCTCACTTTCACCATAAAGCCTTCTTGCAATATCCAATAGAATTAACACGCCTAACCCTAGTTGGAAATAACCACTCACTAAAGCAGCATTAGCCTTATGTTGGATTGACTTTCCTACTGCATATAGGGCAATTGCATAGACGATAGCATCTGCTAGCATATCTAATGAGTCGGCAATTAATGCCGTTGATTCTGATAACCAACCAAAACAAATTTCAAAAACAAACATCGTGGCATTGATAGCCAAAAGCCAATAAAGCACTGTCTTTTGTTGGCTATCTTTTAATTCAACTTCACACCCACAACCACTCATTTTTACCTCCAATACACTTGTATACTGCAACTATAAAACCTATAGTAACTATAGAGTCAAGGTTAAAGGTGAAAATTAATGAAAATAGGTGAATTATCGAAAACATCGGGGTGTTCAGTACAAACCATCCGATATTATGAAAAGGAGGGCTTGCTGTCAGATCCTAATCGCTCTGAAGGGAATTTCAGGTTGTATTCTAATAAGGCACTAAAAGAGCTGGAATTCGTCAAACATTGTCGAAGTTTAGATATTCCGCTTAATGATATTAAGCGACTCATTGAATTAAAAAACAAGCCAGAGGAGAGTTGCTCTAGTGTAAATGCGTTGATTGACCAACAACTCGAATTAGTTAATCAACGAATGAAAGAGTTAAAGGCACTTAAAGCTGAATTACAGCAAATGGCAAGCACCTGCGAATCGGGCGGTACAATTGAAGCGTGCGGAATTATTAAATCGCTAGATAGTTAACCTAAAATACGCTGGTTTAGCAAATAAGTAATGTATTTATTTGTACTAGCTCAGGCTCTGAACCGCCTTTAGCAATTCAAAGCTAATGTCGGCTATTGGCTAGAAGCGGTCGGAAAAACTAGTTAAGAAAGTTCTAACTTTATTGTCTTAGTTTCATAGCTTATTGTTTAGTTTCTATCTATGTTGCCCACCAGAGCTCGCCAATAGAGGTAAAAACCACACTTAATTGCTTAGTTAAGGGTTGTAAGTAGTGTTGATTGAAATAACGATAGTCTCTACTACATATTATTTAGCCTCAATGTAGGCTGCGAGGGTATCTCTCTCCAAAGCTCTATTTTTTACTTCAAGTATGCGATCGTTCATTAGTATTTTGGGAGCGAGGAGGGTTGGTATATCCCAAACCCTCGTTTAATTAGTGAAGTGGTTTAGTTGGTCGGAATTGAACACACAAATTTTTTAGTGGTTTTAGCCCTTAATTTTGGTATTGATACTTATCGCTTTGCTTTTACCTAACCTGATTTGCTCTATGTAATCATACCATTGCTGATAAATTGGTCGCATCTTTTCAGCGTAATTATTGTAATCATATTTATCTGATTCACCAGGCAATTTATGGCCTATCATTTTTTCACAAACCGCCCATTCACCAAAATTAGAAAAATTAGTTCTTGCTGTTTTACGTAACGTGTAAGCACTGAAGGAATCAAAAGCTATGTTTTCATCATTAATTTTAATTTTTTTACGCCAAAAATTTTCTATACAACGAATTGAAGCGGGAATAGCGCTTCGATCAAGCTGCACACTGGTTCCTCGATTTGTAAAAACCCATTTATTCGATCCTGACAGTTCGATAGCTCTTTGCCATAATTTTTTTATCGCTGGGATAATGGGACGAACGATAGGTTGTTTTGTTCGTTTACCTATTTTGTGATTTTCCCATGGTACAGTCCATAAACCAAAATCAAGATTAACATGTGAAATTTCAGTGAATCTAAGTTCGCTTGGCCTACAAGCATAATGTAGTGATAGCTCAATATATATTTTATTTTTTTCTTCTATACGTGTCCCATTAAGCGCAGTAAAAAACCAACCTAATTCTTTTTCACTAAAAAAGCGAGTATCTTGGCCTGATTCAATACCGACTTTTTTAGCTGTTATATCGCGTAACGGATCAGCATCAGCTACTTGTTGTATTCTTGCCCATTCGTACATTTGCCGTAAATTGATTATTATTCTTTCTGCAATGGATGGATAAATCGCGATTAACGGGTTTAGTAGCTCAAGAAACACAGGCCTAGTTATGCGTTCAGCAACGAGTTTGCCTAGTTTTGGCTTTACGTGTATTTCATAGGTACGATAGTGTTCTTTGTGTGCTTTTTTCTGTTTGCTGCAAGCTGCCAAATACCATTTTTCAAACAACTGATCGAGTGTTAGCTTCTTAGATTCGTATATTCTATTGGATGCAAGTTCAAGTTTTGGATTTTTACCTTCAGCTAGCATTACTTTTAAACGTGGTAATTCTGCGGTGGCGGCAGCTAAAGACATTTCAGGGTAATAACCGATAGTTGCCCGATCATACTTTTTTAAATCTCTAAGATAATAACGATATTGAAAAGTGATAGCGCCGTTTAATGATACGCGAACAGAAAGGCCCTCACGATGCGCTTTTTCAAAACGTTTCTCTTGAGGCTTATTTAAGTGCGCCTTTAACCATTTATCAGTCAATGCCATTTGAATAGTCCCAAATTATGTACACCAAAATAGCTATAATAGTAGAAAAGTTATCTGGTGTACATGCTGGTGTACATAGTATGCTGTTCTATAGCTTACTTCTTGTTTCCAAATTTTGTTGTTTTTTTCTGTGCTTCTTGCGTATAAGTACTATTAATAAAGGTTTTTTGTAGGTTTTAGTGCGATAGCTTTCTGGGTTTTTCCGTCAGTTTTTTATTTGCTAGCATTTGGATGCGAAATAATAGCAAAGGTTCTGCGGATATTTACCGCTGCTGCCTGTAAAGTGTCGGTTGTCATTAATACTGCCTTGGTAAACACAAAGGTACTCAACATGAAAACCCTTATATTTTAAGGATAATCATAATTGAAAAAAAATTTGGCGCATTATAGCACAAAAAAAAAAGCCGCATTAAGCGACTTTTTATTTTTGTGCAGATTAACTTATTTTTGTGTTAGGTAATGCTAAATAATTTTCTTATATGGCATAACTGTATAGCTAGAGCTTAAGCGACATAACAATAGCGTCTTCATAGCCAAAGCCTTTACTACTTGGATAATAACCAGTTCGACGGCTTATCTCGATAAAGCCAGCATTCATATATAGCATTTGCGCACTTATATTTTTTGCTCGTACTTCTAACCAAATTTTAATAGCACCTTTTGCTTTTGCTTGCTCAATAAAGTGATGTAATAGTTTTTTGCCATAGCCTTTACTTTGCTCTGTTGGATCAACACATATATCCATTAAAGTTGCTTCATCAACTACAAATTCACCAACATAAAAGCCAATGATTTTTTCTGTTGTCTCCGCAAGCTTTTCACCAAAGTATCGTCCACCAATACAACTTGAAAAAGTTTTTTCAGTCCATGGGTGAGAATGACAAGTATTTTCTATCGGCATTAACTGAGATATATCGTCAGTAGTTATCGGGGTATATTTCAATAAATTACTCATGGTTTTAATCGTTGGCTCTTAATTTAGTACTGCTTATTTTCAGTTAATAACGTTAAGTACTCTTTTGAAGTCTTAGTTTTTATTATTAGTGGTTCAAAGTAGTTTTTGGGTAATGGTTTGCCATAATTTTTTTTTTAATGTTGGAGATTGACTGATCTTTGCAATACTTGGGCTAAATAAATTATTGTTATCACAATAAATGGCTATTTCATTATTCTCTGTTGAATTGAAATACCAATTAAATAAGCCTAAGTCGAGGTGATTTTTTTTATAACTAACTTCACCAATAGAGATATCGACAGATTGTAATATATCGATAAAAACTTGTTTAGTTAATAAATCAGATAATGTCACTTCTGTTTGTGCTAGATAATCTATTGCCGCCTTTCCGTTATCTTTATTTGATGAGTTATGGTTACCTGCCAAAATCTTATGCTCCCACAAGCTAATGCCCATTTCAGTAAGTTGCTCGAATTGTCTTTGGTTAATAGCCATAAAAGGTACTCATAAAAAGGCTTTAGTTTTATCTGTATAAATTAGAACGTATAAGTTAGAAAGTATCAATTTGAAAATGATACTAGGGCACATGATGCCAGAATTAGTAAAAACTAAAAAGTAAACTTTACTAAAGAATAGCCAACCTTAAACTATATGGTCTGAAAATTGTGCAGGGTGATTGCTATAAATAAGGTCTAATCAAAGAATATTGATTGTGAGGGGAGATTCTTCGAATGTTTACCCTAAGGAAAAATCTAAGCAATAAAAAATAAAGAAGAAACGAAAAAGGCCTAGAATAAATTCTAGGCCTTAAGAATATGGCAGGGGTGGAGAGACTCGAACTCCCAACCATCGGTTTTGGAGACCGCTGTTCTACCAATTGGAACTACACCCCTGCAACGGATTTGAATTATACTGATGAACAGCAAAAGGTAAAGAATAAATTGTTATAAAATTGAATTATTTGTCTGTTCGGTTATTTAACCGCCATAATTTGTTGTATTTACGACTAACTATGATTAATTTGGAATAACCTTAGTCGCTAAATTGAGTGACAGCAGTTTAAGTGAAAACCTGAATTTGGCTCATTAGTTTGTTAATGAGCTTGAAAATAGCTAATTAAAGAAAATAATAAGCTAAATGTTAAGTAGAACATTTAGCTTAGGAGCGAGTTTCATTTTCTATTTAAGTCACAGGTTGCTTGTTCATCGACTTTCTCATTTCACAAAACCTGAATTTATCGGGATAAGGATAAACATCAACATAAAGACCTTTTGCTACATTTTTCTGACACTCTTGCCAGTAACTTGCCGTTAGTAAATCTTCATGGTGAATTTTAAATGCTTTCAGGTATTTAGGGTTTGCCAAGGCAAATGTTGCTATTTCTTCAGGGAACATATCGCCAGGTGCAACAGAATACCAAGGTTCAGCGGCATATATTTGCTCTTCAGTAACCGCAACAGGTTTTACTCTGAAGTTAACTTCATTCATATAGGTAATTTCATCATAATCATAAAATATCACACGATTATGTCGAGTCACGCCAAAGTTTTTTAGCAACATATCACCAGGGAATATATTAGCCGAAATAAGTTGCTTAATGGCTTGACCATAACCGTAGAGTGCTTCCTCTAACTCTTCATCATTCGCTTTTGCTAAATAAAGGTTTAGCGGCACCATTCGGCGTTCTATATATAAATGCTCAATAATCAGTAAATCATCCTCATAGCGAATTAGGGAGGGAGCAACTTTGTGAAGTTCTTCTAATAATTCATCGTTAAATCGATCTTTAGGAAAGGCAACTTCGGAATATTCCATGGTATCCGCCATACGTCCTACGCGATCATGAAGTTTAACTAAACGGTACTTTCCTTTTACATCAGCGCGAGTCATATTCTTACTTGGGGAAAATTTATCTTTAATTATTTTAAAAACATAAGGGTATGACGGCAACGTGAATACCGACATCACCATGCCTTTTATGCCAGGCGCTAAGGTTAACTTATCATCACTGTTATCAAGATGATTTAAAAAATCTCGGTAAAATTGTGTTTTTCCTTCTTTATGAAAACCAATAGCAGAATATAAGTCAGCTTTTGTTTTATGTGGAATTAAACTCTTTAAGAAATTTACTAATGCATAAGGATGTATACAATCAACAAAAAAGTAAGCACGAGCAAAACCGAATACTACCGCCATATCTTCACTTTTAGTTAGTAACGCATCAATGTACAAACCGCCTTTTTCATTATTTAAAACAGCAACAATAAAAGGTGTTTCACCGGCAGGTGATAAAACTCTACCAATTAAATAAGCACCTTTGTTGCGGTAAAAAGTGAAGTTTAAAATATCAAATTGTAAATCTTTAACCTTCGCAAGTGTTTTGTGTGCTTTGCGGCGAAAGGCACGAATTAATACTTCTACATCACCCTCAAGATCAACAAAAGGCACTGTGCTTTTGTGCGCGTTCATAATATCGCAAATGGTTTGATTTAAACCTTTTTCAGCTGGTTTGTAACTAGTGTAAATTTTAGGGGTTGGTCTATCATCTAAACGATGAGCGGTACTCTCTACAAAAATATAATCATTGTGATAATACTTACGTTCAAATAAACGGCAAAATACTGAATTATAAAATGTTTCAGCAAGTTCCGGTTGGTTATGAACAGCTAATAAGTCGATATATTCTTTTTTAACTTGTAACCATAGTTCGTCATCAAGCGACGTAATTGAAAAATCTTTTTTAAGTGTATTAAAAGACTCTTCTACTCGTTGTTCATAAAAAGTAGTTCTTGCTTTCGCAGCCTTTTGAATTTCTGCCCATTGACACTGCTGAAAACGTTGTTGTGCTGATTTCGTAATTTCAATAAACAGGTGTATATGTCGGTCAAATCCGTTAATTATATGTTTCGCTATTGTAGAAGCAAGGTTAGTCATAATCAGGCACAAATATTGAGAAAAGATAATAAAAGCATACTCGAAAATAAGTAATTAAACAGACTCTTTTAGTAAAATATTCAACATAATTCATAGTTATATTGATATGTATTAATGTAACAGAGCTTAAACTAGCATTTGTAAAGGGAAAAACATTATTTAACTTGCTATCAAAGGCGGGGATCTCTAAAATTACGCGCTTCATATTTCTCTTTATTTTCAGCAAGGTTTTCTTAACTATTTACTATGCGTGTATCTGACTTTTCTTTTGATTTACCCTCCGAGTTAATTGCTCGTTTTCCTATGGCAGAACGCACAGGAAGTCGTTTAATGACGCTTAACGGCAATAGTGGCGCAATCGCTGATCTTGGTTTTAAAGACATATTGGCACAATTAACCGCAGGTGATTTATTAGTGTTTAATAATACCCGCGTTATTCCAGCACGTATGTTTGGACAAAAAGCCAGTGGTGGTAAGATTGAAGTTTTGGTTGAAAGACTCATTGATAAAAGTACGGTATTGGCGCATATACGTGCGAGTAAATCACCTAAAATAGGTGCTGAGCTTATACTTGAAGGAAAGGCGGAAGCAACGATGGTTGCTCGCCATGGTGCTTTATTTGAGCTGAAATTTAAAGGTGATAAATCAATACTTTCTATTTTGGATGATATTGGCCATATGCCGTTACCGCCATACATAGATAGACCAGATGAAAATAGTGATCGTGAACGCTATCAAACTGTATACAATGAAAAGCCTGGTGCTGTAGCTGCACCGACCGCAGGGTTACATTTCGACGATGCCTTACTTGAGCAAATTAAAGCTAAAGGTGTTGAACTTGCGTTTGTTACTTTGCATGTAGGCGCAGGCACATTCCAGCCAGTAAAAGTTGATGAAATTGCAGACCACATTATGCATGCCGAATATGTTGAAGTGCCAGATGAAGTTGTTAGTCAAATAAATAAAACTAAAGCTGCTGGTGGCAGAGTTGTTGCTGTTGGTACGACCTCTGTGCGTTCATTAGAAAGTGCGGCAAAATCAGCACAAGAAAAAGGAACTGAGTTAACGGCTTTTTATGGTGATACTGATATTTTCATTACACCTGGGTATGAATTTCAGTTAGTTGATGCATTATTAACTAATTTTCATTTATCTGAATCAACTTTATTAATGCTAGTGAGCGCTTTTGCAGGTTATGATCATATTATGAATGCATATCAACATGCGATTAGTGAAAAATACCGTTTCTTTAGTTATGGTGATGCTATGTTTCTTACAAAACAAGAACTTGCTAAAAATAGTTAACAACACTATCACTAACGGAACAATAATTAATGTTTAGCCGTACAAGGTAGACACTTTGAATAAGAACCATCAGCCTGTTTCGCTGATAGGTAGGAATAATTATTTATGACACAACGAATGAAGTATGAATTATTAAACACTGACGGCAAGGCTCGTCGTGGTCGCTTAACCTTTGAGCGTGGCATAGTAGAAACACCTGCTTTTATGCCTGTTGGTACATACGGTACTGTAAAAGGCATGAAAACTGAAGAAGTTGAAGCAACGGGTGCCCATATTATCTTAGGTAATACTTTCCACTTAATGTTACGTCCAGGTACAGATATTATCGAGCAGCATGGTGGTTTACATGGCTTTATGAATTGGGATAAGCCAATTTTAACTGATTCAGGTGGTTTTCAAGTTTTTAGTTTAGGTAAAATGCGTAAAATTACCGAAGAAGGGGTACGTTTTAGTTCACCTGTAAACGGCGAGAAAATTATGTTAACGCCTGAGCGTTCAATGGAAGTACAACGTAGTTTAAATTCAGATGTTGTTATGATCTTTGACGAATGTACGCCATACCCTGCAACACATAAAGAATCTAAAGATTCAATGGAACTATCACTTCGTTGGGCACAACGTTCAAAAGATGCACATGGTGACAGCCCTAATGCATTATTTGGTATTGTACAAGGCGGCATGTACGAAGACTTACGCGAAGTATCAATTAACGGTCTAAAAGCTATTGAGTTTGACGGCTATGCAATCGGTGGGTTATCAGTAGGTGAACCAAAAGAAGATATGATCAGAATATTAGATCATACTGCCCCCTTGATTCCTAAAAATAAGCCCCGATACTTGATGGGTGTTGGTAAACCTGAAGATTTAGTTGAGGGTGTGCGTCGCGGTATTGATATGTTTGATTGTGTGATGCCAACACGAAATGCACGTAATGGACATTTATTTGTTAATACAGGGGTGGTAAAAATTCGTAATGCTACAAATAAAACCGACACTGGACCATTAGATCCAACCTGTGACTGTTATACCTGTAAAAATTACTCACGAGCCTATTTACATCATTTAGATAAGTGTAAAGAAATTTTAGGCTCGCAACTAAATACATTACATAACTTACACTTTTATCAAAAAGTCATGCAAGGTTTGCGTGATGCGATAGAGCAAGGTAAATTAGACGACTTTGTTGAAGAGTTTTACTCACTTAGAGGTTTGCCTGTACCACCTTTAGCCGAAGGTAGTAAACAAATTTAAAATTCAGATATGAATGTTTACAATATAAATGTTTACAATATAAATGTTTAGAATATATATATTAAGAGCACATCATATAGTAGAAAAAAACGACGAATAATCGTCAAATGTGAAATAACCTAGTCGCTTAGCATTACTTGAAAAGCAACTAACTAATTATAAAAAAGTAAGAGGATATTATGAGTTTATTTATAAGTACAGCCCACGCCGCAGGCGCTCCAGCATCAACCGGTGGTGGTATGGAAATGATGATAATGTTAGCGGTATTTGGTTTAGTATTTTTCTTTATGATTTATCGTCCACAAGCTAAACGTGTTAAAGAACATAAAAACTTAATGTCAGCTTTATCGAAAGGTGATGAAGTTTTAACGCAAGGCGGCATCGTTGGTAAAATAACTAAAGTATCTGACGAAAAAGACTTTATCGTTGTAAGCATCGCTGAAGGTACAGAAGTAACAGTACAAAAAGGCGCTGTTAATGCAGTACTTCCTAAAGGCACAATGAAATCTTTATAGTATTCACCTCTTTGCTATTTAACTTGAATTGAGATTATTTAACATTGTAGCAGGAAGGAAATACTTATTGGTATTAGTCAATTTAGTATTTCCTTTTAGTGACATTACTAACTGAATAGATGTTTAAATATGAGATCACAAGTTTAACACTAACGGCAGGTAGGTCGTTGATATATAGTGAATAGTTGATGCATTAACGAAAGCTATAAAGAGAAAAGTTGAAATAAAGAAAACTAATAGCTGTTTCGTTTATGTTTCATTCAAATAATTAGATTAACTTAATTATTATAAGAATAAAACATGAACACAATAAATAGAAAAAGGAAGAATTGTGTTAAATAAATACCCTTTATGGAAAACACTAATGGTAGCGTTAATCGTTGCTTTAGGTGCGCTCTATGCCACACCTAACTTATATGGTGAAGATCCAGCCGTACAAGTTTCTGGTTTACGTGGTGTTGAAGCAAACGTTACCACCCTTGATACAATTAAAGGGCACTTAACTGACAACAATATTGAATACGCTAGTGTTGCCTTAGAAAACGGCCAAGTATTAACACGTTTTAAAAATACCGAAGACCAATTAAAAGCACGTGATGTGTTAGATGATAGTCTAGGAAACGAATATTCAGTAGCCCTAAACTTAACACCGGCAACGCCTGATTGGCTGGCAAGCATTGGTGGCACACCAATGAAACTAGGTTTAGATTTGAGTGGTGGTGTTAGCTTCTTAATGGAAGTTAATATGCAAGAAGCCATTAACAAAGTTAAAGAAGGTATGGTTGGTGATTTTCGTGGTGATTTACTTAACGAAAAAATTCGTTACCGCAGCGTAAAAGATGATGGCGACTTTATTACAGTTAAGTTCCGTAAAATAGAAGATCTAGAGCAAGGTTTATCGTTACTGAAAAGACGTTATAACGATTTATTATTCAACTCTGATGACGACACGTTAACGCTTACAGCACAAATGACTGAGGCAAAACTTAAAGAAATTCAAGAATATGCCCTTCAACAAAACATTACTATTATTCGTAACCGTGTGAACGAGTTAGGTGTTGCTGAGCCATTGGTTCAACGCCAAGGTAAAAAGCATATTGTTATTGAATTACCTGGCGTTCAAGATACCGCCAAAGCAAAAGAAATTCTAAATGCTACGGCAACAATAGAGTTTCGTTTAGTTGATACAGAAGGTGACTTATCTGCTGCATTAAATGGCAGAATTCCACCTAGCTCTATTTTACTAACAGATAAAGACGGTCAACCGACCTTATTGAAAAAGCGTATTATGTTAACCGGTGATCATATTACTGACGCTACTTCAGGTTTTGATGAGTACTCTCGTCCACAAGTTAATATTTCACTTGATAGTGCTGGCGGTAGTAAAATGTCTAACGGTACTAAAAGCAATATTGGCAAGCCTATGGCTACAGTATTTATTGAATATAAGCCAACAGAACGTCGTGATGCCGACGGCAATATTATTTTTGAAAAAGTTCAAGAAGTGATTTCAGTTGCTACTATCCAAGCACGTTTAGGTAAAACTTTTCGTATAACTGGATCTGGCTCACAAGCTGAAGCGCATAACTTAGCTTTATTATTACGTGCTGGTGCGTTAATTGCGCCAATTACCATCGTTGAAGAACGTACAGTTGGTCCAACATTAGGTGCTGAAAACGTTCAATTAGGTTTCCAAGCTATCTTACTAGGTTTTGGCTTAGTATTTGTATTTATGGCTATTTATTACCGTGCTTTTGGTTTAGTCGCTAACGTTGCATTACTTGCTAACTTAGTCTTAATCGTGGGCATAATGTCGTTAATTCCTGGAGCTACATTAACATTGCCTGGTATGGCGGGTATTGTACTAACAGTAGGTATGGCGGTAGATGCTAACGTACTCATATTTGAACGTATTCGTGAAGAAATACGTGAAGGCAAAACAATTCAACAAGCAATTCACCAAGGGTATGAAGCAGCGTTTTCAACCATTATTGATGCCAATATAACTACTTTAATTGCCGCATTAATATTATTTGCTGTTGGCACTGGGCCTGTTAAAGGCTTCGCAGTTACCTTATCAATAGGTATTATTACTTCAATGTTTACATCGGTTATTGCTTCACGAACCGTAGTAAATTCTATTTGGGGTGGAAAACGCCTTGAAAAGTTATCGATATAGTCAGACGGGAATTTAAATATAATGCAAATTTTACAGTTAAAAGAAACCGTCAGCTTTATGAAGTATCGCAAATTTGCGATGGTTTTTAGTGCTTTATTAATGATGGCTGCAGCCTATTCATTAGCGGTTAATAAGTTAAACTTTGGTTTAGACTTCACTGGTGGTACGTTAATTGAAATTGGTTTTGAAGAAGCTGCCGACTTACAAAAACTACGTCAACTTATGGAAGACAATAATCATGAAGATGCCAAGGTGCAATTTTATGGTAGTAGTCGTGATGTTGTTATTCGTTTAGGTCTACGTGATGACGTGAAAGCGGAAATGCTGGGTAATGAAATACTGGCTATTCTTGAAGAAGGTACACATCAAAAAGTAGATATGCGCCGTATTGAGTTTGTTGGTGCTAGTGTTGGTGATGAATTAGCAGAGCAGGGTGGCTTAGCCATGCTAACAGCGCTTATTTGTATTTTAGTATATGTTGCTTTTCGTTTTGAATGGCGCTTTGCGGTTGGCTCTGTAGTTGCTTTGTTTCATGATGTTTTATTAACACTTGGACTATTCTCTTTCTTAAAGTTAGAATTTGATTTAACCGTACTTGCAGCAATATTAGCCGTTATTGGTTATTCACTTAATGATACTATTGTTGTGTCAGATCGAATTCGAGAGAATTTTAGAAAAATACGTGATACGTCAGCAGAAGAAATAATTAATATGTCACTGACTCAAACGTTGAGCAGAACAATTATTACGTCAATAACAACGTTATTAGTATTAGCTGCATTGTTCTGGAAAGGTGGGGCATTAATTCACGGCTTTGCAACGGCTTTACTATTTGGTGTGTTTGTAGGTACTTACTCTTCAATTTATGTAGCCTCTTTAGTTGCATTAGGTTTGGGGATTTCAAGAGAAGATCTAATACCAGAAGTTATTGAAAAAGAAGGTGAAGATCAAGAAGAAATGATGCCATAAGCTAGTCTTATTTTACGGGCTATCCAATATCTTGGTTAACCTACTCAATAAAAAAAACCGAACAACTTTGTTGCTCGGTTTTTTTATACGCCAACAGCGATTTTTTATGAGTAAAAGGGGTAAAGTTTTGCACTACAGACACGCATACTGTATGCTGCACCGTTCTAATGTCCCCATTGGTATAATTAGCAGGTTGTCTTATACCATTAGGTATTAATCGCTGATATCGCTGCTCGTATTCCAGAACATCACCCAAGAGATTATTTATGAGCACCATTGCCACTAATACAATTAAATTTACTGACTTAGGCTTATCTGAGCCATTACTTAAAGCCGTACGTGACCAAGGTTACGACACACCATCACCAATACAAGCACAGGCTATTCCTGCAGTACTTGCTGGTAGAGATGTAATGGCAGCCGCACAAACAGGCACAGGTAAAACAGCAGGCTTTACCTTACCTTTATTAGAAAAGTTATCCAAAGGTGGTACTGCAAAAAGTCGAGTGCAATCAAATAATGTTAGAGCTTTAGTTTTAACACCAACTAGAGAACTAGCAGCACAAGTTAGTGACAGTATTGCAACCTACGGCAAATATTTAGATCTTCATTCAACTGTTGTTTTTGGTGGCGTTAAAATTAATCCACAAATGATGCGACTTAGGCAAGGGGTTGATGTATTAGTTGCGACTCCTGGTCGTTTGATGGATTTATATAATCAAAATGCAGTTAAATTCTCTCAATTAGAAGTATTTATTTTAGATGAAGCTGACCGTATGTTAGACATGGGCTTCATTCGTGATATTAAAAAAATTATTTCTGTTCTACCTAAGCAGCGTCAAAATTTGCTTTTCTCAGCTACTTTTTCAGCTGATATTCGTGCTTTAGCTAAAGGATTAGTACATAACCCATTAGAAATTTCTGTTAATGCTGAAAATTCAACTGCAGAAAAAGTGACGCAATGGCTAACACCGGTAGATAAAAAACGTAAACCAGCGCTATTAACACATTTAATTAAAGAAAATGAATGGCGACAAGTGCTTGTGTTTACCAAAACTAAACATGGTGCAAATAAACTCACGAAATATTTAGAAGCTGAGGGGTTAACCGCAGCGGCTATTCACGGTAATAAAAGCCAAGGTGCACGTACTAAAGCATTAGCGTCTTTTAAAGACGGTACTGTACAGGTATTAGTTGCCACTGATATTGCCGCGCGTGGTATTGATATTGACTTGCTACCTAATGTAGTCAACTTTGATTTACCGAATGTACCGGAAGATTATGTTCATCGTATTGGACGTACCGCGCGTGCAGGTAACACAGGGCAAGCTGTATCACTGGTTTGTGCTGATGAATTGAGTTTACTATGGGATATTGAAAATGTTATTCAGCAACATATTGAACGTAAAATACTAGAGCAATTTATTCCTGTTAATGAGTTAGGTGAGTCTAGAGCAATTAGAGCACTAAAAGCGAAGAAGCCTAAGAAAGCAAAAGCGTTTAATGGTGAAAAGGTTGAACATAAAGCTGGTCAACGTTCTGGCAACAATGGTCAGAAAAGTGTTAACAATAAAAATAACAGTAATGTCCAGCAAAAGCCACGTAATGCTAAACCTGCGACAGCAAGTAAAAGAAGAAACAACAACACATAAACCACTACAGAGTACTTAAGTACGCTTAAAAATGCCTATATCGAATAGGTTGTAGGAACAATTTAATCGTACTTAAGTTTTATTAGTCACATTCAAGTTTAGCTAAATAATAGCGGCTAAGGTATCTCTTGTTATCGCTCTTCGTTTATATTGTTAATGTACTTACGCGGGTGTTAAATAGCCTAAGTTTTTCAACTCTAGCTCAGCAAAGGTATCAACCACATCACCAATAACAATTAGGCTAGGTGGCTTGATGTTATGTAATATTACAAGCTCTTCTAACGTTGCTAAGTTACCTTTAATTACTTGTTGATTTTGATGTGTGCCTTTTCTGATTAATGCTGCTGGTGTATTTTCACTACGGCCAGCCTCAATTAGCTGTTGGGTTATAATAGGTAAACTTTTTATCCCCATATAAAACACAACGGTTTGCTCAGGATCATTTAATGTCTTCCAAGGCAGGTCAAGTGCACCATTATCTTGCACATTACCGGTAATAAAGGTGCAGCTTCGAGCAACTTTTCGATGTGTTAATGGAATACCTGCATAGCTGGTACAGGCGGATGCGGCTGTCATTCCAGGAACGATATGACAAGCAATACCTCTATCTACTATAAATTTCGCTTCCTCACCGCCACGTCCAAACACAAAGGGATCACCACCTTTTAGTCGTAATACTTTCTTATTTAACTTGGCATTGTCTACTAGAATTTGATTAATAGTGTCTTGTGGAACACGATGGTCAGCCTGTTTTTTACCTACGTAGATTCTCTCGCAGCTAGCGGGCAATAGCGCCATTATCTCTTCACTTACCAAACGATCATAAATGACAACTTCTGCTTGTTGAATGAATCGAAAAGCTTGTAAGGTTAATAGATCAGGATCACCAGGGCCTGCGCCAACTAAAGCAACTTCGCCATGGGTGAAAAGTTGTTTGTGTGCTGGTGGTATATACTGCGGAAAAGATTTCATTATGGATCTGGCTGCTTTTAATAGTGGGGTTAATATTAGTAACTGTTTCAGTATTAGTTACTAGTTTTTACTTCTAATTAAGACGCTAACAGAAGATAATTTTTTAATTGTATTTATGTTTCATCTTTTATTAAAGCAAAAAAAGCGCCAATAGGCGCTTTTTAAAAATATAACTTATACGTTGTTGGTATTGTTAGCTGTGCTAGCCACTTACTTAGTTAAATAGTGACTTAGTTATGCAACTAACTACTTACTTAACGCTTCGCCTAAATGCGGACGAATATTTTGTAAAATTTCTTTTTGTAGTCTTGTACTACTTGCCACAATATTTCCAGATGAAGCATGGTTATGACCACCAACGAAATCTGTTACTAAACCACCGGCTTCGATAACAAGTAATTCACCCGCAGCAGTATCCCAAGGTTTTAAACCTATTTCGAAATAACCATCAACTCGACCCGCGGCAACATAGGCTAAGTCTAATGCTGCAGAGCCTGCACGGCGAAGATCGGATGATTTTTTAAATAAAGTAGTAAACATTGCCATATAGGCCGTTGTATGCTGCTTTTGTTTATGTGGGAAACCCGTCGCTATAATTGTGCCTGATAATTCTTTATGAGCTTTTACACGAATACGCATACCGTTTAATTGTGCGCCTTTACCACGGCTTGCAGAAAATACTTCACCACGAATAGGGTCAAATACTACGGCTTGATCAAGTTTTCCTTTTACTTTCAGTGCAATTGATACTGAAAAATGTGGAATGCCTTTAATAAAGTTTGTTGTGCCATCTAATGGATCAATAATCCATTGATAGTCATCGTCTGAGCCAGTTAATACGCCTGACTCTTCACCTATAATAGTGTGAGCAGGGTATGATTTACGAATAGTTTCAATGATTGCTTCTTCTGCTGCAAGATCAGCACTGGTCACAAAGTCGTTAGAACCTTTTGATTCAATTTCTACTTTATCAAGTTGCTCAAATGAGCGAATAATAACTTTTCCTGCATTGCGCGCAGCGCGCACGGCAATATTTAGCATGGGATGCATAATAATGTACCTATTTGTAAATGGCTTTTAAAAGAACGAGTCGCTTTGAAAGATAGAGAAAATATATTTTTATCTATCAGGGATAAGTCCCCTTATAATTTCAAGCGCGCGCAGTATAGCAAGTTCTAATCTTTTTAGCGAGGGGGGAACTTGAAATAAATAGTTTAATTTATAAGCTGTTTATGTTTGCTATGACTTTGTGTGAGCAGCTATATAGGAAAATAAACTATGTTAAGCGAATTTGATTTGTTGATTTTACGTGTTTTTTATTAGTCACAGCAGTATTCTTCTATGTTAGAATCACAGGCATAAAAACTGGGAGGCAATTACTTTATATATTTCTTTAATGTAGTGTAAAGCCAGCCAACAATGAAACAAAGTAAGAGCATAAAGTAACATGTCAGATTCAAAAAGTAATAGTTTATTAGATCAAGTGCGTATTGTCTTAGTAAATACGTCCGATTGCCGTAATATTGGTAGCGCTGCAAGAGCGATGAAAACAATGGGGTTAAGCCAGTTAATTTTGGTTGATCCAATAGAAATGCCTAATGGTCAAGCGCAAGCGTTAGCTGCTGGTGCCACTGATGTGTTAGCAAATGCCAAAGTTGTTAGTACTTTAAGTGAAGCAATTGAAGATTGTGGCTTGGTTGTTGGCACCAGTGCTCGTTCACGTACCTTACCTTGGCCTATGTTAGAGCCACGAGGTTGTGGTGAAAAACTAATTGCTGAAGCACATGAATATCCGGTTGCCTTAGTTTTTGGTAGAGAAAGCAGTGGATTGACTAATGACGAACTACAGCTGTGTCATTTTCATGTGCAAATCCCAGCTAACCCTGATTACAGTTCATTAAATTTAGCTATGGCAGTGCAAACCCTAAGCTATGAGGTTCGTACTAGTTATTTGTTGTCTATTGATAATGAACATCAAGAGCGTAGTACTGGTAATGGTAATTATATCGGTAAAAAAATAATTAATGCGAAAAGTGAAGACAATGAAGTGTATCCAGTAACGGAAGAAACTGAGCGCTTTTATCAGCATTTTGAGAATGCATTGTTAGGTACTGGTTTTATTGTTGAAAGTCACCCTGGTCTAGTGATGACTAAGTTAAGACGATTGTTTAACCGTGCTCGCCCAGACGTAAAAGAAATAAAAATGATGCGTGGTATTCTTGCTTCAGTTGAAAGAGCTTCTGCTAAGACTTCAATAGACAAAGCATCCGATCATAAAAGTGAAAAAAATTAATACTGTTCTGTAATTTTAATAAGAGAAAGACTCTGTGCAAGCGCTCAGTAACTATTAAATTATGGTTAGTAGCCAGTCAGTAAGTTTAGTCAGTGAATGAAAGAAAGGAACCAATATGTTTAGCCGTATTAAAGAAGACATTAATAGTGTTTTCGACAGAGATCCTGCCGCCCGTACCAGCCTTGAAGTATTACTTAATTACCCCGGCTTACATGCTATTTGGATTCACCGATTAAGTCATAAACTATGGAAGGCTAATTGGAAGTTATTGGCACGTGTACTATCTACATTTTCTCGATGGTTAACGGGTGTTGAAATTCACCCAGGTGCAAAACTCGGTCGTCGCTTTTTTATTGATCACGGTATGGGCGTTGTTATTGGTGAAACCTCTGAAATTGGTGACGATGTTACCTTGTACCATGGCGTAACCTTAGGTGGTACTAGTTGGAACGCTGGAAAACGTCACCCTACGCTAGAAGACAACGTAGTTATTGGTGCTGGTGCTCAGGTGCTTGGTCCTATTACTATTGGTAAGGGCGGTAAAGTCGGCTCCAATTCTGTTGTTGTTAAAGATTTACCTGCAAATGCGACTGCCGTTGGTATTCCTGCACGTATTGTTAATGGCCGTACTAACTCGTTACTTGATAAAGAGTTGGGTGAAAAACTTGGTGCCAGTTTAGATAAAGAGTCGCGCGATAAAGCGGCGAAAAAATTCGGCTTCGATGCTTATGCCGTTTCTGCGGATAGTCCTGATCCTGTGGCTAAGGCAATAGGGCGCTTGTTAGATCATATGCATTTAATGGACGACCGTGTTTCAAAAGTTTGTAAAGAAGTGAATCAGTTAGGTGGTAATATTTGCCCGAACGATTTACCTGAGTTACGTGTTGGCGAATTTGTGGAAGATAAAAAAGCTGCGGCTAAACGCCGAGAAAGCAAAGTAGAAAGCTTTGATCCTGAAATTTAAACAGAAATGTAGCTTTAATAAATATAATTTAAATATAAGCTGTTGATTTTGTTTCAATTACCGTCTTTTTTGTTTTTGATTTTCTTACTATAAAAGTAATAGTTGATTAAAATAGTCAAGTATTACTTTTCCATTTAATGATCTTAGTGTAAAATACTTGACTAGATTACTCGGGTATATGTTTGACTATTTTGTAGGGTTATGTAAAATTGCGCTCAATTATCGCATTCAGTGCGTTATCGCAATGTTATGTACTATTAAAATAGCTGATTATATATGTCATCAAATATGTCACTAACGTGGATTAAATGGGCACATTATGAAATTAACTTCTAAAGGTCGTTATGCCGTAACTGCAATGCTTGATGTTACAATTCATGCAGTAAGTGGCCCGGTATCATTAGCTGATATTTCAGAGCGACAAGGCATTTCTTTATCGTATTTAGAGCAATTGTTTTCTAAATTACGTAAAAGCGGTTTAGTGATTAGCATCCGAGGCCCTGGTGGTGGTTATCGCTTAGGTCGATGTTCAGCACAAATTGCTATTGCTGATGTTATTAGCGCTGTTAATGAAAGCGTTGATGCGACAAAGTGCCAGGGCAAGGGTAACTGTCAAGGAGGAGAGCAATGTTTAACGCATTCTCTATGGCAAGGTTTGAGTCAGCGTATTGAAGAGTTTTTACAAAACATATCATTGGCTGAACTTATTACTAAAAATGATGTGAAAACTGTGTCACAACGCCAAAGTGATATGCATATATCTGGTAAAAAAGAGTCATCGTTAGAAACCATTATTCCTATTAATTTATAACGTATTAACTTTTACATTAATTTAGTGCTGTATTTAGAGCAATAGTTAGTTGATAAAGCGCTAAGTTAAATATTCGTACAAGTGGAGAGAGAGAGCCAATGAAGCTTCCTATTTATTTTGATTACTCAGCAACGACCCCTGTTGACAAACGTGTTGCTGAAAAAATGATGCAGTATATGACTACTGATGGTCATTTCGGAAACCCTGCATCCCGTTCACATAAGTTTGGCTGGCAAGCCGAAGAAGCAGTTGATGTTGCGCGTAACCAAATTGCTGAATTAATTAATGCTGACCCACGTGAAATTGTTTTTACTTCAGGTGCTACAGAGTCAGACAACCTTGCTATTAAAGGTGCTGCTAACTTTTATAGTAAAAAAGGTAAGCATGTTATTACGTGTAAAACAGAACATAAAGCTGTATTAGATCCATGTCGTGAATTAGAACGTCAAGGCTTTGAAGTTACGTATCTTGATCCTGAAGATAATGGCTTGATTGATTTGAAAAAACTTGAAGCAGCTATGCGCGAAGATACTGTTTTAGTTAGTATTATGCATGTAAATAATGAAATTGGTGTTATTCAAGATATTGGCGAAATCGGCGAAATGTGTCGTGCACGTAAAATTATTTTCCATGTTGATGCTGCACAAAGTGCTGGTAAAATTAATATTGATTTACAGCATCTAAAAGTAGATTTGTTATCAATTTCAGCTCACAAAATGTATGGTCCTAAAGGTATTGGCGCATTATATGTACGTCGTAAACCTCGTATTCGTCTTGAAGCACAAATGCACGGTGGTGGACATGAACGTGGTATGCGTTCTGGTACATTAGCGACTCACCAAATTGTTGGTATGGGTGAAGCTTGCCGTATAGCAAAAGAAGAAATGGCACAAGATCTTGCACATGCAACTGCTATGCGCGATCGTTTATGGGCTGGTTTAAACCAAATGGAACAAGTGTTTGTTAACGGCGACTTTGACAAACGTTATCCTGGTAATTTAAATGTAAGCTTCAACTTTGTTGAAGGTGAATCATTAATTATGGCGTTAAAAGACTTAGCTGTATCATCAGGCAGTGCCTGTACTTCTGCAAGTTTAGAGCCTTCTTACGTGTTAAGAGCGCTTGGTTTAAATGATGAAATGGCACATAGCTCAATTCGTTTTAGCTTTGGTCGTTTTACTACAAGTGAAGAAGTTGATTATGCAATCGACTTAATACAGAAATCTATTGGTCACTTACGTGATATGTCACCGCTTTGGGAAATGTTCAAAGACGGTATTGATTTAGACTCAATTGAATGGGCAGCTCACTAATTTTAATCTATTCCTTACTGGCAATTAGGTTGGTAAGGATTAAAAAGAAAGTGATAACTGTTAGGAGAAAATATTATGGCTTATAGCGAAAAAGTAATCGATCATTATGAAAATCCACGTAACGTTGGTTCTATGGATAAGAGTGATCCATCTGTAGCAACAGGTATGGTTGGTGCACCTGCGTGTGGTGATGTAATGAAGTTACAACTTAAAATTTCAGCTGATGGCGTTATTGAAGATGCTAAATTTAAAACTTATGGTTGTGGTTCTGCAATTGCTTCAAGCTCATTGGTAACAGAATGGGTGAAGGGTAAATCAATTGAAGAAGCCGGTCAGATTAAAAATACTGCCATTGCTGAAGAATTAGCTTTACCACCGGTAAAAATTCATTGCTCAATTTTAGCTGAAGACGCTATTAAAGCGGCAATTGAAGATTATAAAAGTAAAAACGGTTAATAAACCGAGTTTAAGTTAATAAGATAAGTTCAGTACAAGAATCAAAACAGGAAAAGTAGTATGTCAGTTACCATGACGCCAGCGGCAACAGAGCGAGTTCAATCTTTTATGACGAATCGAGGCAAAGGTCTTGGTTTGCGTTTAGGTATTAAAACGACAGGTTGCTCAGGCTTGGCTTATGTACTTGAGTTTGTTGATGATTTAAATGAAGATGATCATATGTTTAATATTGAAAACGTTAACATAATCATTGACACTAAAAGCTTAGTTTATCTTGATGGTATCGAGTTAGATTTTGTTAAAGAAGGCCTAAATGAGGGCTTTAAGTTTACCAACCCAAACGCTAAGGGCGAATGTGGCTGTGGTGAAAGCTTTAACGTATAACGGCTAAGTACTTTATTGTTTGCTTCTGTTTGGCTCTAGTATTGTGTTATTAGTATTTATAAATTCGTTGAATAATATATTATTATCTGAAGAGTCAATTGCTAAAAAATACTGAGTCGGAATGCAAGCATAAAAAGTAATAATTGAACTGAAGTACAAAATACAAGTATAGAGCACAAAACAGGATGTACGAAATAATGATTAAGGTCTATTTTCGTGCTCTTGTTTTAGCTTTTATTGTATTAGCACTAAATAACGTTAACTTTAACTATCATTCAAAAAACTTAATCGAGTTTAAATTCTTTAGGTAACCAAGTGAATTACTTCCAATTATTCGGGATTGAAGTTAGTTTCGATGTCGATTTAAATCAACTGTCTCAAACCTATCAAACACTGCAAAAGTCGGTTCATCCTGACAAGTTTGCCCATGCTTCTAGCCAAGAACAGCTCATTGCAGTACAAAAGTCGGCAGAGCTTAACGATGCCTATCAAACAATCAAACAACCTTTAGCACGTGCGGAATATATTCTTACTTTACGAGGTGTAGAATTACCGAACGAGCAACATACTTTTGGTGATACTCGCTTTTTAATGAGGCAAATGGAACTTAGAGAGATGTTGGAAGAGGTTACTCATGCTGAAGATGTTGATGCGGCTTTAGCTGCTGCCCAACAAGAGCTTGCTCAAGAATATCAGCAACATTTTAGCTTGTTACAAGCACAAATTTGCGAAAACACTGATGCAGCTAATATGTTAGCATGCGATAACTTACGTAAATTGAAATTTTATCAAAAACTCAATATTGAAGTAGATCGTCTTGAAGATAGTTTGTTTGACGATTAGCAAACAGCGTCTTTTACTTTTTAACTCAAATAACTGAACATAATTAAAACATGGCTTTATTACAAATAGCAGAACCCGGACTTAGCACAGTACCTCATGAACATAGATTAGCTGCAGGTATCGATTTAGGTACCACAAATTCACTTATTGCGAGTGTGCAAAGTGGTGAAGCGAGCACGTTAGTTGACCAAGATGGGCGTGATATATTACCTTCTATTGTGAGTTATCAACCCAATGATATCTTGGTAGGTGAAGGAGCAAAATCATTAAGCGTGAGTGATCCTCAAAATACTATAGTATCGGCTAAACGTTTAATTGGTCGCTCTTTAGCTGATATTCAAAGTAAGTATCCTTCTTTACCATATCAATTTACGGGTGACGAAAATAAGCCAGAAATTGTTACACGTAAAGGTAATATTAATCCTGTACAAGTGTCGGCTGAAATTCTAAAAAGTTTAAGTCAACGTGCTGAACAAGCACTCGGTGGAGAGCTTACCGGCGTCGTTGTTACTGTACCTGCCCATTTTGATGATGCACAACGCCAAAGTACTAAAGATGCAGCAAAATTAGCGGGTGTTAATGTATTACGTCTTCTTAATGAGCCAACGGCAGCAGCTGTTGCTTATGGTCTTGATTCAGGACAAGAAGGTGTTATTGCTATTTATGATTTAGGCGGTGGTACTTTTGATATTTCTGTATTACGTTTGAATAAAGGGGTTTTTGAAGTACTTTCTACCGGAGGTGATTCAGCATTAGGTGGTGATGATTTTGATGTTGTTCTTGCTGATTATTTAGTTGAGCAGGCTGGTTTAACTCGTCCATTGTCTCCGACACTTGAGCGTCAATTAATAAAACAAGCTTGTTATGCAAAAGAACAACTAACTACATTGGATAATGTTGAGGTTACCTTAACGCTGAGTGCTGATGAATCAAACGAAAAGAATGAACAAGTATGGTCAACTAACATCTCAAAAGAAACGTTTGATGGCTTGATTTCAGCGTTAGTGAAAAAAACCTTAAGAGCATGCCGTCGAAGCTTAAAAGACGCTAATATTAGTGTTGATGAAGTGCTTGAAGTTGTAATGGTTGGTGGTTCTACACGTGTGCCTTTAGTACGCAGTGAAGTAGAAAAATATTTTAATAAAACACCATTAACGTCGATTGACCCAGACAAAGTTGTTGCCATTGGTGCTGCTATTCAGGCTGATATCCTTGCGGGTAATAAACCTGACAGTGATATATTATTACTTGATGTTATTCCGTTATCGCTTGGTTTAGAAACGATGGGCGGTTTGGTTGAAAAGGTTATTCATCGTAATACCACTATTCCTGTAGCAAAAGCGCAAGAGTTTACTACCTTCAAAGACGGCCAAACAGCCATGGCTGTGCATGTTTTACAAGGTGAGCGAGAGCTTGTTGATGATTGTCGTTCGTTAGCCCGTTTTGAATTACGGGGTATTCCTGCCATGACAGCAGGTGCCGCCCATATCCGTGTAACATTTAAAGTTGATGCTGACGGGTTATTATCAGTTAGTGCAATGGAAAAATCATCAGGTGTTGAAGCAAGCATTGAAGTGAAACCTTCTTTTGGCATAGACGATAGTAAAATTGCACAAATGCTTAAAGATTCAATGAACAACGCTAAAGCGGATATTGATGCTCGTATGTTAAAAGAGCAACAGGTTGAGGCTGCGCGGGTTATTGAATCGGTTAAAGCGGCAATCGCCTTAGACCATCATTTACTTGATGCAGAAGAAACGTCTACTATTGAGCAAGTGATAAATTCGTTAGCTGAAATCAGTCAAGGTGATGATGCCGATGCAATTGAAGCCGCGATTAAAAAATTAGATCAAGCGACAGATGTATTTGCTGAACGACGTATGGATAGTTCTATTAATAAAGCGCTAAGTGGTCAGTCTGTCGATAAATTATAAAGAAACAACTTACTTGTATCTTATGACAAAACAAAGATAAAAAGAGATAAATAACATGCCAAAAATTATATTTTTACCCAACGAAGAGTTATGTCCTGATGGCGCCGTCGTTGAAGCTGAAAAAGGCGAAAGTGTATTAAACGTAGCCTTAAGAAATGACATCGGTATTGAACATGCTTGTGAAAAAGTTTGTGCTTGTACAACGTGTCACGTGATTATTAGAGAAGGGTTCGATTCTATCGAAGAGGGCGATGAACTGGAAGAAGATATGCTAGATAAAGCATGGGGTTTAGAGCCTGAGTCTCGTTTAAGCTGTCAATCTATTGTTGGTGATGAAGATTTAGTTGTTGATATTCCTAAGTATACTGTGAATATGGTATCGGAAAATCATTAAAGTGAGCTGAGTTTAATGAAAGCTTCTCGTTAGCTTAGTTAGGCTCAGACCTGTAATATTAGAAAGGGTAATAACATCACTGTTATTACCCTTTTTTGTTAACACAGTAGAATAGTTTTGAATACTCTATACCCGTTTCATTAATTAAGTGAACAATTTTATACGTAAAAAAAACCGTAAAACACAAGGCGTTTGTTTCAAGAACTAGTTGTTATAATTATTAAATAAATAACGATGTGGATGGTGATTTTAGCCAGTAGAAATGATCACATAGCTAGTGAGATTGATATTATATCAACAGAGAAGTTAATCGTAATTCATCTATTAACAGACGATATTACACTCTGTAATTACTTTTATTAAAAAATAGAAACACTCGAATTTTTAGGTGTTAGCTTTATTTTTCTTTTTTGATTATCACTTTTACGGGTTGCGACAACGTCTAATACTTGTTCAGCAGGTGTCGTACCAAATAACTCTATTGTGTACTCTAATGGGCTCAGTAAGTCAGTCAAGTTATAGCGCCCCATTACAACTAATTGTGATACAGGATCTTGTGGCGACTGATGAGAAGTGACGGGAGAAAGCATCATGTCTTCTAACACGAGTTTTCTGTTTTTATCTTTTAATACGACTTTTTCGTGAATTACATTGGTGATAACGCTGCGGTGTTTAGTAAATTCTATTTTAGAAAGCTTACCATCATTATCGTCATCGACCCCCTCAAAGGCGCTTATAGGCAATGAAAGTACCATAAACACACCGTTATTAAGGATATTAAGTGTGCCACGTTGTGCCACAATGACATGTGCAGATGAGTTGTGTGACACGAGTATGCTAGAAAATAAGGTTAGAACTGAAAAAAGATTATTTTTTATATATTTCATAATGACACTTTATAGTTTATTTAATTTTATTTAGCTGGATATTGTCAAGAACAGATATTTCTAGAGGAGGCTGTTCTTTGGGGTGTTGTTATTAGGGAATGTACCTACTGCATGATCTGGAACGCCGTTTGCTGCTATTTCACGATCCTCATCTGTACAACTCCAGGTGACAATACTATCTAATTGCACTGAATCGGAATCATTATAGGCATGGTAACTATAATCACATAAAATACTTGTAGTTGAACTATCAATGACTTCAGACACTGTAATATTAACACTGTCAATTTCGCTATTTGCTTCATCATCATTGACCATTAGCGTTACAACGTAAATACCTGCTACATCTGCTGAAAATGATGTTGTCGAGTCTGTATCGCTAGCACCACTACCGCAAGCCGCAAGCGAAGAGGCTAGCAATAAACTTAGTAAGGTATTTGCATTATTGTTACAGCTTAACGTTTTTTTTATGTGTAATAGCGATGGTTTCATTTGACACATTCTCCAAAGGGGGAATATTTACGATTGATTCATATGCTGTAGATAATAATAGGTCAATGTGCAAATAATGTGCATTTTTTTGTTATTATGAATATCCTCCGTCATTCTGAACTTGATTCAGAATCTCGGTTTATTCAACAGCCCAGAACTGACTATTATCGTGAGGCGTTCTACTTATTATCTATCAGTAACTTTTTTCAGCCTTAGTTACTTTCTCTAAGTAACGGCGAGATTCTGATTTTGGATGCTTTTGGGTAAGTAAATAATAAACGTCTTTAGATGTTTTAGTATTGAGAACTTTCATCGCTGTTGTTCGGTTACTATGAAAGGTTTTTAATACATTTCCTGCACCGCCATTGTAGGCAGAAATAATTGAATAATGACGACTTGTAGCATTAGTTACGGCATTTAAATAGTTATTATTGAGAATATATAAATAGGCAGTACCAATATCAATGTTATAAGCAGGATCGAATAGTTGCTGCTTGGTTGGCATACCACTTTTATTTTTAATACGCTGAAATACATCAGCACCTGCGGTTTTGGGCACAACTTGCATCAGGCCGTAAGCATTAGCTGAACTCACTGCAAACGGGTTAAAACTACTTTCAGTTTCAATTATGCCGTAGATTAATTGTGGTGATATTTGATAACGCTTAGCTGCAGCGAGTACAAAGGTACTGTATTTTTGTTCACGTAGATGTTGATGTTTTTCAACCATATCAATTCTAACTGCGTAAATTTGTTTTCCGTTGTTACTGTATTTTTGTAACTTGAATTCAGTCAAATACTTGGAGAATCGATTAGCACGCCATTGGTATTGAATCGCTTTATTATCATGATCAAGTACTTGCTGATATAAATAAGGTTGGCCTGATAGTGTTGGAGCATCACTGGAAAATATATCGGTTTTACTTGGATCTGCTGTTGATAATAGAGTAGTAGTAATGGCATTTTGTAAATTAGTAAGTGTTTTAGTTTGAGAGTTATCTGCTAAAGTTTCGATCAACACAGTGCCTTTTTCAAAGTCAACAATGGCACGAGCTCTGTAGTTATTTGTATATTTAACCAGTTTTTTATTATTAGGTACTTGCGGTTTCTTTTCGCCCCACACCTCAGCAATTTTTTGGCTTAATTCATTGAGCAATGCTTTAATATCACCGACATCTTTTTGAATCAGTTTATTAGTGTGAACCGCTTGCTGCGCAATGGCTATAATATCTGGGTTATCGGATTCTATTTGCTTAATTAATGTTTCGGCGCTTCGAATAGAATCAAAGTTTGGTGTGGTTTTACAGCTAGTTAAGCAGATAATAAGAATAATCATTAATACGTTATTAAACATTAAGGTTACCCTTTATATCACTGGGGGTATTGGTAGCACTGTCGTTGGTTATATCACGGTGCTTTTTCATTTTAGTGTGTTTTGTTAGATTTGTGATCGGCAAAAGTAATAATCCATAGTCGAGTTATATTTTATAATTCAGTTACTCCATAGGTTACTCCATAAATCACTTGTTACGGAATAAACTATTTACGGAGTAATAATACTGATAATTGCTTTTTAAGCCTAATGATGAATCAGAGGGTTAGTGGAATGTAGTACTCAATTCTTCGATTTCTTTGGCACTTTTGTTAACATTTTCTCCACTTAAACTTACTTTATTACAGAGCATTTCATTTTCTTTTGAAATAATATCTATATCTGTAATTTGCTTATTCATCTGCTCAGACACTACGCTTTGTTCTTCTGTAGCGGTTGATATTTGTGCGGTCATATCACTGACATCACCAATACTGTTCATGATATTTTCGATAGCTTGTTTAATAATTAATGTATTAGCAGAGCATGCTTCAGCACTATCCTTACTCACTAGCATTACTTTACTCCACTCTTGTAAAGTTTTTTGTAATTCTAACACTGAACGTTGTATATCTCCGGTTGCATCTTGAGTTCTACTCGCTAATGTTCTAACTTCATCGGCAACCACAGCAAAGCCTCGTCCTTGCTCTCCAGCTCTTGCTGCTTCAATTGCAGCATTAAGAGCTAGTAAATTAGTTTGATCAGCAATACCTTGAATCTCACTCATGATTCCTGAAATTTTATCAACATCGAGCACTAAACTCTCAGCACTGTTTGCAGCAGAATGAACATCATTAGCGAGGCTCTTCATTCTTTTCTGATTGTTTGTTACTAAATTGGTCGCATCGTCACATTCTTGTTGAACTTGTGTTACTTTATCATGGGTCGATACCGTATTTTCACTAACATTATTAATCGTGCCACTCATTTCACCAATAGCAGTAGAGAATTGCTCTAATTGTTGATTAATATTGGCAGTTCCTGTCAGCATTTCGTTTGAGGCTACCTTTAAAGCATTCGCTTGACCTGATAATATTTTTCCTGCGTCATAACTACGACCTAGAACTGTACGTATACGCGCTTGCAATAAGGTAGTTTGATATTTCGTTATATTGGTTAAGCCCTTACCGGTAAAAATAAAGCGAGATGGACTATCAGAACGTTTTTTAATTTCTTCTACATAGTTTGGAAAGGTAAATAATTCTTCAGAAAAAATAAGTGCTGTGGCCATGATATTAAACAAAATAATAACTGCGGTGATATATGAGTCTAAATATAATAAAGAAAATAAAAGGGAAGTGGCGAGAATAAGTCCGATAATAAGACGTTTTAATTTTGTGTTTGCGTGAAAATCTGTCACAGTTTTTTGGGCATTTAATTTATCATAAAAATTTTGAGCATCATTTTTTTGTTGAGTCGTGGGTTTTACCCTGACTGATTGATAACCGGTAATTCTACCTCCTTCTGATAAAGGGGTTACGTAGGCATCTACCCAATAATAATCGCCATTTTTACAACGATTTTTAATCATACCACGCCAAGATTCACCATTTTTTAACTTCTTCCACATATCAGCAAACGCTTCTTTTGGCATGTTCGGGTGGCGAACAATATTGTGATGTTGTCCTTTAAGTTCTTCTAAAGTATAGCCAGCTACCCGACAGAACTCTTCATTTGCATAAACAATATCTCCTTGTAAGTCGGTGATAGAAACTAATTGTTCATCATTTGAAAAATTGAGTTCTTTGTTGGTTGTATTAGCCATTTATTATCCTTTAGTTAATTTTGAAACTTCGTTTTATTTATTTTACTACGCCATTATAGTCAATGTTTTTTAATGTAGCTAATTGAATTATATATATTTGTTATATTTTAAACACTGATTATGGGTAAGTAGAGCTATTAAAAGAGCTATTAAGACGCTCGTAACTATAGTAGTAAACTTTTCAATAGTTGCGCTAATTTTAATGTTAGCTTTATTAAGTAAGTTTAAAAAATAAAGTTAGGATACTGTATAGATAATAATCATTGTGGTGCTATAGTATTAATTTAAATCAGTTTAAAAAGCTCTATCTCGATAAGTATATTTAAATTTACTGGAATACAAAAAATATAACGCACTATTTTTGCTTAAATGGAATATTCGTATGTCAAATAAAAACAAAAACGATAAAGCAGCACAAGAGCCTATTACCCCCCTTGGAGAACTTGATCAACTTAGACAAATTGTCTTTGGTGATGCCCAACAGCAGTTAATTACACAACTAACGACATTACGAAGCGATATGGAACATGCCATCAACGAACAGGAGAGAAAGTTTACAATTCGTTTAGAAAAAATACAAAGAGATATTAGTCAGCAGTTAGACAATATAGAAAAACAAATAAATTTTGTAGATAAACGCCATGATGACAATGAAGAGAGTATGCAAAAAGAACATACCAATCTTGTATCAGAATTTGAAATGTTTACCGTAGCCACACAGCAAGACTTTAAAGATATTGAACAGGCGCTGAACAGCGAAAGTGCCTTACTGTCTAATGGTTTTAATGAGCAACTAGAGCAGCTTAAAAATCACCTTGATGCGGTATCAAATGAATTAAGCTCATCTAAAGCAGACCGGAAAACACTGGCTAAGTTGCTAGCGACAATGGCAACAAACTTGGAAGATGACCAGCTGTAATGTCGAAGTCGACCGAAGCCAAACAAGTTGAATCTCAGCAGCAACTTGAACAATTAAGAGCGCTAATACTGGGTAAAAACAGTCATGTGGTAACCGACGCTATTCAAAAAGAAGCACGTACTATTGTGGGTGAAGTACTTTCTGAAGCACTACATGATAGACAAAAAAAAGATGGCTCAGTTAATAAAGTTTTATTGCCTATTGTAGAAAATGCAGTCGAAGATTCGGTTGCACATAATAGTGACAGATTAGTTAATTCTCTTTATCCCTTAATGGGCAGTTTAGTTAGAAAATCCGTGACAGCTTTTCTAACTGATTTTATGGAAAAAACAAATCAGTTAATTGATAGTAGTCTCACATTTAAGGGGTTAACTTGGCGTATTAAAGCTTGGCAAGCGGGGGTTAAATTCTCCCAATATGTTGCTTCACAAACATTTGTCTATCGAGTTGAACATGTTTTTTTGATCCACCGAGAAACAGGTTTATTACTTAACTCGGTTAATTTTAATAACACAGCGAAAAGTGATGCTGATTTAATTTCTTCTATGTTAACGGCAATTAATGACTTTGTTGGTGATTCTTTCTTAGATAATGAAGATGGATTAAAAGAACAGCTAGAAACGGTGACAACCGATAATTTCACCTTATTAATAAAGCCTGGGCCTAATGCCTTGGTTGTAGCTGCGGTAACAGGTAAACCACCGCAAAAAGTTAGTGATAAACTACAAATAATATTAGAAAGTATTCACAGTTTATATGCTAGTGAGCTTATGCAGTTTAACGGCGATAATGAAGCCTTTGTTACTGCCGAAAATTTACTGAGAGATTGTTTATTAGCAGAGCAAAAAACAACTGAACCTAAAAATAACAAAACACCTTGGTTTGCTTGGTTAGCTGTTTTATTTTTTATCATTATTCTTGGCTTTCAGACAGTAAAGTGGTGGGAAAATCAAGTATTAAACGATAAGTTGATGACTTTAGATCATGAGTCAGGTGTTGTTATTAATCATATTGAAGTACAAGATCATAATAAGGTTGTGCTTGATATTTTACGTGATCCTGATGCTATCTCTGTTTCTGATTGGTTACAAAAAAATGATTTAACTATTGAGCAATTATCACTAACTGAGCGACTTTATCATTCTTTAGACCTTGAAATTCTAAATACTAGAGCACAGAGAATTTTGCTTGAATACCCTGAAATTACCATGATGTGGCATAGCAAAATTTTACACTTGTCGGGGACATTAGCGGTATTAAAGTCTGCAAAACTACTAAGTGCACTGACGGCTGCTGGTTTTACGTTAGAAAGAAACTTAATAATAGAGGATATTAAGCCTCCTTTTGCTAATGAAGCTATTACAAGTAAGGCGATTAAAGCGCAAATATTTAAAGATTTAGTTGGTAGAATATCAACGATTCAACTTGAGTTTCCTGTTGCTAGTGCTGATGTAACACCTAGTATGCAATTAACTCTGCAGCAACTTTATCAATACTTTCATCAACTAAATCAATTAGCCGATCAACTTGATTTAAACGTTGGTCTAGTCATTATTGGCTGTAGTGATAATTCAGGTAGTATTGCTAAGAATACGTTATTAAGTAGGCAACGCGGAGAAAATACGGGTGATGCTTTAAACCTTTTAGGGCTAAGTAAAGCGCAAATGTATGTTACAGGTTTAGGGCAAATAGATATTATGAAAGTAAAAAATAATGCAAGAAAAGTTATCTTTAACGTGCTATATGTAAGTAATGATGAAAAAACAAACAATGAAATGTAATCAAGTACAAATGTAAATGTAGAATAAACGTTAAAAGGGATATGCCGTATATCAACTGGCATTTTAACAGCACTATACAGAAATTGGAGACGGCTTTTGATTCAAAAGAAAATTTGTTTACTCGGTGCGTCTAGCGTAGGAAAAACAAGTTTAGTTAAGCAATTTGTGGAAGGCATTTTTAATGAAAAATACCTAACCACTATCGGTGTTAAAATTGATAAAAAGGTTGTCACGCTAGAAAATAATTCTCTGCAATTTATGCTTTGGGATATTGAAGGTAATGATCGCTATAATGCTTTTCAAGAACGTTATTTACGTGGCGCCTCAGCCTATATTATTGTGGCTGATCAAACACGCACAACCTCTTTAATTGAAGGTTTAGAGATTCACAGTCTCGCCCGTAAAGTTGCTAAATGTCCTGCTATTCTGGCTATCAATAAAAGTGATTTACAACCAAGTTGGCATTGGGAAGATAAAGGGCTAGAAGATTATAACGATTTGTTTGATTTACATTTCTATACAAGTGCTAAAACCGGTGCAAATGTAGATAACATGTTTTTTGAGTTGGCTAAATTGCTGCAAGAGAGTTAATCGCATGACTTCGATACTAAATAATGTACTCAATGCAATGCAACAAGTGATTATTGAACCTGTTGAGGGTAGTCTTAATCTTTTTAAACTTGTTGGCGGCTCTTGCTTATGGGCAACTGAATTACTTCCTCTTTCTGCTAGTCAAAAAGTTTTTAGTATTGACGATAACACACCTTTTTTACAAGATTTTCTTATTGATGCGCAACTAATATGGAATGGCAGTGAAGATAATCGGGTTCGCTCTGGCTTTTGGACTGAAGTTGTTGCAAACAACAAAGAATTACATTTAGAAGCGATTGCAATTAAACAAGACGATCAAAGTTTACTGATTATCAGCAATCAAACTGAAGACTTTACACTTCGCCAAAGTACAATGCAGTCTGCTCGAGAACTCTCTCTCTATAATGATCATTTAATAGAACAAAATGAGTATTTGCATACAAGAATTCTCGCTATTTTTAATAAACCTTACGAACAAGAAAATATTATTACGGCGCTAACGAAAGCAATTGAGAATGCCGGCTTTGCAGTACTTATTACAAAAAGTGATTTAACGACTATTATTGCTAATACAGCTGCGTTACATTTATTTGAACAAGGTGGCTCTTCAAATCATGAGTCTTCAAATCCTGTAGATATTATTGTACAACTTTTAAAAAATCAATTACCAGAATATGAACGTATTATCGCTACTAAATCTAGTTGGGATGGCGAGCTATGTTGGATGTCGCCACCATCGACATTGAAATGGTTAAAAGTTGCTTTATATCCCGTTTTAGATGATTTAAATGAAATAAAGAACTGGATTATTTTTGCTAATGACATAAGTAATATTAAATATTTAGTACAACGAAATGAAAAAAGTGATTTACAGGATTTGTTAACTCAGCTACCTAACCGAATTTCGTTTTGGCAAAGATTGGAAAAACAAATAATATCTAATATTCCTTTTTATTTATTGTATGTTGATGTTAATGATTTTAGGCGTCATAACGAATTCTATGGTCATGATGAAGGAGATAAGTTACTTATTGAAGTCAGTGGTCGTATTAAAAGTAGTATTAAAACATCTGATTTCATCGCAAGGGTAGGCGGTGATGAATTTGCTATTATATTAACTGATATCGATAACCAAGCTTGTTGTGAAGGTGTAGTTGAAAGAATTCTTGACTGTACCAGAGAGCCATTTCAAACAAGTGAATTAGAGAGCTTTAATGTTAATTTAAGTATAGGTGCTGCTAACTTCCCCCATGATGCACATAGTGTTGAAGAATTAATGAAGTTTGTTGATTTAAGTGCTTATAACGGTAAAAGATCAAAAGCTAATTCATTACAGTTTTATTCTCAGTCTATGAAAGATGCATCGCGCCTTATTATTGAAGTTGAGCATGAGCTAAGAGAAGCTATCAAAAATGATGAATTTGAATTGTTTTTACAACCTATTATAGATTTAGAACTTAATAAAATTGTAAAAGCAGAGGCGTTAATTCGCTGGAATCATCCTACGAAAGGAATGCTGTTTCCTGACTCTTTTATTGCTATTGCTGAAAAAAGCGGCTTAATTATCACTATTGGTAAGTGGGTAATTGATACAGCTTGTCAAATGGTGGATAAAATTAACAAAATGGGACATAAAGTTAAAATATCACTGAACCTGTCACCTGCTCAAGTGTTTGATGAAAAACTTTTTCCTCATCTGCATGCTTGTATTAAGAATAATAAAATAGACCCATGTTTATTAGAGTTAGAAATCACGGAAGGCGTGATGATTGATGATTATGCTATTACTGAAAAATTACTGAATAAAGTAAGAGCTATTGGTGTAAGTGTCTCTATTGATGATTTTGGAACTGGCTACAGTTCGCTGGCGTATTTAAAAAAACTACCTTTAGATTTTTTGAAAATTGATCGATCATTTGTTAGAGATATTGTTAGTGATGATAACGATAAAGCTATTGTTAGAGCTGTTATTGCTATGGCACATAATTTAAATTTAGGAGTTATTGCTGAAGGTGTTGAAACTCAAGAACAGTTAGACTTCCTTGAACAAAACTCATGTAACTCAGTGCAAGGTTACTTTTTTAGTAAGCCAATTGAGTTTAGCTCTTTTATTATGTTACTTCAAAATCAAAAAAAGAAAGATTTTGAGTCTCATTCAAGCTAATGCCCCAAATACGTTCATGACATTGATCTTCTCAAATGCTACTTCTTAGGTCACTAGCTCCGTCATTCTGTAGGTATTTTAATACGGAATCCCATACGTGTGGTTGAGTAGTGCGTGAGATCCTGAATCCCTTGAACTACGGAATATAACGAATGAGATTCTGAATCAAGTTCAGAATGACGAGAAGCTAATTCGGTAGTCGTCGATTCCATCATTCCGTAGGTCACTTAATACGGAACCTCCTATTATAAGCTAATTGTACTCAACTAAAGGCCATTGTAATATTGAACACTCGTTGACTGTGGTACTAGTGCATTAATATTATGTTCAACCTCTTTTTCATCCGCAGCTTTAGCTAGTAGTTGCTCAAACTGTCGGATCAATACAACTTTATCTGGTGACTCTTTATCGCCGGCGCCAATGTTGGTTAGGTCAATCATAAAACCATCATATAAATCAGAGAGATCGTTAATGATCTCCATGTTTAAAAACTGATCCTGATTATAAATACTTGGGTAACCTGCTTTTTGTTTATCAATAGCAAAATTATCACCTTTCAAGTTGGTTATGCTCGTTGATTTATCACACGAGAGCATGCAACCGTTATCTATTCTTGGTTTTTCACAACCGACACTTTGTTGGAAGAAGCATTGTCGGCTAGTCATCAATAAAATAGGATGATAAATACTGTAGAACAATTCAAAATTTTCAGGACGGGCAATACTTCTCATTTGTTGCTTGTTAATTTCGTTTGAGATAAACGCACCGCGACAATCAAAGGTTTCTTTCATTGCTAATAAAGCATAAGAGTTTGTTGTATTTAAAAATGGACCTGCAATCCATTTAATGCCTAACCGGTGTGCTTCATAAGCGATACCTGTGTTATTTGTTACAATCAATTCAGGTTTGACTTGCTGTAAAATATTTAAAGCAACGTCGTAATCTTTACCTATTAATACCGATGGAAACCATGGGATTAATTTTGGATTTTGTTTGAAAAAATCAACGTATTTAGTGCAACCACGTTTATAAGCATCGGGTAATTTAAAGTAAACGTTAGCATTTGTTACGTTAGTTAAATTAATATCTTCTTCATCACAAATCAGTAAAGATAACTTAGGCTTAACATATTCTGCTTGAGCGTTTGTCGGTTTAGGATAATTTTTAAGTGGTGGCAGTGTCACTTCGGGTAATACTGCTTTGTTGTTATTTAAGGTTAACGCGAGTTGCTTTTTCAATTCGGTTAATTCTTTAAACGGAATACTTAACCCTTGTGCTAAATTATCAATATTGATTGCTGTTAAATTATAGCTGCTGTTGTTAAAGCTTTTAAAACGCTTATCGATAACGCTTGAATCAATACTCGCTTTATCACTTTGTGTAAGTAAGCTGGTTGATTGCACTTTAAATTCAATATTATCGTCTTTTTCAATCACATTTGCTGTGATCGTTAAAGGCTGATCCAGTGCACCTGAAAAGGTTAATGTCAGTGATAGTTTTTCAATGGTTAAATGTTTGATCTTATCAAAAACAGTGGCTTTAATTTCTTTGTTTTGTTGATGAAGCTCTTGTTCAACTTCATGTATTTGAACCACAGAAATTGCTTTGCTTTTATCTACTGCATGCTTAGTTGAATTATCGCGTGGGTTATCAATAAACATTGACTGGTTCAAGTCACCACGTAAGAAAGCATTAGAAAAGTCACGGTTAAATACTTGATAAAGACGCTCGCCATCTTCGGTTAGCTCACCAGTATTTACGAAGCCATCAATTTGTTTTCGAAAGCTATCTACTACGGTATGTACATAGTTTGCGCCTTTGATACGACCTTCAATTTTAAATGAATGAACACCTGCCTCAATAAGGGCTGGTAAGTCGAAAAAGGCCGAATTGTCTTTAATATTCAGCGGAAAGTTATTGCCCGAAGGCGTTGTTTCATATTCTTCACGACAAGCTTGGCTACAACGGCCTCGATTACCTGAATTACCAACACTGGCAGAAGTTGAATAACATAAACCTGAAAAAGCAACACAGAGTGAACCATGCACAAAAACTTCTACTAAGGTTTCATGCTCTGCGGCTACCGCTGTTATCACTTTAATTTCTTTTAAGCTCAACTCTCTTGATAAGTTAACGCGTGAAGCACCTAACTTTTTCAAGAATGGAATTTGACCAACATTATGCGTGGTAAGTTGTGTTGATGCGTGAATGTCTAATGTAGGAAAGTGCTTGGTGATTAAATTGAACATGCCAATATCTTGCACTATTACCCCATCAAGCGTGGTATTGGCTAATTTACTTAGCAGTTTTGCTAATGATTTAAATTCGCGCTCTAAAATAACGATATTCAATGTGAGAAATATCTTACATTGATACTGGTGTGCTAATCGAATAACACCCACTAATTCATCAAAGGATAGGTTAGACGCTCGATTTCGGGCATTGAATGTATCTAGACCACAGTAAACCGCATCGGCACCAGCAATTATTGCCGCTTTAATCGCATCAACATCGCCACCGGGTGCTAATAATTCAATTTCAGAACTCATTTTTATAACCTACTTTACAACTTTGATTGGTATAATTTTAAAAGAGGGATTTTACCCGTATACTTACCGAAAGAATAGCGTTAAATAAGTTGAGTCGCCTTTGCTTAGGGCTTACTCGTTAATTAGAGAGTTTTTATGTTACTTCCACCGTACCAACACTTTGCGAAAATGTTAGCTTGCTTCTTGCCTGAAGAACGAATTATTAGTAGTTATGCCAAGCGGCTAGCTTTTGGGGTTGATGCAAGCTTTTATCGACTAGTCCCTAAATTAGTATTAATACTTGATACCGAAGCGGAGGTGGTAAAAGTATTAAATCACGCTGCTATTGCTAAATTACCGGTTACTTTTAGAGCTGCTGGTACTAGTCTTTCTGGGCAAGCTCAATCTGACTCTATCCTTATTTTATTAACCACTAGTTGGCGAAATCATCAAATAGTCGATTTAGGATTAAAAATAAAATTAGGACCTGGAGTTATTGGTGCAGATGCAAATAAATATTTACTGCCTTATGGCCGAAAAATAGGACCTGATCCTGCTTCCATTAACACCTGTAAAGTTGCAGGTATTGCTGCTAATAATGCTAGTGGTATGTGCTGCGGTGTGGCACAAAATAGTTATCACACCTTAGATAGTATTCGTGTTGTTTTACATGATGGTGCCGTGTTAGATACTGGCGATAAAGATAGTGTTAGTGAATTTAGAAAAACGCATAGTATCTTGTTAAGCGGTATTAAAAGCTTGGCGTTAGAAACAAATAAGAATGAAAATTTACGCCAGTTAATCAATCATAAATATAGATTAAAAAACACCACTGGTTATGCTATTAATTCGTTAGTGGATTTTGAGGATCCTATCGATATTTTAGCGCATTTAATGATCGGCTCTGAAGGTACCTTAGGCTTTATTTCTTCTATCACTTATAACACGGTTGTTGAACATAAATATCGTGCATCAACCTTAGTTTTTTTCCCCACTATGCAAATTACTTGTCATGCTGTCTCTGCATTAGCTAGTGCAAATGTTTCAGCCGTGGAGTTGATGGATAGACGTGCGTTAGCTTCGGTTAGCGATATGGATGGTTTGCCTGACTTTATCAATACGCTTGATGAACATGTTGGCGCCCTGTTAATCGAAACTTGTGCAGCTAACGCTGAAATATTAAGGCAACAAGTGGCTGAACTTGAATTAATGTTAGCTGATTTTGAACAAACCAATGCGATTAAATTTACTGATGTTGCGAGTGAATATTCTCAATTGTGGGCAATAAGAAAGGGCACTTTTCCTGCTGTTGGCGCTGTTCGAGAAACGGGAACGACTGTAATTATTGAAGATGTTGCTTTTCCTGTTGCTAGGCTTGCTGATGGGGTTGCTGATTTGCAATTGTTATTTACTAAATATCAATATAATGAAGCAATTATTTTTGGGCATGCTCTTGAAGGGAACTTACATTTTGTTTTCACTCAAGACTTCTCAACAGAAAAAGAAATAAAGCGTTATCAGTCATTTATGGACGATGTTTGTCAACTTGTTGCTGTCGATTACCAAGGTTCTTTAAAGGCAGAACATGGTACTGGCCGTAATATGGCCCCTTTTGTTGAGCTAGAATGGGGCAGCGAAGGGTTGGCATTAATGCAGCAAATAAAGCAGTTGTTTGATCCTCAAAGTTTGCTTAATCCTGGTGTAATTATTAATGATAATGCTCATGCACATATTACCAACTTAAAAGCCTTACCCGCCGCAGATATTATTGTTGATAAATGTATAGAGTGTGGTTTTTGTGAGCCTGTCTGTCCATCTAATGGCCTTAGTTTCACGCCGCGTCAACGTATTACCAGTTATCGAGAAATTAGTCGTTTAACTTCGACTAATGAAAACCCTGAATTGTTAGCAGAGCTGAAAAAAGACTTTAATTATTTAGGTATCGATACTTGTGCTGCAACAGGCTTGTGTGCTGAACGTTGCCCCGTCGGTATTAATACGGGTGACCTTATTAGAGAGCTTCGTCATCGCAATAATGAAGGTCACCAAGGTGTGGCTAATGCCTTTGCTAATAACTTCTCTACAGTTGAAAAAACAACTCGAATGACATTAGCAGTCGCAAGCTTTGGCCAACGTTTATTGGGTAATAAAGTGATGGCAGGAGTGACAGGTACTATTAGAAAGCTTTCAGCAAATAAGTTACCTCTGTGGAATAAATATATACCACAAAAAGCACACTATAATCCTACGAAAATTAAAGCTAATAGCAATGTTAACGAAGCAGGTTCTCGACCTAAAGTGGTTTATATCCCAAGCTGCTCAAGTCGCAACATGGGGCAATCATTAACGGCAACAGACCAGCGCTCGCTAACAGACGTTACTTTATCGTTGATAGAAAAAGCTGGATTTGATGTTATCAGTCCAGATTTTACGGGCGAATGTTGTGGTATGCCATTTAATAGTAAAGGCATGTTTTTACAAGCAGAGCAAAAAAGTAATGCAATGCTCGATAAGTTAGCGATATTAAGTGAGCAAGGTAAGTATCCTATTTTAATTGATACCAGTCCTTGTAAATCGATGTTATTAGAAAATAAAGATAAAATTAGGGGGCTTTCACTATTTGAACCTTTTGGTTTTGTTGAAGAAGTTTTGATTAATCATTTGAACTTCACTCCTGTTGATGAACCTATTATGTTACACATTACTTGTTCTAGCAGTAAAATGGGCTTAGCTGGAAAAATGCAACAATTAGCCGAGCGTTGTAGTACTCAGGTGATAATTCCTGAGCATATTCAATGTTGTGGTTTCGCGGGCGATAAAGGGTTTACCACGCCTGAGCTAAATGACAACGCACTGGCGCCGTTAAAAGCTCAAGTACCTCAAGGTTGTACCGCAGGTTATAGTAATAGCAGAACCTGTGAGATTGGCTTATCTCAACACGCGGGTATTGACTATCAGTCGATTATTTATTTAGTTGATAAAGTAACAACAAAGAAAGTAGGCGAGGTTGTTAGACATTAAACGTAAGAGCCTGAATTAAGTTTATAATAACGGAGAATATTCAGAATGGCGACAAAGCGTGCAGCATAACGGACAAAGCGCCGTCATTCCGTAGGTCACTTAATACGGAATCCCACGCGTGTGGTTGAATAAGAAAGGGATTCTGAGCCCTTTGAGCTACACAGCATAACGATTGGGATTCTGAATCAAGTTCAGAATGATCACCAAGCGCTGTCATTCCGTAGGTCACTTAATACGGAATCCCAAACGTACGGTTGAATAAAGCTGAGACCCTGAGTCTCTTGAACTACACAGCATAACGATTTGTAAAACTATGCATGCTCAGGTTTAACGACTATTTTTCTAATCATAACTTCAATAAAAACCAACAAAGCACCTAAACAAAAGCCAACAATTAAATCGATGGTCAATGGTGTAATCATTGAAAGTACATTTCCGATAAATGGAGTTGTTGCCATAAAGTCAGCGACTGCGGTTATATAAGTTTGCGTGGCATGTATACCGTGTGTGATAAGTGAACCACCAACAAGCCACATGGCTGCCGTGCCTGCAATGGCTAAAAATTTCATTAATTTCGGAGCAAAGCCAATCATCAGCCTTCCTAAAGCACGTTTGAACTTTCCCCATATCGATGCCGACTTATCTTGTATTAGCGCTAAACCCCCATCATCAATTTTAACAATACATGCAACTAATCCATATACGCCAACAGTCATTAAAATTGCGACAAAAACCAATACTGATATTTGTGTTGAGATGTCTTTATCAGCAATAGTACCTAGGGCAATAATTATAATTTCAGCAGATAGTATAAAATCTGTTCTGATAGCGCCTTTTATTTTATCTTTTTCAAAACTTTTTAAATCTATGTTTGGATCTTGTAATGCGGATTTTAATTTTGCTTTATGCGCTTCAACTGCGGCTTTATCTGTAATGTTATGCCAAACTTTTTCGAAACCCTCGTAGCATAAATAGGCTCCACCTAGCATAAGTAACGGCATAATGAGCATGGGTAAGAAATAGCTAAGTAACAGGGCTATAGGAACTAACATGGCCTTGTTGAGCATTGAACCTTTAAATACCGCCCAAACTACAGGTAATTCTCGATCAGCACGTATACCACCAGAAAGCTGTTCTGCATTGACGGCAAGGTCATCACCAAGAACACCTGCTGTTTTTTTAGCTGCTACTTTAGACAGCACTGCAATGTCATCGAGCAACATGGCAATATCATCAAGTAAAGTAAGTAAACTAGCACCAGCCATAAAGAATTCCATCAAAATAATTAAGAATAGTTATCATGGTGTTTTTCTTTTTAGTAATCAACCTGAACTTAGCTTAAGAGCCTTTTATTTTTACTCTATTAAGTTTATTCATCATTTACATCTACAGCGTTTGTTAAAAAATATCAGTTTCGCTTTTTCAACCAATTAAGAGCATAGAATAGTAATACTCATATACAGAAATAATCCTACATTGAATGACGTTTAATAGCGGTATTGTTAATGGCGCAATGTTGTATAGGAGCTTGTGATGACAAATTAATCACTAAACAACTGTCGGGTAGTGCATTACTGAATTTTTCGTAAATGACAAAAGCACGTGCTAAAGCATCTGTAACTTGGCAAAGGTTGTTTAAGGTTGAGTATGCTAGGTTTTTTGATCTACATGAATTATTTTCTTTAAGCAAAGTACCCATTGTTGTATATATTTGTTGAGTTTCTTCTGAAATGTCGGCAAAGGCTAGTGAACCGGCATTACGCACTAAATAAAAGTCTGAAATAAAATCGAATACGGTTGTATTTTTCAGAGCGTGAAGCTGTTTTGTATTTAGCTGTTTTGAGGTAGATTCGCTTGGCAAGCAAGGCGGATCTTCTGTTGCACAATGATCAAGGTTGTTAGTTAACATTAACGTATCAAATAATGAGCGTTTAAGGACGTCATCACGAAAACTTGCTGGCCATTCACGAGGTATAAACCGCCATTTAGCAAGTGCTTGCAAGTGCATTTTAGTGTAATTCTGGTAATTATTAGCGCTTAAAATTTCTTTATTCCAGGTGTGTTCAGGATCATGCTTTAACAGATATTTATGTTCTTTTTGATACGCGCTAAATAGAAGATTAAAGTGTTTAACATTATCAATAGTTACCGTGCTTACAGTCGCGTAACTGTTTTCTATGCTAACTAACTTGTAAGCAGGTCGATATGCTGCAATTGATGGCGCTTGAATATTAAATAGTGTGTTTTCTTTGCTTTTAATTACTGATGTATCGTTCATGTGCATATGTCCGCCAATATGCAGTCTTAAGCCTGTTTCAGCGAGTAATTTTCGAGTGTCATTTGTAGGTTCACGTTTTAGTTGAAAAGCTGTATTACCAAATAATGCTTGTATTGACTCTGTTTGACCGTCATAAAACTCACCCATTGGAAAATGACTAAATGCGATTAATGTTTTGTTCTGTGTTTTTGCACGTTGTACTACTTCTTTGATCCAAGTGAGTAGAAAAGGTTTTTCGGAAAGTACTTTGTTATATCCTGCATTCCCCGAGCCTTGAAAATCAAATACACCATTTTTTACTTGAGGGATATATACGTTTGCATCAATAGCTAATAACCAAAGGCCTGCTAAGGGTTCAATTAAGTAGCTAGTATCAGGTATATTTATACAGTTGCTTTTGTCATTTTCGGCGCATTGCACGTAGCTACGTTCAGCTAATGAGGGGCCTTTTGAGAACGGCGTTTCCCATAAAAGTTCATTGTTGCTGGGCATTAGTCCAAAAGGTGCCATAATCTCAACTACTTCTTTATAGCCTCCATGCGCTATTTCGTCACTGCATATTACTTTTTTATTACCAGTGTTTATGTTTGTGTTGTTGAGCACTTTCTTGGTGCAACGAAGGTGCTCTGTTGAATAAATAGCTAGTTCTTGTCCTTTTTCATTTAAAAAGTCAGGTTTACCACCCGCACTTTTAAATGGCTTTACCGGATCATGATTACCAGGAATGGCAAAAAAACGCATACCATACTCTTTTGTATATTTATTAAGAATTTTTTTTAGACCATAAAGGTGTACAAGTTGGCCATCGTCGGTAAAATCACCCGGTAGAGCAACAAGTGTTATACCCTTAGCTGCAATATCGTTAAGTGTGGTAATTAAAGCAAAGTAATTTTCATTAAATAAACGTGTAGAATGAATTTGCGATCTCATACTTCGAATACTCACCGGTGGGATATCTTTCGCTAGTTGAATCCCCTTAAACCCTTGTTGAGAAAAATCGCCGTAAATATCATGAAAATGAATGTCTGGTATAAAAGCGACTTGGGTTTTAGTGTTAGCCTGTACGTGTGTTGTTATGCTTATTAAGTTAATGATGAGTAGTAAGGCTTTCATGCTTAGTTCCTGTCAACCGTATCAATGAGTTAAGTTTATTATTTTTTAATTATGTAGAAACAGGGATCATAATGATCCCTGTTTTTTTAAACGTTATTTAAAAAATAGCACGCAAACCTAGTGATATTCGTCTACCCGAAAACTCATACATTGTCGGGAAAGCAGAATCAAGTGTATAGCCTTTAGTGGCTTCGTCTGTAATATTAATACCTTCTAATGTCATTTTAATTGTGTCGTTAATATTATAGCCAAGAGAAATATCTGTTTGACCATAAGCATCACGATAAACTGGATATATATCGCGCTCTATATATTCAACATATTTATCTTTATAGTTGTAAGAAATACGAGCATCGAAATTGAGGTTTTCATAATAGAAGGTTACGTTGTAAGTTTCGTCAGCTAGACCTTCTGCTGGGGTTGGAATACCTAAATCTGATGAGCCTGTTAATGAATTATCTAAAGAAGTGTAGTTAGCATTAACACCAAACCCTTCTAATGTACTGTGAAAACGTCCAAATGGAATTTGTGCAATTAATTCAATACCACTGACATCGTAGGCACCTTCGGCATTAACTTTTTGATAAATATCAAAGTCGTACACACCATCAATACTACCGTTATCATTGTATTTAGTTACATCATTAACAACGCCAGTTAATGATTCTCGCACTACGCCTTTAATCTCTTTTTCAAAGTAAGAAATGGCTAATAAACCTCCTTTTTCTAAGTACCATTCTAAGCCCATTTCCCATTGGTCGGCATACGTTGGCTGTAGATCAGGGTTACCATCACGGTATTTAAATTCACTTAGGCTGACTGTTCGCTTGTAAGCAATGTCAGTTAAGGCTGGGCGAATAAGAGTTTCGGATGCAGCAGCACGTAAGACTAAGTTGTCACTCAGATCAAGAGAGAAGTTTATGCTTGGTAATAAGTCAGTGTAGTTACCGCTTTTTGATATAGGGGCGGATGTGTAACTCGTTGTACCATCGCTACCTTGTATTTGGTGGTAACCAGACGAAATCACCTCAGTATCAATATAACGAACACCAGCATTTAGGGTTGCGGGCATTTTGCCAATATGAAAAGAAAAATCAGCCATAGCATATATGGCAGAAGTTTTTTCTTTAACTTGATAAAATTGATCAGGTTCAAAATCAACGGTAAAACCGTCGTATCTTAATTCATTACGTGCATAGCTATTTGATACTTGGCTCCAATCTACTTTTGATGAAATTTCAGGTAAGTATTCGCCACCTGAGACTAGTTCTGAAATACTTGTTAGTTGGCTGTCAGCTAATGTGCGTGTACCTACCCATGACGAGTCGCCAGCAGTTGGACCTGTGACACGGTTAGAGCCGTAGTTACGTTCTTTTGATTTATCGGTATAGCGAGCACCGAATTGAATACTTGATAATGAAGGTAAATAAGCTAAGTTTAATTGGCGTGAAAAGTCTAATTGAGCGGCATATTTGTCATCTGAAATATCTTCAATATTTACTTCATTATAATCAAATAAATAAGCTTCGGGTGTATTGTACATATCAAAACTTTCGGCGTTATCACTTGAAAGAGTCTCTGCGCCTGTACTCGTATAACGAGAGCGTGTTGCACGGTAAGCTGTGTGCTTTAAATTGGTGTTTTCTGATGTTTTTTGAGCACCACTATAACCAATTACACCATAAATATCCCATTGTCCAAGTAATGAATCCATTGTCAGACTATATTGTTGGTAGTCAGTATTGTTGCTATTTTCTTTACTTAAAAGCTCATGTTGCGTAGCAGCGTAATCAGCATCTGTTATTACTGTAATTCCATATTCTGACAGGGTTGTATTGTCATATGCATGTACTTCTTCAAGCGAACTAATACTTGATGCTGTGTAGGCTGCTGCATCGTATTCGTCTTCATGGTCATCAAAATTTCCCACTAAACCATCTAACGTTAAACTAAAGTTACTATTAGGTTTATATTGCAAAGATAATGTAGCCCCCCATTTTTCTTGCTCTGTTAAGTAAGCGCGATCACCTACTTTATTCAAAAAGACAACTCGGCTAGTCTCATCATCATCAAATCGGTCGTTAATTATTATACCTGCATCACGCTCTAATACTTCTGCTGTTTGGTCAGCTTGAAATTGCGATGAACCGGTTTTTTCTAACCAACGAGAAATAGGGCGAAAATCTATACCTGAATTACTGTCTGAACGGTTGGTACGTTCTGAGTATGCGAAAGATGCTAATGCCCCCCAATCTCCAAAGGTATCGCTAGCTAATAGGGCAAGTTTAGGATCAGTTTCTTCTGATATTTCGTTATAAGCACCTTCTAGTGAAACCACTATTTTACGTTCATTGTAATCAAAAGGCCTTGCTGTATTAATATCAACCGAGCCAGCAATACCACCTTCTTCATCTGCGGCAGTAGGTGATTTTTTTACGGTAACACTTTGAATTATTTCTGAGGCAAAAATATCAAATTCTACGTCACGCCCACCACTACCAGATGCTGTTGCCAGGTTATTAATAGACACAAAGGTGAAATCACTAGGTAAACTTCGAACATTTACTTTTTGCCCTAAACCTTTATTACGCTCAATTGTTACCCCTGGCATTCTTTGTAATGCCTCTGCTAAGTTTTGTTCTGGGAAGTCTGCGATATCAGATGCGACAATCGAATCAGAAAAACCGATATTTTCGCGTTTTAAATCGACTGCCTTTTTTAAGCTTTTTGAATAGCTAGCGGTAACAACAACTTCTTCCATAGCGTGTTCATTTGAATCATTTTCTTGTGCGTGAACTTGGCTTATAAATAAAGTACTTAAAGCAAGTGCTAATGGCGATAGTTGAAACATTCGGTTAGACATTACGTTATTCCTATTTGTTAGTATTTATTAAGATTTAATAAGTTATTTCTCCACTAAAGACGCAACATAAAATGAAAAGGGGACGTATATATTTGATGAAACTTTTATGTCAGTTTTACTACAGGAGTTTCATAAAATTGTCATTAAATCATCATAATAAACCTGTATTTTCTAAGCGAATATTAGCGCCATTTTAATGCTCATTGATTAATAACTTGACGCTGTAAATAACTATACAAAAAAGAGAATCATGTCCCTCACTAAAATGTCATCACCGATTATTAGTAAAAATACTCAGCAACATGGACCATTAGTTAGGTGCTTTATAGCGAACCAAAATTCGCTTCAGGAATTTTTTCGTCGGTCGGTAGATGATCATGCTGATGCTGATGATTTATTTCAAAAGCTTTTGTTAAAGGCGTTAAAAATAGAAAATACGGAGCATATAGATAACTTACTTGCGTATGGTTTTCGCATGGCGAAACACTTAGTTATTGATCATCATAGAGATCAAAAAAAATTTCCAGAAAGTCTTGAACATGATCCAGAAAGTGAAGCTTTATCACTTGAAAACTTACTCGAACATGAACAGCGTATGCGGTTATATCAGCAAGTGTTAATGCAAATGTCACCATTGCGTCGTGACGTTTTTATTCGTCGTCGGTTACATGGTGAAAGTCGGCAATTAATCGCAAAAAATTTAGGTGTATCTGAAGAAGCGGTCAAAAAGCATATATCGCGTGCTATGGATATGTTGAAAAACGCTATATCAACATTAATTAATAATTGATTGTCCCCTTAGTAGAGATTAAACCGTCATTCATATTAGTAATGAAACATAGTTAGTTATAAGAATAAGTTTAAGTTAAAAAATTGAGACATTTAATGGTATCGACATCCAAAAAAAACGCTAACAATGAGCAATTAACGCAACAGATTTGGCATGATCCTGCGCTTATTGAAGCCTTACAAAAAGTAGAGGAAGAAGCAGAGGTTCACCTCCTTGTAAAAGAACCTCGCAAACTTAAGCTTTGGACATGGGGAGGCGCTTTAGCTGCGAGTGTTATTTTTTCTTTTATAAGCTTTAATTTTATCAAATCAGACGTTACGACTTCTGCTCCAGCTAGTGTAGCTGCGCAGTATTATAGTGGTAATGATGCTGAAAATTTAATTTTGTCTGATGAGTCTAAAGTCGCTTTAAATCAACATTCAACGTTAAAATTTAGTGAAAATAGTCAATCAAGAACTGCACTATTAAGTAAGGGAGAAGCTTATTTTTCAATAAAAAGAGATATTGAAAGACCTTTTACACTGGAAGTCGGTAACGCGACTATACGTGTGCTTGGTACTGCCTTTAATGTGAATAATACCTTAGGTGAAACAAATATAGATGTCTTTCATGGGAAAGTTTCCGTAAAGACTATTGACGGTAAACAGCAGATTGAACTGGTTAAAGGACAACGAGCACGTGTCTATAACAATAATATAATTGTTTCTACTTTTACAGCCAAACAACCTGATTGGCAACTTGGTTGGCTTAATTTTGACGATGTCTCTATTAGTAATGCTGTTTATCAACTTAATCGTTATGCTCAAAGGCCAGTTGTACTGAGTAAGGTTGATGCCAATTTACGGGTTAGTGGACGTTTTAAAACGAATGATGTGCTTGGTGCGTTAACCCTTATTGCGCAATTAAATAAGCTTTCAATCAATACTTTTGATGACAGCATTATATTGTCCTCTACTGATTAATATATTTGCACTATTACTATGCTGTTTTGATTACGTTTTTCGGGGCCTATAAATGTTGAAACGTTATTTATATTTAGCCTTAAGTGCCATGTTATGTGGCTTGTCTTTTTATGTTAATGCGGCACGGGTTAGTTTAATTGAACAGCTCAACAATTTTTCTGAGAAGTTTTCAATCGCGATTATTTATGACAGATCATTACTTGAAGGGGTCGAGGTAGAAGCAAGTAGTGCCCCAAATAACGACATTAATCGTATTGATTTTAATAAGCAGTTGACGACTTGGCTAAAATCGCACCAGCTTAACTGGAAGCAAACCTCGTCAGGTATTCTCATTTATAACGTTAATAATATCCCTAAAAAATCCATTGAAAATTCAGTAAATCAATTAGAAGAAGTCACTGTTATTGGACAATTGCCAACGGGGTCGTTAACTGAGAGATATAATGATAAATATCAACAGTCCGTTGATTATGCACAATTAATAAAAAGTAATAATGCAGGCGAAACCGATTTTATTTTAGGCGCTATGCTTACCCAATTACCTGCTGAAAATTTAGCTGAAGCATTACAAGCGGTTCCAGGACTAAGTATTACTCGAGATCGTGGTGAGGCACTTAATATTAATGCGATGGGGTTAGGCGCAGAGTATCAATTAACGCTGTTTAATGGCCGTCGTCTTGCTAATACTGAAAATGTTCGCAATTCAAATCAATATGGTAAAGCGCATCGTTTTGATATTTTTAGCGCGGGGTTATTTTCAAATGTCGCTGTTTCTAAAACTGCTGATCCTCGGTTACCTAGCGGTGCAATAGGTGCAACCGTTAATTTATTTAGCGATGCCCCATTGGACTATCAAAAAAACAACTTAGACGTCAGGTTGACGGTTGCTGCGTTAGAAGGAGAGCGAGATCTTCAGCCTAGTTTTGGAATAACTGCAAATACTAAATTTGCCGATGATACCGTCGGTTTAATTGTGAAGATGAATTATGAAAGTCGACTGCAGCGTCAGTTTCAATTTGAGTCTTGGCATTGGGGGGAAAATGGCGGTGCATTAAATGTTTATCAGTGGCCTGATATTGATGATGATATTTTAGTGCCAACGGATGGCTTGGCACTAACCATTGAAAATGAAGATCGTATTAGAGCAACGATTTATAGTGCTTTAGCATGGCAACCAAGCGAACTATTAACGATTAATACATTGTGGTTTCGTTCTGAAACTGATTTTGCTTTTGATGAATATCGACTATCGATAAATCCATTAAGTCAGTCGGCCCAAGCAAAGGCAATTCATAATAAAAATAGCTTAGATCAGTTTATATTTTCAAATGTTACTGGCAAATCTAGCCGTGAAGAGTCAACACTCTATTATGCTAATAAAACCTTTCAAACAGACATGAAGTGGCAACCTCATCAACGCTTAATAATAACACCATTTTATAGTCATAGTGTAGCTAACAGTTTGACTAAAGAGCCTATTTCTCGAGTACATGTAGGGCTCTCGCCGATGGATGCTCTTGTTGAGTTACAAAACTATTCGGTTGATAAGTTTACCTTTGATCGTAATCTAAAACTGGTCAGTAGTTATTCAAATATTAATCAGATGAGTAAACGTAACATTAATGTATTGAATAAGGTAGATGAATGGGGCATTGATAGTCAATGGGATTCAACTGGGGATTCTCTTTTGGGTAAAAGATTGAAAACGTTAAACTTTGGTTTTTTACATTCAGCCCAAGCGTATAAATATACCCGTCGTGATGTAAGTTTATCGGTTTCTGCTTTAGCGACATTACCTAAATTAGATGGCCGATGGCTAGAATCTATTCCCGATCTTTTTTCCGCTGACTTTATGAATTCAGATACGCAAGATTGGCTGATTCCAAAAAGTGATTTATTTCAATTGTACGATATAAGTTTACCCTTTGGAGGTGTTACTGATAATGATTTACTCAATAGTTATAAAGTAACTTATGTTTCAAAAGAGGGATATTTACAATCGCAATGGCAGTTAGGGCATTGGTCATTTGATACAGGGCTTCGCTATAGTGATATGAAAAGTCAAATAGCGGGGGCGCAATTAAATGCAGCAGCTGAAGCTGTCTTTCCACTCAACGATAGCCTTAGTTTTGTAACCTGGTTACCGTCATTAAATATTCTGTGGCAACCGTCTTTATATTGGCAGTGGCGGGCGGGATATAGCCGTTCTTATAATCGTCCGAATTACTCGGATTTAAATCCTAAAGTTCATGTGAACTCTGGTGGTTTGCCTTATGCTGAACTGGGGAATCCTGCTTTACAACCGGTTGTCGCAAATACGACTACGTTTTCTGTTACCTGGTTACAAACATCATTAAATGCTCAATTGTTGGGTTTTAATCATAATATAGATAACTTGATTGTAGAACAAAAAGAGTCTTTTAATTACCAAGATATAGAATACAACTCATTACAAAGAACAAATGACGGCGCTGGTAATATTAACGGTTTACAGGCAAGTATTCACTGGTTACTACCATTGCGTAGTGCTTGGTTTTCAGAAAGTAGTGTAGGCGCTAATATAACACGTATTATCAACGCAAATTTTACCACGCCAGATGAGAGTAATGTTCGAATTGACGGTGTTTCCGATTTTACCGCTAACGTACGTTTTGTTGTCAGTGATGATAGTTGGCAAGCTGGACTGAATGTTAACCATCGGAGTGAATTTCTTACGGATAGGGATGTGACAAACAATGCTGATAGCTATATTAAAGCTTATACTAGTACGGATTTAAGCTTCAGCTGGCTGTATTCAGATAGTTTACGCTTACGGGTGGATGTTTTTAATGTAACCAATGAACCCATTTTTAGTACCGCTAAAACAGATGCCGCCGCTTCATTAATGAAAGCAGAAGATTTTGGCCGTCGTTTTGTTGTTGGTTTATCATTAACGTTATGAGGCTTTTTTAATTGGCATTTGCTTAATTTCCTCGGTGTTATCCTCTTTTTACTACTGTTCTTTCTTACCTACCAACATATTGCCATTTTCTAAGAAGGTTAAAATAATTTGCTTACTAGGGCGATTATCGTCAAATAATTCGCTATATTTTTCAATTATTCTGTCTCTGTCTGCTTGGGTTCTTGCGGTAGACATTTCATCACGAAAGGGTTGTCCTTCCATGATGCCGGCGTAATGACTTGCTAAAGCAGCCGTTGTTCGTAGTGCATTTTCAACTTTTGGGTTTTCAGATAATGCCTGTTTTAATTGGTCGGCATACGCATAATCCGCAGGTAAAACAATTTGACCTTCATTATCAAACTCAACGGTAGCTGGCGGCGATTGAATGTTATATTGCGCCAACAAGTCTTTGAATTGTTCTTGTGAATATTTCGACAAAGTATCAATGTTATGGGCCGTAGGAAGTAATAAAGGTATGTCATCCAAGTTCACTGGCGTTGATTGCTGTCCCGGAGTCAGATATTCATCTAGATTAATGGCTGTTTGATCACCTTTACTTGTATTCATCTTAAATACAGCACTTTCCTTTATTTCTTCAGGAGTTGTACTTTGTGCACTAGCTGATTGATAACGGGCAAAAACTTGTGAAAAAGTAGTGCCAGTATTACTAGCGTTAGCTGTTGTGTTATTTGTTTGTTGCACATTTTGTGAATGAATTTGAAAATTTGTAGTGGTGACTTCCATTTTATCCTCGATACTTGATTACGTCATATAAATATACAGATTCTTAGTCAATATTTAGCAAAAAATGTACCATTACCACTTATGTTTTGTCGCGCTTGTTAACCATCAATAATTATGATTGTTCTTACCATATCAATTACAAATAAATGGCAATTTATTGCCGATGTAAAAATACTCAAAGGCACTTTTTGCCGTTTTTATTGGGTCATATTGAGTAAATCAATACACGGCTAACAATTTATAGCTGACGAGGGTTGGTACGCTATTTGCTCTTTAGTTTAGTATCGTAAAGAGTTAAATCATCATATTAGTCTGTCATTTTATTATGTACATAACAGATTACTTATCAATAGGAATGAAAAAACCGATTAAGGAAGATAAGTGATAAATTCAATTAGTTCACAACACTATGCTGTTCAACAAGTTCAAAACAATACCAATAAAGTTGAACCAATTGCGGTAAATAACACGCAAGAAACCAAGGCTATTGTTCATTACGATACCCGAAAAAATGCAGTTTCTTTTATTGAAAACGCTTCACCTGAAGAACTAACCGCAAAGGTTGATTCCTTAATAGGACGAATGCCGTCAATGGCGGCCATTAATTTAAATGAAATTATGAATGCAGATAATGGTTTTGAAATAGCCGAAAGAATAAATCGTTTACAAGAGCCATTAAAACAAGCACACCAGAAGGTGTTAAATTTAGAGCAAGATCTTATTAATCAGGGGCGTGCAGAGGGTAAAAGTGACAAAGAAATTTTAATGAGTATTGTGCAAATGCAAGATGAACAGTCAGATTTATTTAAGATGTCAATGAATTGGGGAACCAAAGGGCTTACTTCACCTGACAATTATGCCAAGCTAGTTGAATACACACCTAACTATGTCAATTATTATACCTAAAAAGTACTAACGGTTAATGGTGTTAAGTGATGCTATAATTTAGAGATTATTTTGTTGTAAAATCGCCTAGCCGTATAAAGACCCTTGGAAATTTATGATCTACCCGAAAACTTGTTTTAACGCTTTTAGTCAGAATATAAAAGATTACACTCTACCCGAACGTTTTACTTTCCCATTTTGCTATGATCCTCATCCATTGTGCTTATTAGCGGCAACAGAATTACAAAACCAACTTGAAAACCATCAACAACTGTCAAAAGAGCTTGAACAACAAGGGAAAATGTTTGGCGTGCTGTTAGTAAAAAATCAGCAAGGTGACATAGGTTATCTTATTGCTTTTTCAGGAAAACACTTTGATCTTTCTATTCAACAAGCTTCGCTTAAAAATAATATGACCTTTGTACCACCTGTTTTTGAGCTTAATGATCAAGCCGAGTGGTATCACGATGACAGTATTATTATCAATCGACTTAATCATGAACTCGAGCAACTCTTAGTTAACCCGAAGTTAGAAGAGTACCAATCTCAACTTACATCACTTGCTATTCAACAAGAAGAACAGCTTGCTCAGCAGCATGAAAAAATGGCGTTTAATCGGAAAACGAGAAAAGTTAAACGTAGCCAAGTAAGGGATGATTTTACTGAAGAACAGTTAGCACAGCAGCTGAAAGAATTAGCAAAACAAAGTGTTTATGATAAAAATGAATTAAAAGCGTTAAAACAGCATTGGCTTGATTTAATAACAGCAGCGCAAGAAAAATTAACCGCGTTAACTGATGAAGTTGATGCCGTTAAAAATAAACGAAAACGGTTGTCGACAAGGTTACAAAAAAAACTATTTAAACAGTATAGTTTATTAAACAGTGCTGGCGTTGAAAGAGATTTACTTGAATTATTTCAAGACACACGCCATCCAATGCCACCAGCAGGTACTGGTGATTGTGCCGCACCAAAATTATTACAATATGCTTTTATGAATAATATGACACCACTAGCGATGGCCGAATTTTGGTGGGGTCGGGCGCCTAAGTCTGAAATACGTCAACATAAAAAGTTTTATGGTGCATGCTCTGGTAAATGTCAACCAATTTTAGCGCATATGCTAGAGGGCATGACATTAGATGATAACCCTTTATTGGTTAACCCCGCAGAAGGTAAAGCGTTAGATATTATTTATCAAGACAACGATATTGTGGTGGTTAATAAACCGCATGAGTTTTTATCTGTGCCCGGTAAAAACATTGAAGATTCTGTTTATCTAAGAATAAAAGAACAGTTTCCAGAAGCAACGGGCACTCTAATTGTGCATCGATTAGATATGTCTACTTCAGGCGTAATGGTATTAGCGTTAACTAAACGGGCACAAAAAAACATACAGCAACAATTTATTAATCGTACTATTAAAAAGCGTTATGTGGCATTACTTGAAAATAAAGTAGCGGCTAACATTGATAAAATAGTTGAACAAAGTGAAGGGGAAATTAACCTGCCGTTAAGAGGTGATTTGGACGATAGACCCCGACAGTTAGTGTGTTTTGAGGCTGGAAAAGCATCGAAAACCCATTGGCAAGTTATTGAACATACCGATAAAAAAATAAAGTTATATTTATACCCTGAATCAGGAAGAACACATCAATTAAGGGTTCATTGTGCTCATCCACAAGGGTTAAATACGCCAATATTGGGTGACGATTTATATGGAAATAACAATGACAATATTGCTCAGCGCTTACACCTTCATGCACAAAGGTTAACGTTAAGGCATCCTGTTAGCCAGGAAGAAATGACGTTTAATGTCGATGAAGTGTTTTAGGCTCGAATTCAACCATGTTCGGCTCAACAAAGTCATGTTTAATAAATGTAAATAAAAAAGCCTATCACTAAGATAGGCTTGATATGGCGACTAGAGCAACAATGTTACGCGTTTATTTAGTCTTTAATTTCTGCATTATGATAAACATTTTGTACGTCGTCACAATCATCTAACATGGCAATGAATTTCTCAAAATTAGCTAAATCTTCTTCACCTTCAATATCAATATAAGTTTGAGGAACCCAAGAGATCTCTTCAACTTCTAAGTCGTATTCAGGCATAGAGTTAGCAAATTCAGTTTTTATTTTGAAAAACTCAGTGTGTGGTGCATAAACAGTAATAATACCATCTTCTAATTCAACGTCAGACACATCAATGTCGGCCATCATTAAATTTTCTAAAACAGCTTCATCGTCTTCACCTTTAAAAGCGAATATTGCTTGGTGATCAAACATATGTGAAACCGTACCAGAAGATCCGATTTTAGAATTGGTTTTAGTAAAACATTGACGAACATCTTTAATGGTACGGTTGCCGTTATCAGTTAAGCAATCGATAATTACCATACAGTTACCAGGGCCAAAACCTTCATAACGTGCTTCTTCAAAATCTTCACCACCCGTACCTGATGCTTTTTTTATCGCATTTTCTATTACATGTGTAGGTACTTGGTCTTTTTTAGCTCTATCAATTAAACCACGTAAAGCAAGGTTACCATCGGGATCTATACCACCATTCTTAGCACAAACGTAAATCGCTTTACCGTACTTTGAATAGACTTTGGTTTTTGCTCCGGCAGTTTTTGCCATGGATAATTTTCTGTTTTGGTAAGCTCTTCCCATTATTCAATCTCTCGTTTTTCATTTTCATAAAAATAATGAGGTAGATTCTACCAGTCTCACAGGGTTGTTGACTAGAGGGAGAAGGCTAAAAGTTGATATGAGCAGTAAAGAACTGCTTGAAATAACCACTATTTTAGACTTTATTTAGTGGAAGGAATAAATTTAACCAACTTAGTATCCACTAATACTTTAAAGGAATAATTTATGAAAAAGCTTATTTTCTGTTTTGATGGCACATGTAATTCACCTCAAGATGCGGATGATTTTTTTGAAGACTCTAGTATCAGTAATGTATTAAAACTACATGCTTTTTTTGGTGGTAAGCTTAATTCATTTAATGCCAGAAAAAATGTTAAAAAGAATTCTGTAAATACAATTACAACAGCACAACAAAGCTTTTACTACAGTGGTGTTGGTACTCGCGGTAGTTGGCTTAAACGTAAATTCAACGCAATGTTTGCGCCGCCTTATGGCGATATGGATGATATTATCGCCAATGCGCGTGCCGATCTATCTACACATTTTTCTGAAGGAGATGCTATTTATATCTTCGGTTTTAGTCGTGGTGCTGCTATTGCACGCATGTTTGCTGCACATTTGCCTTATAAGGTTAAGTTTTTAGGCGTGTTTGATACTGTTGCCGCAACACGTGGTTCGTTAGATTTAAATCCGGATACTTTCCCTGCCAGTGGTATTGTCTTTGAAAATGGCACTCTTGGTGCTCATGTTGAACAAGCGGTGCATTTACTTTCACTGGATGAGAAACGAATTTTGTTTCAACCAACTTTATTTAATTATGATAAAAGAGTGACCGAAATATGGTTTGCCGGTGTGCATTCTGATATTGGTGGTAGTTACTGGTTTGATGGTTTGTCTGATATTACTTTGCAATTTATGCTTGATAGTGTGCGTGATAAATTGAGCATACAAGATATTAACGAAATTGATTTTGCTGGATTAAAAGTACCGGGGGCGCAAGATAGCATCTGTATTGATGATCTTAATATCAAGCCTTTGGTCGATGGCACATTACATAGCCAAATTCGAACGAATAGAAACGCAGCAACCTTGGCACCTCGCTTCGTTAGGGTAAATGTTGACGATGTTAAATCGAAGCATATTCCTATTATTCACCATACTGTTATTGAACGGTTTAACTTGGTTAGTGGTTATCGACCTTATTCACTAAGAGATTTAAAATTTAAAGTAATTAATGCTAATGGCAAGCTAGGTAAAATACAGCAGGGGATTAGTAGTTTAGGTTAATGAAATAATGATATAATTATTTTCATTACTCGTTGTTTTGATGGATATCCCTTATTTTATGAGCACCTTAAACCCTACCAATGAAGTTCCTGAAATATCGAACGTTATTGGTTATTTTAAAACGTTACAAGATCGTATTTGCCAAGCATTAGCACAAGCCGATGGCAGTGGCCAATTTATTGAAGACAATTGGAAGCGCAAAGAAGGTGGCGGTGGTCGTACGCGAGTAATGACTGACGGCACTGTTATAGAGCAAGGTGGTGTTAATTTTTCAGTTGTTTCAGGTGATAAATTACCACCGTCAGCAACGGCTCATAGACCCGAGTTAGCCGGCCGAACATGGCAAGCTTGTGGTGTCTCTTTAGTTATTCATCCTAAAAATCCTCATATTCCAACATCTCATGCCAATGTACGCTTTTTTATTGCTGAAAAAGAAGGAGAAGCCCCAGTGTGGTGGTTTGGTGGCGGTTTTGATTTAACACCATTTTATCCTGTCAACGAAGATGTATTACACTGGCATCAAGTAGCTCATGATTTATCAGCACCCTTTGGTGAAAATGTTTATGATGATTATAAAAAATGGTGTGATGAATATTTCTACCTAAAACATCGTGATGAAACTCGTGGCGTAGGTGGATTATTCTTTGATGATTTAAATAAATGGGGTTTTGAAAAAAGCTTTGATTATGTTAAATCCGTTGGACAAGGCTTCATTGACGCTTATGTTCCTATCATCAATCGTCGTAAAAATGATGAATACACTGAAGAGCAAAGACAATTTCAGTTATACCGTCGCGGTCGCTATGTTGAATTTAACTTAGTGTTTGACCGAGGTACATTATTTGGTTTGCAATCAGGTGGCAGAACAGAATCTATTCTAATGTCGATGCCACCTTTAGCACGTTGGGAATATAATTTTAAAGCTGAAGAGAATAGTGATGAAGCAAAGCTTAACCACTATTTAGTTCCTCAAAATTGGTTAAACCGGGCTTAGGTTAACTACTGCCAAGTAAATGCAGGATATACCGGTAAGTTTCGTGCTGCTGATGAACCTGCGTTTACATTCTTTTCAGCTTCAGTAATTTATACCGGTAAGTAATGTTTGAATATCATCTTGCACACGAGAAAGTAAATTACACACTTCAATGAAGAAGATAGTGCGAGAGACATTTCTATTGAATAAGCAGTGGTTAAAGAAAAAATATTAACGTCCATTAATCACTACTCTTACTAAATAACCTTAGCTTTACTGTTTTATACCTTCAATATGTAGATTCAATTCTACAGTTTTTGAAGCAGGACCTAAGTCCATTTTAATTGCAAAATCAGTTAACGCTATCGTTGTTGTACCGCTAAAACCTACACGGTATCCGCCCCACGGATCTTTACCTTCACCAATAGTTTCTGCATCAATAACGATTTCTTTAGTCACACCGTGCAAACTTAATTGACCTGTAATGGCTAATTTACCATTACCTTTATCTGCAACAGAAGTACTAACAAATTTAGCATTAGCAAATGAGCTTACATCAAGAAAGTCGCCAGTTCTTAAATGCTTATCGCGTTCTGCATGGTTTGAGTTAATACTACTCGTATCAACATTTACTTCAATTTTTGATGCGGCAATATTTGATTCATCATAACTAAAAGAACCGCCAAATTTGTCAAAACGACCGGTTAACCAGCTATAGCCTAAATGTTGAATTTTAAAGTTGATTGAAGCATGTGCACCTTTAGTATCAATAATGTAGTCAGCTGCATTGACCGTTGGCATGAAGGTGGCTGCAACAAACGCCGATGTAAGTGCTAATTTTGTTAATTGTTTTCTCATAGTTATTCTCCGTTTTTTTGGTGTTTGCCAATCATTCTGTTTAAAGTGTCATCTTTATCAATAAAGTGATGTTTTAGTGCTGCTAACGCATGTAATGTCGCTAGCCCTATCAGTAAATATGCTAACCATTTATGTATAAATCCAGCGACATCCGCTTGATTTTCAATGATAGATCCCAGTGCTGGTATAGTTATCATTTCAAATATTTCTATTCCTCGCCCATCCGCTGTTGAAATTAAATACCCCATTATCATGATAATAAATATCAGCACATAAAGTATAAGGTGGGTCACTTTACCTGCTTTTTTCTCAAGCGAGCTATGGCTTGCTAGATGATCTGGCGTTACTTGTTTAAATCGCCAAATTACTCTAAGTAGCATTACAGCAAAAAATATCAAACCTATACTTTTATGTAAGTCAGGGGCGGTTTTATACCATGGGCTATAATAGGTTAAATCAACCATATAATAGCCTAAGCCAAATAAGCCAAAGATAGTGACTGCAGACAACCAGTGAAAAAAAACACTAATAAATCCATAAGTTGCTTTTGTGTTGTTCAATGCTAACTCCATAATTTTCTATTACTGGGCAAAGAGAGTACTTTAGCTCTCTATAAAATGTATCCAAACATTACTTAGCCGACAGTATTACAATATAAAAACTTAATTAATATTGAATATTTGTTTGTAACTTGTTAACTTTAGCTTAACTACAATTATTGGTAATCTAATAATATATTCATGAAAAGTTGATTAATAAATGACATTAGAACAATTAAGAATGTTGGTGAAAGTTGCTGAGTTAGGCAGTCTTAAAGAGGCTAGTGAAAAGCTATTTAAAACTCAGCCAGCGGTTAGTCAAGGACTTAAGCAGCTGGAAACACAATTAGGTTTACAGTTATTTAATCGCCAAGGTTATCGCTTAGTACTAACAGATAATGGTAAACAAATTTATCAACATGCCCTACGTTTAATGAATGAGGCAAAGCAAATAAAACAACTTGCTTCTTTTTTAGCGATAGGCAATGAGGCCACGGTTACTTTAGCAATTGAAGCCTCTTATGATCTAAAAAGAATATTGCCTGTACTTGAATCAATACGTCATGACTTTCCTCATACACAGATCATTTTAAAACAAGAATATATTAATGGTGCATTAGAAGCCGTGAAGTCTGAACAGGCTGATCTTGCCTTAACAACGATTGATCTTTTAGCGTTACAGTCAGGTGATTATGAGGCAAAAAAACTATATCAAGGCGGCTTATGTAATGTAGCATCACCTGCATTACTAGAGCGTCATCCAGCATTAATGTCAGTAGAAGCGTTGAAAGATGAATATCAAATTGTAGTACAAGATTCAGGGCAGAGCAGCCAGGGAATTAATTATAGTGTACAAACAGGGCAGCGCTGCTGGTATGTGAATGATTTTAACACCAAAAAAACGTTAATTATGAGTGGTATAGGTTGGGGGCGTTTACCTGAATATATGATTGAAAACGAATTAAAATCAAAAGAACTCATTGCGTTAAAACTAAGTGACGTAGAAACATATTTAGCATTAAATTATCAAGTGATAAAACTGAAGTCTAGGTTACTTGGACCAGTTGCCAGTAGGTTGTGGCAGAATATGAGCTTAATTAAAAATAACTAAGCGTGTTTTTTCGCAGGGGCTAATGCTTGTTCAATAGTGGATTGTAATAACGCTATTTTTTGATTGTTTTCTTCTTTTTCTGTTTTAAGTTGTTGTTTTGTTAGTAGTAACTCATTAGTTAGATTTAATGCTGTCATTAACAATGTTTGTTCTGGGGTCGCAATTGATTTACTGTTACGTAAATTAGTTAAGCGATCACTTAACTCAGCGGCAGCACTTAATAAAGCACTTTCTTGTCCAATAGGACAAGCCACTTTTAGTTTACGGTCGAGCACATTTATTTCAACAGTCCGTTGAGTCATTTTATATAATTTCCAAGCTTATTGAACAACATAGAATAAATTGCAGATTAACTTGCACTATAACTGTGCTGATCTTTCTATGCAAGTAAATGACCATATTTTGTATACATTTTTATCTAGCTGTTACAAATTTATTTGTAACTTAGCGTTTCACTGTGTTGTTTGGTATATTGATTTCATTTTTTTAATGGCTATATGCTTTGTCAATATTAGCTTGAAAATTTTAGGGTATAAATTATGGAAATGGATGAGTCGATTAATGTATTTGGTGAACCACTTGAAGCCAGTATGGGTAAGCCGGTTACCGGTTTTTTTCGCGATAATATGTGCAACACCTGTGAGCAAGATATTGGTTCACATACCGTTAGTATTAAAGCAACAGCTGAGTTTTTAGAATATTCTCGTCTTAAAGGGAATGATTTATCTACACCCGTTCCCGAGTTTGGTTTTGAAGGATTAGAACCAGGAGATACTTGGTGTTTATGTGCTGCTCGGTGGCTACAGGCTGAAATGGATGATAAGGCGCCACGAGTTTATCTTAAAAAAACGCATATTAAGGCGCTTGAGATAGTGCCACTTGAGATTTTAAGAAAATATGCCGCTGATTTAAGTTAATTCCTTTAAATTTGTCATCAAAGTTTGCTGCTGTGCTGATGTCTTTTAACTAGGGCAATGTTAGAATAGCTACTTAGCTCTTTTTCTTTAAAATAATTTGTAATGAGTCACGCTCTGCAAACATTCAGTTAAAATATCAGGTGAAAATATGACCGTAAACAAGACGTTAGACTTTGCTAGCACACAGGCAGATATCACTACCGAAAATGTTAAAGCCCACGCCAGTGAAATTCATGGGGTATTAACGGGGTTAATCTGTGCAGGTTTTCCGGTTGACGATGCTAATTATTTAACGATGATAAATGACTTGTTTAATAATGGTGAAGGCTTACCGAACAAAGTTAAATCAACGATTAAGCAAATGTTCACTGAATTATGGACTGATATTCTTGATGATGCATACACTTTTCAGTTAATGCTACCTGATGACGACGATTCTATTGCTGAGCGCGGTCATGCGTTAGGTGTTTGGGTGCAAGGGTTTAATTTAGGCTTTGGCTTACAACAAAAAGATAACCCTGTTCTTTCTGAAGAAGTAAAAGAAGTGCTTACTGATTTTTCTGAAATAGCCAATATATCTGATGATATGGAAGAAAATGAAGACACTGAGCAAGCCTATTTTGAAATAAATGAATATGTACGCATTTCTGCTTTATTATGCTTTAGCGAATTAGGTACATTATCGACCCAAGCAAGCGAGAAAACTCAAAAAAATAGCACAATACATTAGTCAAACATTAGCACTACAGATATCCATTACTGATAATGAATTACTGATGAAAACTTATTGATACCCGCAGTAATAAAATGAAAGAAGTAGAATATATGACAGGAACAGAAAATAAATTACCCGGTTTGGCAAGTTTGTCGATAAGTGATTTCAAACAGCACCGTGAGCGCTTTTTTTCACAAATGTCAGATAATTCATTGGCATTATTCTCTGCTGCCAGTGAAGTTACTCGAAGTAATGATACTGAATTTAATTTTTGTCAGAATAAGAGTTTCTACTATTTAACCGGTTTTAATGAACCTGATGCATTATTAGTGTTACTAAAGCGTGATAATAAAACACAAGCAATTTTATTTTCGCTGCCGAAAGATAAAGCTCAAGAAGTGTGGCATGGCCGGAGAGTAGGACAAGAAAAAGCCTGTCAAGAGTATGGCTTTGATCAATGCTTTACGCTTGATGAACAAAACGATCTTATTTCACAATACTTAAATGGTCTAACACAAGTTTACTTTGCTTTTGACGATAAGCTACTCACTCAAAAAGTGTTTGATTTATTAGCACAAGTCAGATCAGCAGTGCGCCAAGGTGTGAAAGCACCTTCGCAATTAGTTGATGCGAGTCCATTGATTGATGAACAACGTTTAATTAAAAGCACCAATGAAATTGAATTGATGCGCCAAGCAAACTACATTTCTATTCTCGCGCATAAAAGAGCAATGCAGCAAACTCAAGTTGGGCTATTTGAATATCAAATAGAAAATGAAATATTACACGAATTTACGCGTCACGGGGCTCGTCACCCGGCTTATGCAACTATTGTTGCTGGTGGTGATAACGCGAATATTTTGCATTATACCAATAACGACGATCGACTAAATGATAATGAGCTATTGCTTATTGACGCTGGCGGTGAGTTGTCTGGCTATGCGGCGGATATCACTCGAACTTTTCCTATTAACGGTAAATTTACCGAACCGCAAAAGCTCCTTTATCAATTAGTGCTTGAAGCAAAATCACAAGTGATTGCCGCAATTAAACCAGGCACCAACTTTATTAAGTTAAATACAATTGCGAATGAATGCTTAACGAAAGGTTTAGTTGAGCTAGGCATACTGTCAGGTAACGTAGCTGAACTAGTAGAAGAAAAGGTTTGTAAAAAATACTTTATTCATGGTTTAGGGCATTGGCTTGGCTTAGATGTGCATGATGTTGGTGATTATCAGATGAATGAATCACGACAGCAGTGCCGAGAATTTATCCCTGGTATGGTGTTAACCATAGAGCCTGGACTTTATATGCCACTTGACGATACAACAATTGATGCGAAATGGCGTGGTATTGGTATTCGTATTGAAGATAATATTGTTGTTACTAAGCTGGGCTGTGAAAATTTAACACAAGATTGCCCTGAAACTATTGCCGATATTGAAGCATTAATGGCTAATTAAACTAATGAAAAATAAGCGTAACACTTTTGATATTATCATTTCAGGTGGTGGTCTTTCTGGCAGCCTGATGGCATTAAGTTTAGCTGATTTGAAAAAAGCTGATGGTAGCTTGCTTTCTATTGCCATTGTTGAAGCAACAAAGCCGACAGCAACAGAGAGAGGAGAGCAAGAGACCACACCCACAGAGTCAGCACAATGTAATGCAGTAAATAAAGAAAGCAGAGTAAGTGGAAAAGATAATAGTACTTCATCACTATTCGATGCTCGTGTTTTAGCGCTTTCGCACGGCAGCGCATCATATTTAAAAAAAATGGGGGTGTGGCAGCATTTATCTAGTGATGCATGTGCGATTGAAAAAATAGATATTTCTGATAAAGGTTATTACGGCAAAGCCAGAATAGAAGCGCAAGAGCATGGGGTTTCAGCCTTAGGTTATGTCATTGAAATGGCGTTAATTGGTCAAGCCCAGCTAAAAGAACTCGCATCAAAAAACAATATTCACTGGTTTACACCAGACTCTATTGTTGATATTCATTGGCAAGGTTCGACACTAAATAGCGATGAACTAAAAGCTTCTACCGAACAAGTAGCGGTAGTACTTGGCTCAGAGCAGATTTTACATGCTAATTTATTACTCGCTTGTGATGGCGTAAACTCCCCTTGTCGTAAATTAGCCGGCATTAAAACTAACCACAGTGATTATCAACAAGTGGCATTAATTACTAATGTTGCTACTAAAAATTCACATCAACATAAAGCCTTCGAGCGTTTTACTAAATCTGGCCCAATCGCGATGTTACCGTTAGCTAAGTTGAGCTCGCAATCAAGAATTGATGTAAGTGGTGATAGTCGTTGTTCGTTAGTGTGGACTATGTTGCCAGAGCAAAGAGAAGAAATTTTAGCACTATCGGATCACGATTTTAAACAAACATTAGAGCGTGAGTTTGGTAGTTGGCTTGGCGAAATTACTCACGTGGGTAAACGAAATGTTTTTCCACTCGTATTACTGCAAGCAGAACAGCAAACTTATCACCGTATGGCGCTTATTGGTAATGCCTCGCACACTATTCACCCTATTGCAGGGCAAGGGTTTAATTTAGGTTTAAGAGACGTACAGCAAATGCGAGAGCTTATTGAGAAAAGTTTGCAAGAACAAAAAGATATTGGCCGTTTTGCTTCACTTAATGAGTATGCGCAAAAGCGTCAGCAGGATCAAAAACAAGTTATCCAATTGACTGACTCCCTTGTTACGTTATTTTCTAATGATTTAATGCCTTTGGTGGCGGGTAGAAATGTTGGCTTAAAAGTCATGAATTACTTTTCGCCCATTAAAAATACTTTAGTGAATAAGTTGATGGGTTACTAATTTTAGTTAAGGTTAAGTTAAGTTAAGTTAAGTTAAGTTAAGTTAAGTTAAGTTAAGTTAAGTTAAGTTAAGTTAGTTTACGATAAAGTAACGTAATGAAATAGGCGAGTTAGAGTAGACAGCAGCCTATTAAGCAAGTTTACAATAAGAGAATTAAAATGCAAAAATTTGATGTGTTAGTTGTTGGTGCTGGCATGGTTGGGTTAACACTCGCTTTGGCATTAAGAAAAACGAGCAACTTAACCATTGCGATTGCAGACACTTTACCTATTTCTGAGCTAACGGCTGAACCGGAAGTGCGCGTAAGTGCTATTAATGTTGCAAGTCAGACTTTATTTGAGCACTTAGATGTTTGGTCAACTATTGTTGCTGAACGCGCTCAATCTTATCAAGGTATGCATATTTGGGATAAAGCCGGCATAGGCAAGTTAGACTTTTCTGTTGATGATCTTAATAAATTTCCCCAAAATGAAAACTTAGGTTTTATTATTGAAAATAAAGTGATTCGTAATGTTTTATGGCATAAAGCCCAAGCAGATGAAGGTATAAGTTTTTTTACTGATAATAAACTCGCCAATATAACGGTGGGCGATAGTGAAGCTTTTGCTAGCTTTGAAATGCCTGCAACGAGTAATGAAGTGGGTAACAACGCTGTAAATAGCTCAATGCAAGTGCCGCTGATCGCTAAGTTAGTTGTAGGTGCTGATGGCGCTAATTCTTGGTTACGTAAGCAAATGGATATACCGATGATCAGTCGAGATTACGATCATCATGCAATAGTCGCTACAGTTAAATGTTCGCAAGGTCATAAGAAGACCGCTTGGCAAGTGTTCTTACCGACTGGACCTTTAGCTTTTTTACCACTTTTTCCTAAAAACAGTGATACCTGTTCAATTGTTTATTCAACGTCACCTGAAGAAGCTGAACGCTTAATCAAATTATCGCCTGCTGATTTTGCCAAAGAGTTAACGGCAGCGAGTGATGGGAAACTTGGCACTATTGAATTAATCAGTGAGCGCTTTGCTTACCCATTAACAATGCGGTTAGCACAAGATTTTGTTAAAGATCGCATGGTGTTAATTGGTGATGCGGCACACACTATTCATCCGTTAGCAGGGCAGGGCGTGAACTTAGGGTTGTTAGACGCGGCTTCATTAGCACAAACACTTTCTAGCACTATTGATACCGACAGTGGTGATGAATTAACACTGGCGGATCCAAAAAAACTGAAAGCATTTTCACGTTATCGAAAAAGTGAAGCTATTGAAATGATTGCTGCGATGGAAGCGATTAAACAAATGTTTTCTATAAACCAATCAGGGTTTCAATTACTTAGAGGCGTTGGTATGAGTTTACTTAATAACTTCAAACCAGCCAAAAAACACTTGATAGAACAAGCCCTTGGTTTAAAAAGTGACTTACCTGAGCTAGCACAACCGAAACGCCAATGATTGTTTAGTGCTAACTGTATGTGATTCCATATTAAATGACCAACGGAATGACGGTTTTTTTTGTCATCCTGAACACTTCGTGGTCATTCTAAACTCCTCGTCCGTCATTCTGAACTTGATTCAGAATCTTACTATTCTCGCTCACTAATAAAATTTATTGCGGCTATCTTTGTAATTCACAATAAATAACAAGGATTAATTTTTTAAAACAACCTTTTTTGAAATTAAATTCTGTATAGTTGTTAAAGTTGGTTTTAAATTTGTATTTATGGTTATATTTTGTTGAATAAGCAGAATCCAAGGGCTATAATCTGTGCAAATTTTATGAGCACCTTAATTGTTTGTCACCATACAATTTCAGGTGTAACTACGTAAAGTATGACTTCTTTAGGAATGACGTATGACTAACAAAACCGTATTACATGCAAAACACTTAGCTTCTAACGCAAAAATGGTTGATTTTTATGGCTGGGATATGCCAATTAACTATGGCTCTCAAATAGAAGAGCATAATGCCGTTCGTCAAAAGTCAGGTATGTTCGATGTATCTCACATGACTATTGTTGATGTACAAGGTCCTGATGCAAAAGCTTTCTTACGTCGCCTTGTTATCAATGATGTTGCTAAATTAACTGTTGCAGGTAAAGCACTTTACACTGGCATGTTAAATGAAGCCGGTGGTGTAATTGACGATTTAATCATTTACTTCTTTTCCGACACTAACTACCGTTTAGTTGTTAACTCTGCTACTCGTGAAAAAGATCTTGCGTGGATGACAAAGCAATTAGCAGGTTTTGATGCCACTATCACAGAACGTCCTGAATTTGGCATTATTGCTGTTCAAGGTCCTGAAGCCAAAGCGAAAGTTGCTAACTTACTAACACCTGAACAAATTGCTGCAGTTGAAGGTATGAAACCATTCTTTGGTGTACAAGTGGGCGATTTATTTATTGCTACAACGGGTTATACCGGCGAAGAAGGTTACGAAATTATTGTTCCTGAAGCTGAAGCAGAAAACTTTTGGCAAAAATTACTTGATTTAGATGTAACTCCTTGTGGCTTAGGTGCTCGTGATACGCTTAGATTAGAAGCTGGCATGAACTTATATGGCTTAGATATGGACGAAACAGTATCACCATTAGCCGCTAACATGGCTTGGACTATTAGCTGGGAGCCAGAAGATCGTGACTTTATTGGTCGTGATGTATTAACGGCGCAAAAAGCGGCGGGCGACCAACCTAAACTTGTTGGTTTAGTGCTAGAAGAAAAAGGTATTTTACGTTCACACCAAGTAGTTGTTACTGAATTTGGTAATGGTGAAATAACATCAGGTACTTTTTCTCCAACATTAGGTCACAGCGTTGCGTTAGCACGTGTACCACGTAGCGTAAAAGTAGGTGATGTGATCGAAGTTGAAATGCGTAAGAAAAATGTAAAAGTAACAGTAACCAAGCCTAGCTTTGTACGTAACGGCAAAAAAGTTTTCTAATTTCGAGATATAAAAAATTACAGTAAATAACGTTAATATTTGTATTTATTTTGCTTTATCGTAATGACAATTATTGAATCGTTATACTATTATTTATTAGCGATTGTGCTAATTATTTACTAGCCATTGTGCTATAAATTTAAACAGCTTATTTGAAGCTATTTACTTTAAATTATTTACTTTAAAAAAATAAAATCTAACCAACAGGAAAAATAAAAATGAGCAACATTCCTTCAGAATTAAAATATGCAAGTTCACATGAATGGGTACGTAATGAAGGTAACGGTATTGTTACTGTCGGCATTACTGAACACGCACAAGATTTATTAGGTGATATGGTGTTTGTTGAATTACCTGACGTTGGCGATGAAGTTAGCACTGGTGATGATGTAGCTGTTGCTGAATCAGTAAAAGCGGCTTCAGACATTTATGCACCGGTAACAGGTGAAATTGTTGAAGTGAATGAAGATCTTGAAGATTCACCTGAGTTAGTAAACTCTGATGCTTTTGGTGACGGTTGGTTATTTAAAATTAAGTTAGACGATGAAGCTGAATTAGCTGACTTATTAGACGCTGACGGTTACGCTAACTCTATCGACGAAGATTAATTTTCAGTCACATTCAGCGTTTATGCTGCGTTGCTTCATTATTCGTCAAAATCACTTAGCCCACTAAGCTCATTCGACTCATAATTTCAGCGCATTGCCTAAACATCGACTGTTTATGAAAAACTTTAGTCACGATAATCACCTTGAGGGCTTTGCCTAAATATTGATTATCTTAGCTAAACATTAAGCCTTTAACCGATTATGTTTTAGGCTTTCTTTTATTTCCATTGTTATGAAAACAATTATTTAAGTGAAATTGATATGACTTCTCAATCACCAACTAATTCTTTTGCCTCATTACCGTTGGCAGAATTAGAGCAAACTCAAGATTTTATTCGCAGACATATTGGCCCAAGTGCAGCACAAACCCAGGCTATGGTTAATGATATGGGCGTTGCATCAGTAGACGCATTAATTGATGAAATTGTACCAGACGACATTCGTTTACCGCAGTTACCCGCTATTGGTGATAGTAAAACAGAAGTTCAAGCATTGGCTGATTTAAAAGCCGTTGCTAACTTAAATAAAGTAAATACTACGTACATTGGTTTAGGCTACTACGGTACCTTAACACCGAATGTTATTACGCGTAACGTACTAGAAAATCCAGGTTGGTATACGGCTTACACGCCATATCAACCAGAAATTGCACAAGGTCGTTTAGAGTCGCTACTTAACTATCAGCAAATGTGTATCGACCTAACAGGGTTACCACTTGCGAGTGCATCATTATTAGATGAAGGTACTGCCGCAGCGGAAGCGATGGCGCTTGCTAAACGTGTTTCTAAAAACAAAAAATCTAACTTGTTCTTTATCTCAAGTGATGTTTTCCCACAAACTATCGACCTTGTAAAACAACGTGCCGATATGTTTGGTTTTGACGTAATTGTTGCGCCAGCGAATGAAGCCCCAGAGCATGATGTTTTTGGTGCGCTTATTCAATATCCAAGTGCTACTGGTGAAGTAACTGACGTTAGCGACTTAATTGAAAAAATTCACGCAAACAAAGGTATTGTTGCGGTTGCTGCCGATATTATGAGCTTAGTGTTATTAAAAGCGCCGGGTGAATTAGGTGCTGATGCGGTAATTGGTTCAAGCCAACGTTTTGGTGTTCCAATGGGTTACGGCGGACCACATGCAGCATTCTTTACTACCAGTGATAAATACAAACGTTCATTACCGGGTAGAATTATTGGTGTGTCAAAAGACACTCGCGGTAACAACGCACTACGTATGGCAATGCAAACACGCGAGCAACATATTCGCCGTGAAAAAGCCAACTCAAACATTTGTACAGCACAAGTATTATTAGCGAACATGGCTGCATTTTATGCGGTATATCATGGTCCTCAAGGTTTAAAAACAATTGCAAACCGTATTCATCGTTTTGCTGACATTTTAGCAACAGGTACACGTGTTAAAGGTTTAGCACCTCTGCACGATAACTACTTTGACACGCTTACATTTAACGTAGCTGACACTAACACGAACAGCAAAGCTGAAATCGTTGAACGTGCCTTAATTGCTGGCGTTAACTTACGTACCGACGTTGAAGGCCAAATCAGTATTTCACTTGATGAAACAACAACACGTGCTGATGTTGCTCAGTTGTTTACTATTTTATTAGGTGCTGATCACGGTTTAGACGTAGCAGGGCTTGATGCACAAATAGTGACGCAAGGCTCAACGTCGATTCCAGCATCACTAGTACGTGAATCTGAAATATTAACACACCCAGTATTCAACTCGTATCACAGCGAAACTGAAATGTTGCGCTACATTAAACGACTTGAAAACAAAGATTTAGCCTTGAATCATTCAATGATTTCACTTGGCTCTTGTACCATGAAGTTAAATGCAACGGCACAAATGATACCGGTATCTTGGCCTGAATTTGCCAACATGCATCCGTTTGCTCCTCAAGACCAAGCAATTGGCTACAAGAAAATGATTGATGAACTAGCTGAATGGCTAGTGGAATTAACGGGTTACGACAAAATGTCGATGCAACCTAACTCAGGTGCGCAAGGTGAATATGCCGGTTTAATCGCTATTCATAAATACCATGCAAGCCGTGGCGATTCACATCGTAATATTTGTTTAATTCCTGCCTCTGCTCATGGGACTAACCCAGCATCAGCTAACATGGTTGGTATGAAAGTGGTTGTTGTTGCTTGTGATAAAAAAGGCAATGTTGACATGGTTGATTTAAAAGCCAAAGCAGAAGAATTGGCTGAAAATCTTTCATGTATCATGATCACTTACCCGTCTACACACGGTGTATATGAAACGACTATTCGTGAAATTTGTAACATTGTTCACGATAACGGTGGCCAAGTTTATCTTGATGGCGCAAACATGAACGCACAAGTAGGTATTACGTCTCCAGGCTTTATTGGCGCAGATGTATCACACCTTAACTTACATAAAACATTCGCTATTCCACACGGTGGTGGTGGCCCAGGTATGGGACCAATTGGCGTTAAATCACACCTTGCACCATTTTTACCTGATCACGCATTAATTAATGTTGACGAAACCACCGCAGGCAATGGCGCCGTATCAGCAGCACCATACGGTAGTGCAGGCATATTATGTATTTCATACCTTTACATTGCGTTACTAGGCAAAGAAGGCGTAACAGCTGCAAGTAAGTATGCAATTACTAACGCGAACTACTTAGCGACTAAATTAAGCCAACATTACCCAATATTATATACAGATACTAATGGCCGCGTTGCCCATGAATGTATTGTCGATTTACGCCCAATTAAAGAAGCTAGTGGCGTAACTGAAATGGATGTTGCGAAACGTTTAATTGATTACGGTTTCCATTCACCAACAATGTCGTTCCCTGTAGCGGGCACGTTAATGATTGAGCCAACGGAATCTGAATCTAAAGTTGAACTTGACCGTTTCATTGAAGCAATGATATGTATTCGTGATGAAGTACGTAAAGTTGAGTCAGGCGAATGGACATTAGAAAACAACCCATTACACCATGCGCCACATACGCTAGCGGATATTACTGACGCTAACTGGGATAGAGCTTATTCTATTCGTGAAGCAGTATTCCCTGTAGCGAGTGTTGCAGCGAATAAATTCTGGCCAACAGTTAATCGTATTGATGATGTTTATGGAGATAGAAACTTAGTATGTTCTTGTCCTCCGATTGAAACGTATATCGATTAGATAACTGTTTGATATAGTATATTAAAAAGCGAGTCTAAGGCTCGTTTTTTTTGTTTTCGTCTTGTTCTCCATGCCAAATAATCGAAATCATAATAATATGGTAAATATTATAAATAAACGATTTGCATAATAATAGAATCAATACGAAACTTGAATAAAGATACGCTTTTAAAGTTGAAAGTAAGATGGTTATGCTATTAATCTCAATACTACATAAGTTTATAAAATGAATTAACACTTCTTTGTCTAAAGTCGTCTTAATAATAAAAGCAATAAAAATTAATATTAGTAAATCAAAAAGAATTTTAATAAATAAACAATGACTATATTTTAGGTAATTTAAACCTGTAACTTCTTCATTATTGTTCGCTAGATGTAATTGAAGGTCTTTATCTGTTAAAGATGCAAAGATTGAATACCCAGCTAAAATGAATCCAACAATAGATATCCCCCAGTTTATAAATGAATGGCAAATAACTAGGACACTCGCTTGTAAAGTATTAAAGCAACAACACAAGCAATAATAACAAGTGCAATAATGACTTATCAGCCCTCATTCGAATTATTTTAGGAAACTATCAAATAAAGAGGGGAAATACCGTTTTTTAGACGAGGGGGGGGGAAATCAATCATAGTATGGGTAGGTTGTTATGATAATTATATGGTTACGTTGTAGTCTTTACGCTAGAAGCTTATCACAACAATTAACATTGGTTCGTCGCTTCAACCCTTTGTGCTCGCAGTAATCTGTTAATACATCGCTGTGTTCTACTGCCCCATGAAACAATCGTCTAAAGTCTTTTGTTAACGTTAGCCAATTGTCGGGACTTATGTTCAAGCGGTTAAGTAATGCAGGTTGAGTTGATTCAATATAGCCTGCTTTATCTTCACCGCACAAAAAGGCGCGGCGAACACAGCGAGAAATACAATGATAATAAGGCGTGTTAGCTAAGCTAATAAGTTGTTTTCTGGCTGTTGTCATGAAAGACCTCTCCTTACAGGTTATTTATTAATCTTAGTTGAGAAGTCTGTGTTGTTCAAACCTGAGCGAGTGTCCCTGTTATTTCCCCTGTTTTTCTATCTAATTTTTAGTGCAGTTAGGATAGATTTTATGGCTTCATCAAAATAGGCGATAAAGTGTGCATCTAACTTATCTGTTTTTACTTTTCGATTCCGCTTTAGTTTCTATAAAAATTTCATTATGACAAGGAAGACAATCATTAATAACGAGCTTAACAAAATAATAACTGCGTTTACCGTATTAAAAGCAACCTCACTTCTTGATGTATTGAGCATACGTTTTATCTTTCCTGAATGCACTCCATGTATAGCAGCTAGTAATACAACCAATGGAATTTTTACTTGCAACCAAGTGTAATGAAACCATCCCGCATTTAATGCCATAAATAAACCACTCCCAATGGTAATAAACATAGCTGGAGCGACAATGAAACGATCGAATTTAATAAGGCAACGAAGTCTAACTATTTCTTGTGGTAGGAGCGTACCAGGAAGCATTTTCCCAATATGTAATGATAATATTTGCATGGTCATTCCGGATATCCATAGGAATATAAAAAATATATGCAGTGTTTTAATGATGAGATAAATCATAATCTCACTCCTTCTTCTTTAAAGTTATTTCGGACAAGTTTACTCACTATAAAACCACCAAATGGAATGAAAGCAGCAGAGCACCCCATAATAATCTGTCTCATATTCCAGTTTTCTTGTACAGATACATTTAAAAATGACCATAGATATAGAATGAAAATTGCTCCATGAATAGGACCAAGAAGATGTACTAGTTCAGGGGTATTGGCTAAATATTTTAATGGTACCGCAATTCCAATCAGCAAAAGTAAGGTGCTTCCTTCCATGATTGCTATCCACCAAAGCAAATTAAAACGTCTAGTATTTTTGTTCTTTATCATAGAGGCAGCCTTATTAATGAATATCAAATAATGTTGGTTATTATGATAGTTGTTTTCGGCTACGCCTATAGGCTAAAATACATATGTTCGCAAGAATATTGCCAAACTAGGCAAAACTATTTATTTCGTCAATTGTGGTGTTATGTTTAAAATGAAACCTTATAAAATTGTTATTGTGGCCTTTGATGGCATGGTAGTAGCCGATCTTACAACGCCTTATGAATTGTTTGAGCATGTTGAACTAGAATCCGGCCTCAGAGCTTATGAAAGTTATATATGTGCTCATGATTCCATTGTAAAAACACAAGGGTTTGATCTGCAGGTAAAATGGGGATTAGATCAACTAAATGATGCTCACACTTTAATTATTCCAGGCATTGTGGATCCAAGTGCTGAGATACCTGATGAACTCTGTGATGCGATACGTAAAGCCTATTTATCTGGTACAAGAATTGTTTCTATATGCACGGGAGCCTTCGTTTTGGCTGCGAGTGGTATTCTTGATGGGCAAGATGTCACAACTCATTGGAAAGCAACGTCATTATTCTCGTCTCTTTATCCTCATATCGCACTTTTTCCCAATGTACTGTACACAGAGAACCAACAAATATTCACCTCTGCGGGAGCCGCTGCAGGAATAGACCTTTGTTTACACTTGATCCGAAAGGACTTTGGAGTATCTGTTGCAGCAAATTCAGCTCGTACTGCAGTCGTTCCTTTGGAACGCTCTGGTGGACAGGCTCAATACATTGTTCAAACACCACCGACTTTATCAATTGGTTTGTCGCCTTTACTGCAATGGATAGAAGAGCATCTAGATCAGGACATTACTTTACATAAAATGGCTAACTTTGCCTCTATTAGTTTTCGTACCTTAAATCGACGATTTCAAGAACAGCTGCATATGAGCCCTTTGCAATGGGTGATTCAGGCAAGATTAAAACGAGCTCAATGTTTACTGGAAACCACAGATCAATCGATTGAAGCTATTGCTGGCAATGTAGGGTTTGGTTCGTCGGCGTCATTACGAGAGCATTTTGTAAAAAATTTTGGCAACAGCCCTAGTGGTTATCGACATATATTTCGTAAGAAAGTAGGTTGAAGCGAAATGAACAAAAAATAACTAGGACACTAAAATAACTAGGACACTCGCTTGTAAAGTATTAAATCAACAACACAAGCAATAATAACAAGTGCAATAATGACTTATCAGCCCTCATTCGAATTATTTTAGGAAATTATCAAATAAAGAGGGGGAAATACCGTTTTTTAGACGTGGGGGGGAATCAATCATAGTATGGGTAGGTTGTTATGATAATTATATGGTTACGTTGTAGTCTTTACGCTAGAAGTTTATCACAACAATTTACATTAGTTCGTCGCTTCAAGCCTTTGTGCTCGCAGTAATCTGTTAATACATCGCTGTGACCTACCGCGCCATGAAATAATCGTCTAAAGTCTTTTGTTAACGTTAGCCAATTATCGGGACTGATGTTCAAGCGGTTAAGTAAAGCAGGTTGAGTTGCTTCAATATAGCCGGCTTTATCTTCACGGAAACAGCGACCTGTCATTTCAATTAATTCAAGGTAATCTTTTAGCTCAAATGGTAAACCTTTAGGCATGCTTTTACGTGGATTACCCACAAAAGGCAGTAGCGCTTTGGGCTGTTTAGCCTTTTTGGCTGATGTAGCACGTTGCTCTACGCTGGTATACCCTGAGCTTTCTGGGGTTTTCGCTATATTCGCTCTTACTGGGTTTAAATCAACATATGCCATACACGCAGCAAGGGCTGCTTCGTCTAATAAGGCTTGAGATTTAAAAAGCCCTTACCAGAAATGACCGGTGCAATTGTCTTCTTGATTCGCTTGTGTCGCGATGCTTTGGTTGAGTAGACGTATAAACCAGCTGATGTCCATTAAGCGATGGCGATATACTTCAACCGTTTCAAGCAAAGAAGTCATCAGGTAGTCAGGAATTTCTTCTCCGCGACAATATTGCTGTGTTAATAGTGTGCCTTTAAATAACTGATGCCAACGCTCAAGTACTGCTTTGGTTGACCATCCTTTTGCAGTTTCTTCATCGATAAATAATACCGTATGCGTATGATTACTCATAATAGCGTATACGCAAACATCAATGGCAAACACCTGCGTTAGGCTAAGTAATTTATCCTCTACCCAACCTCGCCTGTGGTCAAAATTTTTCCCTGTATTTTTATCTTCACCGCACAAAAAGGCACGACGAACACAACGAGAAATACAGTGATAATAAGGTGTGTCAGTTAAGCTAATAAGTTGTTTTCTGGCTGTTGTCATGAAAGACCTCTTACCTATAGATTGTTTATTAAACTTAGTAGAGAAATCTGTGTTGTTCAAATTTAAGCGAGTGTCCCTGTTATTTCAATGTTTCCTGGCGCGCGCATTGGATTTATGGCGTTAGATAAAACACTAAGTGATGCAGTGGTTAATTACAAAACCATAATAAATTATAAAGTTAACGTGCCAATGCAGGATGCGATTGCACGGTGGATGAAAGCTGGAGACTTTGAACGTTATTTAAGAAAGACAACAAAGGTTTATAACCAACGACGTGATTTTATGGTTCAGCAATTAGTGCATTACCAAAACCTAGGGAAGGTGAAATCATTTACCGTTCCAGACGGTGGAATGGCAATGTGGGTAGAGGTAAACCAAAGTGCACAACAATTAGCAAAGTTGGCATTAAACAATAGTATTTTTCTTCAGCAAGAAGGGCAGTTTTTAGTGGATAAAACGCAAAGCCAAGACCGTTTTATTAGACTTGGATTTGCTGGTATGAACATTGAAAATATTGAATTAGGGTTAAAATGTATTTTTAACTTAATAAAAGAGCAATAAAAGAAAGTAATAAAAGGGGGCAGTGACACTTGCTCGTTACTCTCATTCATATTGTTACTATTTTTTAACGACTCTGCTCACCTTTAAGGTTATGAAAGTCTCACCATATGTAAGTCGTGCAAGGTAATTGATCTTAATGAAACTTGTTTGCCGTATGTCGTTTTGCTTTAGCTTGTTTTCACCTGTAGCTCTTAAATCAGAAGGTATACCATTTTTATTCTGTACTGATGTTAAAGTACAGGCATTAAAAAAGCCGTTAGTTACTTATTAAGTAACTAACGGCTTTTTAGATATGGTTAAACTAATAATTTATTTTTTACGTTTTTTTACTAAACCTAATGCTAATAAACTTAAACTAAATAATGCTAATGGAGCTGGCTCTGGAACTTCGGTTACTTCTTCAATTTGACCATTTATTGTTAGAGTTGCGTCGAACAAATTAAAGTCTCGTATTCCATATACATTATTAGATGTAATTTCAGAAAACATTAATGAAAATTGTTCGTTATTCAAAATGTTGTCAAAAACAGTCGAACCTAAATTACTTGAATTAAAGGTAATTAACCTCAGCTCGGGATAAGAATTAATTAAATTGAACTAAGTGCCCGTTCCACGATCCGATCTTTCGACCAAGAAA
>NZ_JAUOPP010000012.1:0-126753 GCF_030547765.1 Colwellia sp. 6_MG-2023 | reverse complement strand
TCTCGTCATCGTAGTCCTAATGGTTTTATGTTGAATTTACTCGCAGGGTTAGTAGCTTATTGCCTTAAAGAAAATAAACCAACCCTTAATATTAATGACGTAGAGAAGAATGCTATGGTTAGGGCTTAACCCGATCTGAGGTTAAGTAATAACATCCATCCCCCCACCAAACACTACCATCTCCAGAATCATTTCCATCAGAAATAGAGGCGCTAAAGGTACACCAACAACATTCACAACAATCTCGTCTGATAATTTACCATCGCTTACCACAATACTAAAATGGTCACTGCTATTATAATCTTTGATTTTTCGGCACTTCCCTTGATATAGCAGTTGATACAAAAGTATTTAAAGATACAGTAGTGAGCTATGATGTCTTTACAGTTAAAAGGAGGCACAATTTATATAAACTTAAAGCGCTTACAAAAAATAACTTTAAAATAAAGCTCTTTATTTTAAAGCGCCTCTAAAGCTGTTTTTATTTAATATCAAGAACAATATTTCATTAAATATCTAATAAATTTATCATCTGGTGAAAGAAAACTCCTCCATAACCTATCTTATGATTAGTTATTTATTTTTAAGGAAGGTTAAAATGTTTCTAGTTAAAAAGTCTGTTCCACTAATTACTTTTATTTTGTTATTTTTTAGTATTTCGGTTTTTGCATCAGGTGATGCTGTAAATACAGGGCATTTTAATAGTATTGCTATTAAAGGGTATGACACTGTTGCCTATTTTACTCAAAACAAGGCAGTTAAAGGTGATAAAAGTTTTCGAGTAAAATGGCATGATGCGTATTGGCATTTTTCAAGTCAAGAGAATAAGGAACTGTTTGAAGCAGATCCAGATAAATACGCCCCACAATATGGCGGCTGGTGTGCTGTAGCTATGTCAGATGAAGGCAATACGTCACCGATAGATCCAGAAGCGTTTGACATTTATGAAGGTAAGTTGTATTTAAACTATGATAAAACCGTCCAAGGTTTTTGGCTTGAAGATAAAATCAACTTTATTAACAAAGCTGATCATTTTTATCCAATAAAAACTAATGTTAACAACCTAATAAAACAAAGAATTGAAAAAAACAATAAACTTTAGTCTTATCAAAAGTTATTGAAAAATATTATCGTTAAGTTAGGTGAACCACAACGCTGATTTCTAAAATTCAAGTAAAAATAGTACGAAATTAATACCGTTAATCACCTATCTTATAAGTAGTTATTCATTTGTAAGGAAGATAAAGATGTATTTAGTTAAACGATCTATTCAAGCGGTTATGATGATGATCATTTTTTTCAGTTTTTCAGCTTTCGCCGTTGATGATGCGGTTAATACTGGACGCTTTAATAGTATTGCTATTGATGGTTACGATACCGTTGCTTATTTTACACAAAATAAAGCAGTGGAAGGTAATAAAGCGTTTAAAGTGAAATGGCGTGATGCTTATTGGTATTTTAATAATAAAGAAAACCAAGCTTTATTTGAAGCGACTCCTGAAAAATATGCGCCACAATACGGCGGATGGTGTGCTTACGCGATGGCTGATGAAGGAAGTACTGCCAGAATTGATCCAGAAGCTTTTCATATTTATGAAAATAAACTTTATTTAAACTACAATAAAAGCATTAATGAAAAATGGTTAAAAGATAAATTAACGATGATCAAAGATGCTGACTATTACTACCCTTTAGAAACAGATGTAAATAGTTTTATTAACAAGTAGTAATCGCGCAAACCTTATATAAAGCCATTAATTCATATGAATATAATGGCTTTTATTATTTCTCAGGTTGTTTTCTTAAATTTGATTCGTACATAGCCTTTCCTAGAACATTATACAGCTCCGCCCTTTTTCATCCTTTAAGCGAATAAGGTTAGCTCACCTGTGTGCCCTGCTTTACAAATTTTATCCGCGATATATTTAACAAACTAGTGACGCTCTTTTTACTCTTATCATTCTGTTTTATAATATTAGCCTCCAAAACATAATGAGAATCCTCTTGAAATTTATTACGTTGAAAAAATCAATTTTAGTTACCTCTGCCTTGACAGCGACATTATTACTAAATGCTTGCACTGTCACTGAGCAAGTAAAAAATACCACATCGACTTTAACTGAGAGCGCTAATAAAGCGGTAAATATAACTCCTAGAGCAGAAGAGCAGTACCTAAGCCAAGAACAAGCATTCAAACGTTCAGCGCGTGTTTCTAATGTTAACTATAACCTGAACTTTAATTTAACGGGTGAAGAAAGTTTCTCTGCTACTTCTACCATTGATTTTGATTTATCAAATGATAATACCGCATTAACTGTCGATTTAAGTGAAGCAAAAATTAGTAATTTAGTCATTAATGGTAAAGAAATGACGAGTGAACAATTACTCAAAAGCTATAACAGTTGGTTTATTACCTTGCCAGCAAACATGCTGAAACAAGGACAAAATACTGTAACGGTTGAATTTACCCGTAAACACAGTACCAATGGTGAAGGCCTACATCGCTTTAAAGATCCTGTAGACGGTAAAGTTTACCTTTATTCTCATTTTGAGCCGGCAGCCGCTCAACAAATGTTTGCTCTATTTGATCAGCCTGACTTGAAGGCAACTTTTGAATTAACGGTATCAGCTCCAAATGATTGGACTGTTTTTTCAGCAACTAGAGAAGCGACAACAACGCAGAAAGGCGATACAACCCTTTGGCACTTCCCGAAAACTTTAACGTTAAGTCCTTATAATTTTTCTATGCATGCTGGTCCATATACCATGTGGCAGGATAACAGTGGCAAATACCCACTACGTTTATTCGCACGCCAGTCTGTTGCAAAACAAATAACACCAGAACATTGGTTTACCTATACTAAACAAGGTTTCGAGTTCTTCGATGACTATTTTGGGATAAATTACCCGTTCAAAAAATACGATCAAGTACTAGTGCCTGATTTTTTATACGGTGCAATGGAAAATTCAGCAGCAGTAACCTTTGCTGAAAAGTCTTTTTTAACCAATGGAGAAATGAGTCAAAGCCGCCGAGAGCGACTAGCCAACGTGATCATGCATGAAATGGCACATCAATGGTTTGGTAATTTAGCCACGATGAAATGGTGGAATGGTTTATGGTTAAATGAAAGTTTTGCTGCATTTATGGCAACACTTGCGACGAGTGAAGCAACAGAGTTTGATAACGCTTGGCGTACTTTTTATGCTGGCGGTAAGCAAAGTGCTTATCGGGCCGATCAACAAGTGACAACTCATCCTATTGAAGTGCCAGTACCATCAACCGCCAACGCTTTTGATAATATTGATGCTATTACCTATTCAAAGGGTGCTTCGGTATTAAATCAATTACGCTATTTACTAGGTGAAAAAACGTTCCAGCAGGGAATTCATAATTATTTAAAAGATAACACATATCAAAATGCCGTATTAGACGACTTTCTTGATAGCTTAGCCAAAGCGAGTGGTAAAGACTTAACTCAATGGCAGCAAGATTGGCTGTATAAAGCTGGCGTCAATACCATTGAAGCAAAGTATCAATGTGAACAAGGTAAAATATCTTCTTTTGAATTATTACAAACCGCTGATGAAAGTCAGCCAACGTTACGCGAACAAAAGGTTCAATTAGCACTATTTAAAACAACAAATCCAGGCTTTAGCTTAACCCAAAAGTTATCAGTAATTTATCAGGGTGAAACAACACCAGTAAATGAATTAATTGGCGCTTCATGCCCTGATCTAATTTACCCTAATTATCAAGACTGGGCATTTGTAAAGGTTAATTTAGATAAACGCTCATTTGAAACGACCAAACTTTATTTAGCTCAAATTAGAGATCCACTTTTACGTTCAATGCTATGGCAAAGTTTATGGGACAGTGTTCGTGATGGTAAACTTCCATTAAATGACTATTTAACAGTCGCATTGACCAATGCACCATTTGAACAAGATTACACTACCTTAGGCCAAGTACTAGGACAAATATCTGCCGCGAAAGCTTATCTAAATAAAGGCTTAGGTAGCCAACACGATTATGTAAAAAGTGTTGCCTTAGAGTTAGAAGAGATCACTTGGCAAAGTACACTAGCTAACAGCGATGATAAAAACATGCAACGTCGTTGGTTTAGCAGCTATATCGATGTTGCCCAGTCGGAAAATGCATTAGATAATTTGTATAAGTTATTAACAGGGCAATACTCCCTAGAAAATTTGACGATAAATCAAGATATACGCTGGCATATTATTGCTCAGTTAAGCCGTTATCAATATAGTAAAGCTGCGACATTAATCGCTAATGAATTAACATTAGATAGCTCTGATACAGGTGAAAAATCTGCCTTATATGCACGTGTCATTGCGCCAAATAGTCAAGTTAAAGCTGACTGGCTAACTAAGATTCAACAAGAAGATAGTAAAATTGCTTTTTCTAAATTACGCACTGCTATGTCAGCACTTTATCCTAGTGAACAAAATAGCTTTAACGAACAAACTGCAGAACAACGTATTGGATCATTACGTAATATAGATGAAAAAAATGGCCCTGTTTTCATGCGTAGTTATAATCAGTTAATTCCCACAACTTGTAGCGAAGCTAGCGTTGCTCGTTTAAATAAAGCGGTAACTGAATTAACCAACTTGTCTTCAGGCACTAAAAGAAGTTTATTGATTAAACAGCAAGAAGATAAACGTTGTTTAATGATAAAAGATGCCATAAAGCTTTAAGCCAATTGTGTATTAATGTATTGCGCGTTAACGCGCTATACTAATAGAGTGAACATTTAGCTTGTTTACTCTATTAGTCCCTATTTTATAAGTTGTCCGGAGTATATATTCATGAAAAAAACGACGTCGATAATACTCTACATGCTTATTTTTAATAGTATTATTGCCTGCACCAGTTTAACAAGCGAGGCATATCAAAATGCTCCTCAATGGGACTTTGATCATCAAGTTCAATTTATACAAACTGAATTAGCCGTAAATCGTTACCAACTTGAGATAATTCAAAATAATAAAGTAAAGTTTCAACAACTATCTGCACTTTTATTACGGAAAAGTTATTTAATCTGTGGTCGATATGACTATACGTTGACCATTATTAAAGGGATTGAAAGCTTTGACCATAAACGAGCTTCACCTAATTTAATTAGATCAAATTTAATTGCAACACTTGAGTGTCCACTCTCAACTCATTAGCCTTACCTATCTGAATATTATTTTTACTGTACGCTAGCTTGATAATTATTCTATTTTAGCTCATCAAAAGGCAAGGAAAACTCGTGTCAATCGCGATCCTATTACAAGTAAATTTAAGAATGAAGCCCGGAAAGTGGCAACTAGAGAAACATCTATTAAGCAATTCTACAGTTATTTAGTAAATATTATCTAACTCAGTGGAGCTGATATAAGCGCTGTAGACGATACAAGTTTGATACTTAATCTACCTTGATAATAAACGCTATAAAATTATTTAAAGCTATATAAATTGAAAACAAAAAAAGGCTATTTAACCTATATAAGTTAAATAGCCTTCATAATTAATTTCACTTTTTTATGAAATATAAACTAGCCTAGCTAGGGTCAACCACTTGAACTGGTACCGCTGGTACGTATTTAGTGCTCATTTCTTGCGTAGGAGGAGCAAAGCGAGTTAAATCGATACCTTCAACAGCTGCTTTATATTCTTCGATTGTAGGGAAGCGACCCAATACAGATGAAAGAACAACTAAAGGTGTTGAACCAAGTAATGATTCACCTTTCTTCTCTGCAGTATCAGCTACAACACGACCTTGGAATAAGCGAGTTGATGTTGCTAAAACTGTATCACCTGGTTCAGCTTTCTCTTGGTTACCCATACATAAGTTACAACCTGGACGTTCAAGATACATGATGTTTTCGTACTTAGTACGTGCAGCACCTTTAGGGTTTGCATCATCAAATTCGAAACCAGAGTACTTACGTAAAATATCCCAATCGCCTTCGGCTTTAAGTTCATCAACAATATTGTAAGTTGGTGGAGCTACAACTAATGGTGCTTTAAACTCTACTTTGCCATTTTGCTTCTCAATGTTACGCAACATTTGAGCGATGATTTGCATATCGCCTTTGTGAACCATACAAGAACCAACAAATGCTAAGTCAACAGGCTTACCGTTGTAGTATGAAACCGGACGAATAACATCATGAGTATAACGCTTAGACGCATCTTCGTTGTTTACATCAGGGTCAGCAACCATTGGTTGATCGATAACATCTAAATCAATAACAACTTCTGCGTAGTATTTAGCATTATCATCAGGTGCTAATGCTGGACTTGTACCTGATTTAACTTCTTCAATACGTTTGTCAGCTAATGCGATTAAGCCTTTCAATGTACCAGCTTCGTTTTCCATACCTTTATCAATCATGATTTGGATACGGCTCTTAGCAAGCTCAATTGACTGGATTAACGTTTCATCGTTTGAAATACAGATTGAAGCCTTCGCTTTCATTTCTGCAGACCAATCGGTAAATGTGAATGCTTGGTCAGCTAATAAAGTACCAATATGTACTTCGATTATGCGACCTTGGAATACGTTCTCACCACCAAATTGTTTAAGCATTTGTGCTTGCGTTGCATGTACCACATCACGGAAGTCCATGTGACCTTGCATAGCGCCTTTAAATGTTACTTTTACTGACTCTGGAATTGGCATCGCCGATTCACCGGTAGCAAGAGCAACAGCAACAGTACCTGAGTCGGCACCAAATGCTACGCCTTTAGACATACGCGTATGAGAGTCACCACCAATGATGATAGCGCGATCATCAACGGTAATATCATTCAATACTTTATGAATTACGTCAGTCATTGCGTGGTAAACACCTTTAGGGTCACGCGCGGTAATTAGACCAAACTTGTTCATAAAGCTCATTAGTTTAGGAATGTTTGCTTTAGCTTTGCTGTCCCATACTGAGGCAGTATGACAACCAGACTGATAAGCACCGTCAACTAACGGAGAAATAGTAGAAGCAGCCATCGCTTCTAGCTCTTGGCATGTCATAGGACCAGTAGTATCTTGCGAACCGACAATGTTTACTCTAACGCGAACATCTGAACCGGCGTGAAGATCTGTTTTAGAAAGAACACCAACAGCATTTCTGTTGAATATTTTTTCTACGGCAGTAAGGCCTTGGCCTTCATGTGAAATTTCTTTAGAAGCAGCATAAACAAGTTTAGTTGGTATGCCTAAAGCTTCAGATGCAAAAGTTTGTAATTTCTTACCAAATACAACAGCGTAAGAACCACCTGCTTTCATGAATTCCACTTTTTGTGGTGTGAAAGCTGAAGAGATATCTACTAACTCTTTATCACCGTTTAATAATTTCTTGGCTTTAGTATCAATTGTTAATACAGTACCTGTAGCAACCGAGTATGCTTCTTCTAAAACAGCATCGCCATTTTCGTCAACAACCGTATTACCATTTGCATCTACTTTCTTAACCCAGTTTTTAAGATCAAGACCAATACCACCAGTAACATCAACGGTAGTTAAGAAAATTGGAGAAATACCATTTGTTCCAGCAACTACAGGGGCAATGTTAATAAATGGCACATATGGACTTGCTTGTTCACCAGCCCAAAGTGCAACGTTATTCACACCAGACATACGTGAAGAACCAACACCCATAGTACCTTTCTCAGCAATAAGCATTACTTTGGCATTAGGATGCTTAGCTTGTAAAGCTTGAATTTCTTCTTGAGCTTCTGGCGTGATCATACATTTACCGTGTAACTCACGGTCTGCACGTGAATGTGCTTGGTTACCAGGAGAAAGTAAGTCAGTTGAGATATCACCTTCACCAGCAATATATGTTACTACTTCAATTTTTTCTGCGATATCAGGTAATTTTGTAAAGAATTCAGCGTTAGCGTAACTTTCTAGAATATCTTTAGCAACTGTGTTGCCTGCTTTATATGCAGCTTCAAGACGAGCTGTATCAGCATCGTATAAGAATACTTGTGTTTTTAATACTTCTGTAGCTGGCGTTGATAATGCAACATCATCACTTAATGCTAGGTCAAGTAGTACACCAATAGATGCGCCACCTTTCATGTGTGATAATAATTCGTAAGCAAATTCAGGTGTAATTTCTGGTACGATTTCTTCACCTAAGATAATTTTTTTCAAAAATGCAGCTTTTTCACCTGCAGCACTTGTTGTGCCAGGTAATGTATTATAGATAAAGAAGTTAAGAGAGTCAGCGCGGTACTCATTTCCTTCATCTTTAATTTGTTCAATAATTTCAGCTAATAACTCAGCACCATCAATTGGTTTAGGCGCTAATCCTAGTTCCTTTTTACGACTTTCAATTTCTGCTATATATTCTAAGTACAGGCTCATTTGATACACTCTCTAGCTATGGGACGCTAATAACATTGTTATCAGCAAGATAAATATTTTGACTATTTTAGCATGTTTCTGACTCACTACTAATCACTTGGTTAAATAAGGATTATTCATGTAAGTTATAGGAGTTAGAAGTATTAGTTATAGTAGTTCTATTGTATTACCTACTACACGGCAATACACCTTTATAAGGATATCATAAATACTAAAGTACCCCATCGTCTATGTAAATCATCTACTTAAGCTAGTTATTTCAATATAACCCTAGAAAACTTATCAAACTAGGTATCAATATTATGCGTAATACTTTCTTCTACTGAACAGCAGATTTCCGACAATATTAAAAATGAAAAACAGTGCACTAGTATTATAGTCGTATAACAAAAAAAGAAATACAACATAAAGCATTGATACTTAAGTACTATAAACAAAATGAATTTCTATAATAACGTCACTGACTATTCATAAAAAAGAAAAAGTGTCGACAATATTGTATTATTAACACGAATTTTAATCTTAGATACTTAACAACTTGTCCTAAATTGGCTTTAAAGCAACTAAGTCATCCCTAAAGTGAGTAGTGTCTCCAATAAGAAGGTGGATATCATGCTTCAAGAATATCGTAATCATGTAGCAGAACGTGCTGCTGAAGGTTTAGTGCCTAAAGCCTTAAACGCTAAACAAACAGCGGCATTAATTGAGTTAATTAAAAGCCCACCAGCGGGTGAAGAAGACTTGTTAATTAATTTATTAACGAATCGTGTCCCAGCGGGAGTAGATGATGCAGCTTATATTAAAGCAGGATTTTTAGCCGCAATAACTAAAGGAGAAGTAAATTCACCTATTTTAACACCTGAAAAAGCTACAGAATTATTAGGCACCATGTTAGGCGGTTATAATATTCAACCAATGATTGATTTATTAGAATCAGAAACCTTATCAGCTTTGGCAGCAAACGGCTTATCACATACTTTATTAATGTTTGATGCTTTTCATGATGTACAAGAAAAAGCCGCTGCAGGTAATACTGCTGCTAAGCAAGTGATGGAATCTTGGGCAAATGCAGAGTGGTTTACTTCCAAAAAAGCTGTAGCTAAAAAAATTACAGTGAAAGTATTCAAGGTTACCGGTGAAACAAATACCGACGACTTGTCGCCGGCACCGGATGCTTGGTCTCGCCCTGATATCCCGCTACACGCAAAAGCCATGCTTAAAATTGCGCGTGAAGGAATAACACCTGATGAAGAGGGTGTTATTGGCCCAATTACTCAACTGGAAGCACTACAACAAGACGGTATTCCATTAGCCTATGTTGGTGATGTTGTTGGTACAGGCTCTTCACGTAAATCAGCAACAAACTCTGTATTATGGTTTATGGGAGATGATATCCCCTATATTCCCAATAAACGTAGTGGTGGTGTATGCCTAGGCGGTAAAATAGCCCCTATTTTTTATAATACCATGGAAGACTCAGGCGCTTTGCCTATTGAATTAGATGTTCAAAGAATGAATATGGGAGATATTATTGATATTTATCCATATGAAGGGGTTGTAAAAAATGCTGCTGGGGAAGTTATTTCAGAATTCGAACTGAGTCCAGTATTATTTGACGAAGTTCGTGCTGGTGGTCGTATTCCATTAATAATAGGTCGTGGCTTAACGTGCCGTGCTCGAGAAGCATTGGGCCTTGAAGCAACAAACTTATTTGCTACGCCTATTGCACCAGAAGCGTCTGTTAAGGGTTTTACCCTAGCCCAAAAAATGGTTGGTAAAGCTTGTAATGTAGCAGGTGTTCGCGCAGGCCAATACTGTGAGCCGAAAATGACCACTGTTGGCTCGCAAGATACCACTGGGCCAATGACACGTGATGAACTCAAAGACTTAGCTTGTTTAGGCTTTTCGGCTGATTTAACAATGCAATCTTTTTGTCACACTTCAGCTTATCCTAAACCTGTAGATGTGATTACTCATCATACATTACCCGACTTTATGATGAACCGTGGCGGCGTATCACTTCGCCCAGGCGATGGAATTATTCATTCATGGTTAAATAGAATGTTATTACCTGACACCGTTGGTACTGGCGGTGATTCACATACACGATTCCCGTTAGGAATTTCCTTCCCTGCTGGCTCTGGATTGGTTGCTTTTGCCGCCGCAACCGGCGTTATGCCACTTGATATGCCAGAATCAGTCTTAGTACGCTTTACTGGTGAAATGCAGCCTGGAATTACCTTACGTGATTTGGTACATGCGATCCCTTACTACGGCATTAAAAATGGTTTATTAACGGTTGAAAAAGCAGGCAAAGTTAATGAATTTTCTGGACGCATATTAGAAATTGAAGGATTGAAAGGTTTAACTATTGAGCAAATGTTTGAATTATCTGACGCTTCTGCGGAGCGATCAGCTGCAGGCTGTGCCATCAAAGTTGAAGAAGATGCTGTTGCTGAATATTTGAAATCCAATATTGTTATGCTTAAATGGATGATCAGTGAAGGCTATGGTGATATTCGTACCATCACTCGTCGAATAACAGCGATGGAAAAATGGTTAGCAACCCCTTCACTGATGGAAGCGGATGCAGACGCTGAGTATGCTCATATTCTTGAGATCGATTTAACAGAGATTCAGGAGCCTATTGTTTGTTGCCCTAACGATCCTGATGATGCAAAATTATTGTCAGACGTTCAAGGAACGCATATCGATGAAGTATTTATCGGTTCATGTATGACTAACATTGGTCACTTTCGAGCTGCCGGCAAGCTAATTGATAAATTTAACGGTACACTACCAACACGCTTATGGGTTGCTCCTCCAACGAAGATGGATAGAGATCAATTAACAGCAGAAGGTTACTATAATATTTATGGTAGATCGGGGGCACGAATAGAAACGCCAGGTTGTTCATTGTGTATGGGTAACCAAGCCCGTGTTAAAGAGAAATCAACAGTATTGTCTACCTCTACGCGTAATTTCCCTAATCGTCTAGGTAATGGTGCAAATGTGTATTTAACCTCTGCTGAATTAGCCGGAGTTGGTGCTATTTTAGGTAAATTACCTACGCCAACTGAGTATATGGAGTATGCCTTACAAATTGACGCAACGGCTGCAGACACTTATCGTTATTTAAACTTCCATAAAATGGAGCAATATACCAAGAAAGCCGATACCGTTATATTAAAAGTTGACGCTTAATTAGCAATTGCAATTGTACTATTAAAAGTAAGCGCCCATTGGTCACTCACCTCAATGGGCGTTTTAAGTTATATCACCTTAATCCTACTAATTCCCTTTGCTATCATTTCACTTTAAGCAGCGTGCAACTGCAATAAACCAAACTTACAGTTAAACTAACACCAAACACAAGAGAAAATAGACTTGTCTATTCACCTCCTGTTAGAATATGCCACGCAAATATCAGCGACATAATATTTTGGGTCAATCTTTCAATCTATAGCACTGGATTTACGTTCCAGCTAGTTCAATGGAGTACATATGAGTTCATCAGATAAAGCGTTTTCGAGCCCTGTTACCGTAAAAAAAACCTCATCCACAATTACTATTTGTGCATTATACAAATTCGTTCGTTTAGACGCATTTGAAGCGTTACGCGAACCATTATCACAAAAAATGACCAGTGTTGATGTTAAAGGCACCTTGTTATTAGCCGCAGAAGGCATTAATGGCACAATTGCAGGACCACAAGCTGGTATTGATACAGTATTAGCTTTCCTTGGTGAACAACCAGGTTTAGATAATATCTCTCATAAAGAATCTTACAGTGAGGAAAACCCTTTTCATCGTACAAAAGTAAAGTTGAAAAAAGAAATTGTCACTATGGGGGTTGAAGGAATAGACCCAAACCAAGTAGTAGGTACTTACGTTAAACCAAAAGATTGGAATGCATTAATTTCTGATCCAGAAGTTTTATTGGTAGATACCCGTAATGATTACGAAGTAGAAATTGGCACGTTTAAAGGCGCAGTTAACCCAAACACTGAAACCTTCCGGGAATTTCCTGAATACGTCGAAAAAAACCTTGATAAAAATAAGCATAAGAAAGTAGCCATGTACTGTACTGGTGGTATTCGTTGTGAAAAGTCGACAGCTTATTTAAAAGAACAAGGCTTTGAAGAGGTTTATCATCTTGAAGGCGGTATTTTAAAGTACCTTGAAGAAGTACCTAGCACTGAAACAATGTGGGAAGGTGAGTGTTTTGTATTTGACGGTCGTGTTGCTGTTAATCATGATTTAGAGCAAGGCCAATATGATCAATGTTTTGCCTGTCGCTTTCCGTTAACAGAAGATGAAAAGCAAAGTGAGCATTATGTAAAGGGTGTAAGCTGTCACCGTTGTTATGATAAAGTAACGGACGAACAACGTAATCGTTATGCGGAACGTCAACGTCAAATATCATTAGCCGAAGCCCGTGGTGAAAGCCATATCGGTGGTGATATACAAGCTATAATTGAAGAGCGTCGTCAAGAAAAAACAAATAAAAAACAAGCACAATCTAAGAAGTAAAATAAGACATACGCTCATCAGTAATAGAAGAATCTAGCCTCATCCTTTGAGGCTTTTAGTTTGAATAGCTCCCCTCTTCTAAATATTCAAACTAAACCTTACTTGGATAATGACTCTAACTTCTTTTCAAGTTCTTCTAGTTTTTTGTAAATAGCAAGATTTTGTACATATATATCTGCATTTTGTTTTCTTAATTCTCTGTTTTTAATACTCGTATCAGCAAAGCCAAGTAGTTTGTTAGCAAAGATAGCACCTACTCCACCCAATATACCCACACCTAAAACAAACATAATGAAAACTGCGGCTCGTCCAATAAAAGTTATTGGATACACATCCCCAAAGCCAATAGTGGTAGAAGACATTAACATCAACCAAAATGCATCAGCATAGGTTTTTACTGGCGAGCCAACAACACTTGTTTCAGCTAAAAATGCAACATATCCCAAGCTAATATTTAACAGACAGAAAACAATAAAGGAAAGAGAGCCTATTACTCCATAGTTATAATTTTTAATACCAAACTCGTCCACTTTATACAGTTGGCTTTTTTCCATAGCACTTTGCAATACAATCATAATTCACTCTATTTTTTTCGTTGGCTTGCTGTTTTCATTAGAATATTATTTATTGTGCCATTGGCAATTAATTTTTGTAATTCTTTTGATAAAGGCTCTTCATAGTCTTTAATCTTTGAATGTTTGGAGATAGCAATATAAGCGTTTAGCGCGACATCATATTGATAATCTGCTAGCGCAAACTTTTCTTGAATATCTGCTAAAAATGAAAATGCTAAGATAGAATTTTCGCGGTCAATAAACGCATCAATCCTGCCATGTAAGAGCATTTGAACTAACTGCTTATGAGAGGTTAATTCAACTTTGGTTATCGAGTTACTTTTATCGAAAGCATCAAAATAACGAGCGCCTCTAAGGGTACCGACAATTAATTTATTGAGATCATCAAAACTTGTTATGCTAATCTCTCTAGAAGCTAAGGTGAAAAAACGCAGCGGTTCACGTTGCGTCATATAAGCTGGATGAAGGAAAATTAAGTCGACCTCTCGCTCGGGTAGCTTCTTAACAGATAAAATCATATCAGCTTCCCCTTGCTGAACCATACTCAAACAACGAGCAAAAGGACAATGAATAAAAGTCGGTTTCAAGTTAATCGACTCGGCCAATAGCGTCGATATTTCTATACTTGTACCAACAAATTCATTATCAACAACTTCTGAAAAAGGAAGCCCTTGCACAGTTGCTATTTTAATTTCTTTTTTATCTGCTAACGCCCAGGCGCTATAAAACAATAAAAATACAAGTAATCGAGGAAGGTATTTCATAATTATTCTAAAGCAATAAAGAGACTCGTATTTATGATTATAACCTATACATTAAATAAGACACCTTAAATAGTTTATAGCCTCGATTGCTTTGAATATAGCGCTGTAATACTCTTATAGCTATTCTATGACTTATTTATATCAAAGGAATATTATGCCTTTTATTAATCTAATTTTTATCATATTGAGTTGTATTACGTTTTTTAGTACCAATGTGCTAGCAAAAGATATTCCTATCTATCGTTGGGTTGATGAAAACAATGTCGTTCATTTTAGCCAAAGCCAACCTAAAGATGATAATTACACTGAACTAACGACAAACTCCTCTTATCAAGCAAAAGAAATAGCACCAAAGCATAATCAGCAAAACGCCACAATGAATGAGCAATTAAGCCAATTTGAAAAAAAGAAAAAAGAAGTCTTGGCTAACAATAAGAAAATAGCCGAGCAAAATTGCCAATCAGCACGGCTCAATGAAAAGATGCTCACTTCACTAGGCACAGTAATGATAGTCGACACTAATGGCAAAAATAAAACGTTGTCTGATAAAGACAAGAAAGCACAACTTGCACTAAGTAAAGAAAATATAAGCTTGTACTGTAAGCCCGATAGCATACAAGAATAGGTAGCCTTAACTAGGGTAAAATGCGTAAGCGTTAAATCTTCCCTGGTTAAAAACACATTGAGCCTGTAACCAAAGAGATTACAGGCTCAATACTTTAGTGAAATTAAGCGCTCCTAATTATTCCTAATAAACAATATTTAACTAAGAGTGCTCTATACTAGCTCTTAAGATAAAGACTAGGCTTTAAGAAAAAGCTAACTCTCCTTCTTCCACCGTAACATTTATTGTTGAACCGTGCGCAAAGTCTCCTGCTAATAAGCGCTGCGCTAACGGGTTTTCAATCCCCTGCTGAATAGCACGCTTTAATGGTCTAGCACCAAAAATGGGATCAAAGCCAACTTCAGCAATTAAAGCTAATGCTTCACTACTAACAGATAAACTTAATTCTTGTTCTGCTAGTCGATCTGATAATGATTGAATTTGAATACCAGCAATTTTCTCTATTTGGCTTGCTCCTAAGGTGTGGAACACAACCGATTCATCAATTCGATTAATAAATTCAGGTTTAAAATGGTGGCTAACTTCATTCATTACTTGCGCTTTCATTTGCTGATATTGATTGTCATTATCAAATGTTTGAATTATGTCTGAGCCGATATTTGAGGTCATAATGATAACGGTATTTTTAAAATCAACAGTTCGACCTTGACCATCAGTTAAGCGACCATCATCAAGCACTTGTAATAATATATTAAAAACATCAGGATGCGCTTTCTCAACTTCATCTAATAGAATAACCGAATAAGGTTTACGGCGAACAGCTTCTGTTAAATAACCCCCCTCTTCATAACCAACATATCCTGGAGGTGCGCCAACTAATCGCGCAACTGAATGTTTCTCCATAAACTCTGACATATCAATACGAATAAGTGACTCTTCAGTATCAAATAAAAAGTAAGCGAGTGCTTTTGTTAACTCTGTTTTACCTACACCTGTAGGCCCCAAGAATAAAAAGGATCCTATTGGTTGATTTGGATCGGCTAAGCCAGCACGCGAACGTCTGATCGCATTCGATACTGAAGCTACCGCTTCACCTTGTCCAATAACACGTTGGTGTAATTCTTCTTCCATGTTGAGTAATTTATCACGCTCTTGCTCTAACATTTTAGCAATAGGAATGCCCGTAGCACGGCTAAGTACTTCAGCAATTTCAACTTCAGTCACCTTATTAGCTAATAAGCTCATTTCTTGCATTTCAGCTTGGCTAGCTAAATCAAGTTGCTTCTCGAGCTCAGGTAACTTGCCATATTGTAATTCAGACATACGATTAAGATCACCTGCCCGCCTTGCCGCTTCTAGCTCAATACGAGCTTGCTCTAAATCTTCTTTGATCGTTTGTGTACCATACAACGCTGCTTTTTCTGTCGTCCAAACCTCGTCTAATTCATCGTATTCTGTCTGTTTTTCATTTATTTGTTCCGAGATATCCGCTAAACGCTTCACGGTTGCATCATCAGAATCTTTTTCTAATGCTTTTTGCTCTAACTTAAGTTGAATTAACTTGCGCTCAAGTCGATCTAAATCTTCAGGCTTAGAATCCATTTGCAAACGAATACTTGAAGCTGCTTCATCAATTAAATCAATCGCTTTATCGGGTAACTGTCTATCACTAATATAACGATGAGATAATGTAGCCGCCGCAACAATAGCAGGATCGGTAATATTAACGCTATGATGAAGTTCATATCGCTCTTTTAAGCCGCGTAGAATAGCAATAGTATCTTCAACAGTAGGCTCTTCTACCAACACTTTTTGAAAACGACGTTCTAATGCCGCATCTTTTTCAATATATTTACGGTATTCATCTAACGTTGTTGCCCCAACACAATGTAAATCACCTCGAGCAAGCGCAGGTTTTAACATATTGCCGGCATCCATCGCCCCATCTGTTTTCCCAGCGCCGACCATGGTATGTAATTCATCAATAAATAAGATGATCTTACCTTCTTCTTGAGACAACTCATTTAATACAGCTTTTAAACGTTCTTCAAATTCACCACGATATTTAGCGCCAGCAATCAAAGCGCCCATATCTAAAGAAAGAACACGTTTATTTTTTAATCCTTCAGGTACTTCATGATCAACAATACGTTGTGCTAAACCTTCAACAATAGCAGTTTTACCCACACCTGGTTGGCCAATTAAAACAGGGTTATTTTTAGTTCTACGCTGTAATACTTGCAAAGTACGACGGATTTCATCATCACGGCCAATAACAGGATCTAATTTTCCTTGCTCAGCACGTTCAGTTAAATCAACCGTATATTTTTGTAATGCTTGACGAACATCTTCAGCATTTTGATCATCAACTTTTTGACCGCCTCGTACGTGTTCAATCGCCGCTTTAATACGTTGTTCATTAGCGCCTAGCTCTTTTAAAATAGAACCTAATGTGCTTTTATCTTCAAGTGCTGCAAGTAAAAACATTTCAGAAGATATATATTTATCTGACATTTTCTGCGCATATTTATCGCATAAATTTAACACCTTACCTGATGCAGAAGAAAGCTGAACATCGCCATCAGAGCCTTCTATTTGTGCTAAAGATTGCAGTGCTTGTTCTATTTTATTTCTTAGCGTATGAACATCTATTCCCGCACTTTTTAATAGCGGAATAACAGAGTTACCATTTTGATTTAACAACGCCATCATTAAATGAATGGGTTCAATAAATTGATGATCTCGACCTAATGCAAGCGACTGTGCATCCGCAATAGATTCTTGGAATGATTGTGTAAAACGATCTAAACGCATAAATATTCTCCTGCCATATTACTGGACTTATGAATTAATTAAACCTGATGTAATTACTTATAACATTAGGTCTAGTGTGGTCTTTTTCAATAGAGGATAAGCATTAGTTTGATCTAGAACAAATAATTGCTCAGACATAATCTAAATAAAACGGCTTGGCATTAACGACTAAGAGTATAAACACCATGAGTAGTGAAGCGAGGTATTTATAATAGGCAAATCAGTGTTGCCATTCTTCCAGTTACGCTATCTTTACGATAAGAGTAATATTTATCCGTATTTGTATAAGTACATTCTGGTAGTGTACTTATGGCGTTAATACCTAGGGTATTTAATTGTATTTCGGCAATTTTATGTAAATCGGCTAAATATTTACCTGTTGAGGTTGCAATAAAGGCACAGTTAAAAGAATCACATTGCTCAACAAATTGAGCTTTTACTTCACTACCCACTTCAAAAGCATTTTTCGAAATACAAGGCCCAAGCCATGCATAAATATCTTCGGTTGGTGTGTTCATTTTGGTAATTGTGTTTTGAATGATATTCGCAGACAAAGGACGCCAACCACCATGAATGGCGGCAATTTCATTGCCTGACTTAGATGCTAATAAAATAGGAAGGCAATCTGCAGTCATAATTGCTAAACAAACATTCTTTTCTTGAGTAATAGCAGCATCAGCGGTAAGTGACTCTGCAGATATTGTCGATATTTCGACAACCTCATTACCATGAACTTGATTAAGCCATTGAATTTGAGTGTTTACAGGTAACAAAGATTGTAGATAACGACGATTATCTTTTACCCGTTCAGGACAATCTCCAACATGTAAACCAAGATTAAAAGCTTGATAAGGCAGTGATGAACCTTTAAGCGTATTACTAGGTAAAAGCCGTGTTGTCTGTACTGAAAAAACGTTATCAATTAAAGCTGCTTGGCCAATACTTTCATCGTTCGATGAGGGTATTGGCCATTGAACAAGCTCAATAGCTGAACTTGTTCTAATATTATTTGCTTTATAAGTAATCGTCGACGGCATTAAGTTTAGTGTCTTCTTGTAGTAATTCAACTAACTCAACAAAATCGTCAGGTAAATCAGCATGCCAAGTCATTAATTCACCCGTTATAGGATGATATAATGAAAGCATAGCTGCATGTAATGCTTGACGTTTAAAAGTACGTAACTTTGCTAATAATTCAGGTGTTGCATTTTTAGGTGGACGCGGTCGACCTCCGTAGGTTGGATCACCAACCAATGGATGCGTTATATGTGACATATGAACACGAATTTGATGCGTTCGCCCTGTTTCAAGACGTAAACGTAAGCGTGTATGCAAACGATATTTTTCCATTACACGATAATGCGTAACTGACGGACGGCCAGAAAATGTAACGGCCATATGCGTGCGTTTAGTTGCATGACGACCTATTGGCTCATCAACAAGGCCACCAGCAGTCATTAAACCATTAGCAACAGCTTCATATTCACGTGTAATTTCTCGTAATTGTAATGCTTCAACTAGGTTCGTTTGTGCCGCTATTGTTTTCGCAACCACCATCAAACCAGTGGTATCTTTATCCAAACGATGAACAATACCAGCACGTGGTACAACTTCAATAGCTGGAAAATGATGTAACAAAGCATTTAAGACAGTGCCATCAGGATTACCAGCACCTGGATGAACCACTAAACCTGCAGGTTTATTAATCACTAAAATGTCGTCATCTTCATAAACAATATCAAGATCAATTTTTTGTGCAGCGAAACGTTGCTCAGCTTCTACTTCTGCATTGATAGCAATACTCTCGCCACCATACATTTTTTCTCGCGCTCGGGGTAATACTTCACCATTAACCATCACTTTACCGGCTAAAATCCAATCTTTTAGCCTTGAACGTGAATAATCAGGAAACATTATGGCCAAAGTTTGGTCTAATCGTTTACCTAAACACGAATCAGGAACGGTATCTTGATGTTGAATTATTTCAGACATTAAACTCTCTTTAAATTTTTAACGTTGTGCAACTTATGATTGCTAGGTTAGAATGTTAATACGCAAGTATGCACTAGGTATAATAGTTTCATTTTACCCTTTTTATGATAACCATGCTACATGGCTATCAAAGGTTTCATACTTATTTAATTTTAAACAAAGGCGTAATTGCAAAATCCATGGAAAAATTGACCAAAAAAATAGTATTTATCACACTAGCACTTGCTTTAGCAGGTTGCTCATCTTCTGGCACCGACAATGACATTGATAAAGTACCAGACAAATCAGCGCAAGCTTTATTTGTCGATGCCCGAACAGCACTGGATAATGGTTTGTATCAAAAATCAATCCAAATCCTTAGTGCAATTGACTCTCGCTTTCCTTTTGGACCAATATCACATCAAGTTCAATTAGATTTAATTTATGCTTACTATAAAGTAGGCGACGCTGCTCAAGGTATTGCACTTACTGATCGATTTTTACGCCTAAATCCAGACAACCCGAATACAGATTATGTTTATTACATGCGTGCATTAATAAACTTATCAACAGAAGATAATTTGTTTCAAGATTTGGCAGGCATAGATCGTTCAGATAGAGATCCGACAGCAGCTCGTGAAGCTTTTGACGACTTCAAACGTATAATTACTCATTATCCTGATAGTAAATATGCCGCTGATTCTCAAAAAAGAATGATTGAAATTAAATCAAGGTTAGCTAAATATGAACTTGCGATTGCTAGATTTTACTTAGAACGAGAAGCTTATGCTTCAGCAGCAAACAGAGGTCGCTATATTGTTGAGTACTTTTCACCAAGTCCTGAGTTAGAGCCTGCATTAGAGATAATGATTGAATGTTACGATAAGTTAGGTCTAGATGATTTGAAAACTAATGCATTACAAGTATTAGCCGCTAATTATCCTAATAACTCAATGATTAGATAAACGCTACTAATTATCAAAAAAATACGAGTATCAAACACTATCGGCACTAAAGCTGATGAGTTCGATACTCGTAACTAGTAAACAATTAAATAAAACTATTAGAATTAACGATTACAAGGCTAATAACTAAATAGCTTCTTGGTTTTCTTCACCCGTTCTAATACGGATAACACGTGTTACATCGGTAATGAATATTTTACCATCACCAATTTTTCCTGTTTGCGCTGTTTCTAAAATAACATTTACGCAGCGTTCAAGATCTTCTTTTGCAATCACTATTTCTAATTTTACTTTAGGTAAAAAATCAACCATATACTCTGCACCGCGATAAAGCTCCGTATGCCCTTTTTGCCTACCAAAACCTTTCACTTCAGAGACTGTCATACCGGTAATACCTATCTCACCTAGCGCTTCTCTTACATCGTCTAACTTGAATGGCTTAATGATTGCTTCAATTTTTTTCATTATTTCTCTCTGTATAATGGATTTCCATATGACTTTCTGTAATATTACAACGCGTTTATTAGCAAATCACGCTTTTATTTTGCTAAACTGTTATTTAACACTAACTCTACTAAGTTATTCATCAATCAAGGATAATAAATTAAATAGAATTAGTATAATCAAGCTAATACTCTTACTTAAAGCAGGATAGTCCATGGATCAGCAAACCATAATAGATGAAATGAAAGTTTTACCTAAAATAGACGCTCACTTTGAAGTTCGTCGACGTATTGATTTTATAAAATCTACCTTAAAAAATTCAGGTTTAAAAACATTAGTACTGGGTATTAGTGGCGGAGTAGACTCTTCTACCTGTGGTCGTTTGGCGCAACTTGCCGTTTCTGAATTAAACGCAGAACAGAATAAAGATATCGCTGATCAGTTTCAATTTATTGCTGTAAGACTCCCTTATAATGTACAAGCAGATGAAGATGATGCACAAACAGCATTGAACTTTATCCAACCTAGCCATTGCTTAACCACCAATGTATTTGATGGTGTTAATGGAATACATCAAGAAGTTGTTTCTGCTCTGAATAATGCACAGCTATTAACTGCGTCAGAAAATCAGGTAGACTTCTCAAAAGGTAATGTAAAGGCACGAATCCGCATGGTATCTCAATACCATATCGCTGGAATTTTAGGTGCATTAGTATTAGGCACCGACCATAGTGCCGAAAATATTACGGGATTTTTTACTAAGTGGGGCGATGGTGCTTGCGATTTAGCTCCTTTATTTGGCCTTTCAAAACGCCAAGTAAGAATAATAGCCAAGCATTTAGGTGCACCTGATATTTTAGTTGAAAAGGCTCCGACAGCAGATTTAGAAGATTTAGATCCAGGAAAAACCGATGAAGATGCTTTAGGTATCAGCTATGATGAACTTGATGACTTTCTTGAGGGCAAGAATGTATCATCAGATATACAAGAACACATTATTAATATTTATAAAAAAACACAACATAAGCGCCAACCTATCCCAACCATTTATAGCTAGTACTTGTCACTGGAAAAATCCATTTTTTATAACTATACCTATATTATAGGGAAGTTATTAAAAATGGATTTTTTTTATGCTCAATCATAAGCCTTTTATTAATCTCAATTTATATATGAAAGGGGTTACGCTACTAGAATTAATCATCTCTGTGTCTATTACGGCAATTCTCGCGATCATAGTTATTCCAAACTTCAATGATTTCATTGTTAAAATGCGTGTTGACAATGAAATTTCTAAACTCCATCGCATGCTGATTATGGCAAGAAATACAGCGATTAACAGTGGACAAAATACAATACTTTGCCCATTAAATACAACTTCTCAATGTAGCGAACACTGGGGTAATGAGCTCAGCATTTTTATTGACAACAATAATAATAAAACATTTGATCCTGATGAAAAAATACTACAAATAAAAGAAGGGATTACAGTAGGAGATCAGCTTGTTTATGGCATAGGTAGAACAATGATCACATTTAAATCAACGGGGCAACTTAGTGGTCTTGCAAATGGTACGTTTCGATATTGTCCTAAGGATTATAAAGAACATTCAAGAGGTATTATTGTAGCTCGTTCAGGTAGAGTTTATCAATCAAGCGATCTTGATAATGATGGTGTTGATGAGAATAGAGGCAACACAGAAATTAGCTGCGAATAACTCTTTATTTCCTAAAAGGCGTTTACTAGCGAGTTAAGTAATAAAATGGTATAAATGTTATCAAGCTCAAATAGTCGTTAGTGAAGTACCATGCATAACATTAAAAGCACCTTATCAATTCCCACTTCTACCCGCCGCCATAAAAAAGGGTTCACCTTAATTGAACTAATGATTTCGATTGCGATTGTTGCGATATTATCAACGGTAGCTTTACCTAGTATGGGTGACTTTTTGGTAAAAATGCGTGTTGACAATGAAATAAATGAAGTACAACGACTATTACTCACCGCTAGAAATATGGCAATAAACACAGGAAAAAATACCACAATATGCCCCCTAACCTCTGGTGCTTGTACTAATAACTGGGGGAGTGAAATCAGTATTTTCACAAATGATGATAACAGTTTAGCAACAAATAATAACTTTGCTGCGCCTGATGAACTAATAAAAGTTAAAAACGAAATTAAGGCTGGTGATAAACTTCAATATACTGAAAATAGTATTATTTATACACCTGATGGCCGATTATTAACAAGCTCAACTAATTTTAAATATTGCCCAAAAGATAAAGCAGATCTATCTAGAGGGATTAGTGTCTCATTGTCAGGTCGAAGCTATAAAAGTTCAGATACTGATAACGACGGCAAAGATGAAGACAGCTCAGGTAATGATATTGTTTGTACTTAGCCTCTAAGGATGCAGCACTAATGTCTCAAAGCTAATGCCTAGAGCTAACACTGAATCCTAGTCAATCAATGTCAGTATTGAAAGAATATATTTATACTATTCACATTCATCTAAGCATATTGTTATCCATTGCTCTAGCAATTGGACTACTAAACTCATCTTTCGCTAAAATACACTGTTTAACTCTGTAAATAGTTCCTTTTTTCTTACTCGACTGACCACCGATAATATTAGCTTTATGACCAATAATAACGTCCGGTAGAGCAGCTAACGATGATGGTTCTATTTTCCAAAGGCTAATCGTTTCAGAGCCCCCAGCAAGCTCTACATAACATTTCACTTCTACCCGCATAGCGGTGGCTTCTTGCTCTTCAGCTTGTGCACTCATCACATTAACTAAACTAACAATGCCACTGACCAAAACGAAGACGATTAACTTTGAAGCTTTCATCTTGTTACTCCCAACACTCTTTAGGCGTTTTGGCACCTAAATAGTCAACTTTCAATGTTGTACAATCGGTATCTTTTACTTGGCTCTTTTTTGCAACAGCCTGTAAGGTGAAAGTAGTCGCTGTTGCGCCAGCAACAACACTAATTAAATAGTTGCCCGACTCCGTTGTATATTCATCAGTACTCATTCCTAAACCTTTCATATTGCTGGCATAAGATCTAGTATCAACAAAGACTTGTTCTTGTAAATTGGCTAAGCGCATTAGCTCACGTTGCCCTTCAGACCGATTAGAGCGAAGCACAAAATCAGTATAAGAAGGGTAAGCAACACTCGCTAGGATTCCAATAATAGCCACGGTAATCAGTAGCTCAATTAAGGTAAAGCCTAATGTCTTAGTACTCATTTTTTTCTGCATATTCTTTAGGCTTGGCTGTACCATGTTTATTGATCCTCTGTAATATAAAGATAAGTTCGCATTGTTTGTAAATTGAAACCTATATCAACAATTCGTCTTCCAACAATTAAATTTCCTGTTGTTCCCGCGGTTGCATCATCAGGGTCATTAGGAATCACAATTAATGTCGGAGCCCCCAAAAACTGTTCACTAATAAAACTTATTCTATCTTCTCTATTTTTAGAATCTTTCTCAGCCCACTTGAACTTTGAAATCCCCAAAGCAAGATCTACCCCATACAACCAACCTTGACCACTAGGAAGCTCACAATCTATTTGTTCATCGGCTAAATTAGGTGGAGAGAACGTTGTAAAATAAACGGTATTATTGATTACAATTGCACTTGCTGTACTTTTTTCACCAGAGAGTTCTAAATCAAAGTACCAACCTGACTTATTACTTACGGCTACCGATAATGCTTGTCTACCAGTATCACTAACAGTCTCAAAAGGGTTATCAGTAAAGTCATAAAGGTCATCTATGGCTATTACATCAGGTATTGATGTCCCACTATCACCAAAGTTCTGAGTGATAATGTTTTTATCTTTAATCATAAAGAAAACATCACTGGTATCAGTTCCTAATGGATTAGATTTGTCACCGCTACCAAGTAAAATAGCATCGTAAGGTATTTCTTGATGAACAGTAACGGTAGAAGTACTTTGATCTTCAGCTTTAACCTCTGATTCTATTGTTTCAGTAATGAAAGTACGAACTATGGCTGGTTCATTAAAAAATCGCCTATCCGTTGAGTTAGTATCACCACCTAAGGTGGCTAATTCAAACACCGAAATATCAGTTACGCTATTACTTGGCATATCAACTCGCCAAACACTGCCTCCGGTATCACCTACATACAATCTATCAACCAAACCATCGCCATCACTATCTAACGTAGCAATACTGGAAGGAATGCTATCTTGACCAGTAAATTCTGTGGTTGCATTATCTTCAGCCATGCTCCATTTCAAGTTACCTGTTTCAGCATCTACCATATAAACTGCACGCCCAACATTATCTTCGCTGCCCACCCCGCTATTATCTTTTGATGGGTCATAGCCACCACCAAAAAACAGCACTGGTTTAGCGGTATCACCACTAAGGTTTAACTTAGAGTAGCCTAACTTAGCTTGCGACCATGTTTGCCCTAACTCTGTAAAACCGGTTGTGCCACCTTCGATACGCCACATTAACCGAGGTGAACTAGGATTACTTATATCAATAGCGTAATAAGAAGAACCTCCTCGGCGTAAGCCAAAGAAGATCCATACTCTATCTCCCGATTCAATAATCCCATCACCGTCTTTATCGTCAATATAGGAAGTAATCTTCCCATCGACACCGTAAACTTTATCATCACTAGTTGAATTATTGCGCAAGGTTTTAATATTAGGAAAAAACTCTTTGGGCATAAAGGCCCATGTTTCATCGACGTTATCGCCAGTATCCTCAAACATGTGCAAAGCACCTGAGTTAGTCCCAATAAGTATATGTATTTTGTTACCGTAGTTGATAACTAAAGGATTCGAATGAAGCGGATCACCAAAAACATCACTACGCATATCGGTTTTATCGCCATCTTTGTCCTCATCATCAACATCGATACCTAAATTCCAATTGAAATAATCATCAGACTCTAAAACATCAACACCAAGAAAATCTGCATAATCCTGCTCTGTGCCAAAATGGCTTAACTTATTGGTAGCGGTTAGTTCCACTAGCGCATTGGAAACACCAATATCACTATAGACTAATCGATCAGTTTTATTACGTAACATCTCTGCTACGCCCCCCTCACCTACTTGAGCTCCATCTCTACTGTCTGACCAATAACTTGTCACGTTAGAAGAGAAGTGCCCTGTAGAGTCGTCAATAGCTACATTGCCACTTTTACCTACTTGTACTCCCCCTTCAACCTTATATTTTTTCAGATTCCCTTGCCATCTTGGCCCTCTATCAGGTTGAAACATCGCATAATAAACAGAGTCTAGTGTTTCGGTACGATCAAAGTTATTCGCGGCAACTGAAGCTGATGTTAAGCTGTTATTGCTCGGCTCTAAATTAGCTAATACATTAGTTAATGCTGCAGTTAAACTCGCAGTATCCTGTGCCGGAAAATATTTTCCCCCACCGAGATTGGCTGTTTCTCTTAAAAGAGGTTCAGCCGCTTCCGCGCCTTGGCTAAAACCTATGGTGTATGTGGTTACAGTTTGTTTACCATCAACAGTTGCATTGACATCATTATTATTCATCCAACCTGCAAGAGCAGCTAGATAATTACCATCAAATTCCGACATGGGATAACTATCAGCAGTACCTAGTGCTTTCACTTCATCATTTGCTGCAGTATCAAGTGTTGGTGCTCCATCGGTAATAAGAATAACGTAGGCTTTATCACTACAAGAAGTAAAAGGAGATTTATAAATTTTACTGCTTGTTTCTATAGTAGTATCCCGAGGGGGGGTGTTCGCAGTATAAGAAGAACGATTACTATCGTTATCACCATAATAAACACTTTTACCGCCAAAATAACGTGATGCTTCATATAAAGTCTCACACAAAGGCGTATTATTTTCTGGATCAAGTTGATTGTTGATGATATCGAGTAAAGTTGTTCGACTTGAAACAGTAGAGGTTTGGATGCCGAAAACTATACGTCCACCATCTCGGGAGTTTTCTTTTGTGGCATTATGATTAAAAACTTGTAAGCCAAAATCAACATTTGGAGAAGAGTTAATCAAGTTGGTAACACTTTCTTGCGCTATTGCAATACGCTCTTTTCTACTTGTTGCTATCTCATCACTATGGTACCAGCGTAAATAATTATCGCTATACAAGGTTACTAGTGAGCCAGACCATTCAATATTGCTATCACCAACATTTGCTGTATAAAAGATAGGATTAGTTGAATCACCTTCACCATCAATAGGAAAACCTGACGGTAATGCTGTTGTCGCACTACCTCTTAAGTAATTCTTATTGTTATTATTTATCGCTTCTACATCATCTTCACAATCAGTAATAACAATGCCAGTACCGTCAGTCTCATTTAGCTCACTCCAACGACCTGAGTTCCCTTGAAACTGATACTCTCTAACGTGGCCAGTATAATAACCATATTCATCAATAATATCTTGCGCCACTTTACAATTACTAATGCTCAGAGGAAATTTTCGTTTTTCATTACTATCATCTGCTATTGGCATATCGTCAATATCAGTTTGACCTTTACTATAGTAAATGTAACTACCTGATATTTTTGTATAACCACTAACAGCAGGGTAATTTATATTCGGATCGTACGAGTTTTTTACCAATTCACGCGTGCTCATACTGCCTGAATTATCAAAAATAATTAGAACTTGAGGTCGTTTTTTCGTTTCTTTGACGCTATCACTTATATAAAGCTCTATATCTTCACTAAAAGAAAAATTAGTAATTAAAAGTAAGAGTACTGCCACTATAAATTTTTTCATCTTTCTTCCTTAAGCAATAAGAAATACACCATCTTTAAAACGGTAACTGCATCTATCTTAAAAGCTGTTGCGCTATGCCTGAGTTAACGTTAACTACACTAGTATTATTACGGCCATATTTCCTATTTACTTGAACCTTTAGCATGTTACAAGTAAACACTTGCGTTGAAGAAGCTAATTTAGAGTTAGGACAATCAGCTTCAAGCATATATTTGTTATTGGTAATATCAAGCTCTGGAGGATCAAACTTTTCTGAATCCCATAATGTTGGCATTTCTGCTTCTATCTGTTTTACTTTTTGTACATTGTCATCTTCATCTTTAAAGGTAGCAAGAGACGCGGCAAATTCATTTGTTGACCCCGGCGATACTTGATTAAAAATAATTTCATCTATCGCACTGATTGCTTCCTGAACAGCAACAACTTTTTCTTCACTAGCACCTGACATTTTCATATCAGTTGTCGTATTTTGCATTAAGGCAGCAGCTACAGCTGTTAATGCAACAAGAAAAACTAAAGAGACAATTAACACCACACCTTGTTGTTTTCTCGCGTTACCATATTTATTTATTCTATCTATATTATGCATATAAATGACCTACTTAAATTATTTTTGTTGTCACTATAGGTTAATTCAGTTGTGGAAAATTACCATATATCCATACCAGCGTTATACAAAGTTACTGTTGAGCTAAAAAGCAAGCGACGATAATTATCATTAACAGTATAAGTAAGGTTACCTAATTTATAAGTATTTGTATTAGTATATTTTTTATCTTCTAGAATACTACGTGCCAAAACATATACTTTAACTGATATTATGCGACTTGCGGCATTATTCCATAGTTCGTCCGTCATACTCGTTGCTGGAATGTAAGCATTAACAATACCATATCCTGGATCTGTCGGATCGGTTTCCATATCGACTCCATATTCAAAGCGAACTAGTTCAATACCATCAATAATAGGAGCAAAAGACAGAGTATTTGCTAATCTCCCTTGCATTAACACAGGTACAGTATTACTACCGTGGGTTTCTTCTCTAACATAATAAATATGATGCTGATATTCCCAAACTTGAGAGCCTTCTATATTAGGAACAATACCAGCCGAAAAGATAACACCAGTATTCATATTACTTACAAAATAATAATTACCAGCAGGTGCTACATCCCCAGCAGTTAACGCTAATGGTGTCGATACAACACGTTTAAGCTGTAATATATCAGAGCCTATTTTGGCATCCTCTCGGCATCCCGATAATATTTTTGCACTCGTTGCCGTTTCTCCCCAAAGCGTTCTAAAGTGCCCGACAGCTAAAGGAAATGTACCATTATTTATACCTCCTCCTACACACTCTCCTACGGGAGCAGCTAACGTAGAGCTAATACGAGAAAGGTCAACAAAGCCGATATAATCCCCCCAAAAATCTTGCCTCAATAAATCATCAGTTAACACACTAATTGCAAAGCGGCCATTTTCTTGTAACTCACCATAACTTGATGTTTCACTCGTTGTGGTTCTCATTCCAACAAATACACTTAAAACGCCCGCAAAAATAACTAAACCAATAATTAAAGCAACAAACACTTCAACCAAACTAAAACCAGACTGATATTTCCTTCCTAGTTTAGCCATTTGATTTACGCTAAGACCTTGTTTGTTTTTTTTGATTTTCATTTACTAATGTCTCAACTTTAAACTTATTTGTTATTAACAATTATTATAGCTAGCTATATGATAAAAGCATCTACCACGACTTGACGACGAGCACTATCATTTGCACTACCACACGCTTCAGCATTGGCAGAATCTATAGTTTCAATTTTACCTTGCCATGTGATCACAACTTTAACGGAGTTTCCTACCACAGTGATGCAACCAATTCCTCCAACTAATCCACCAACCTTATTCGTAGCCTTGAGCGCATTAGCCCCCATTAATGCTTGCTCCCAACCAAAAAGATCATGAGTAACCATTTCCGCTGGACTGCATAACGAGGCAGGCGAATTACACGTTGGTGAAGAGGTGATTTTACCAGAGCCGTAAGGGCTATTGGCGGCATATAACGATAAAGCACTACTATTATTGCCTCTAATTCTTTCAATAATATCTTGTGCTAAGCTAGAGGCTAATGAACGCTGCATAGCATCAAAGCTTGATTTCTTAGCTGTCGCTTGCATAGCAACGGCCCCGAGAATACCGGTAACCATAATAACTAAGGCAACTAAAACTTCGATAAAAGTCATACCTTTATTCTTACTTTTTTTACTATAACGATATTTATCATTGATTCGTTGTGGCATCGACTTTCTCTTTATATGTTAGCTTCATATTGTCGGGTATAAAAAGTATATGACAGCAAAACTGTAATAAAACAGATTTGAAAAAAGTGCTTTTCAGTTGGGGGGATGTGAAAAAGTTCTTTTAGTAAAATATATTTTTAACTTTGTTAACCTTCTATTTTATAGAAGTATTATTAAAGTAATTACTTTTAAAAGACAGTACTTAACTCTAAGGTTATACAATTTTTTAAGATAAAAACAGTTAATCTTAGTTTTTAATAGCTAAAGGGGATTTAGATATTCAATTTTGTTAAAAAATTTTTACTATGAACAACACTAACCCTTATACTTTTATTATTTATATAAGCTTATTAACAATACATAAATAATATATCTTGTATATTATAGTGGTTGCTATATTCAAATTAACTTAAATATAGCAACCGCATTACAATGGTTAAATTATAATCAAACCAAGATTAACGTAATTCTACAGGTACTGCAAATACAATATTCTCTTTACGCCCAGGAAATTCTTTAACTTCATGACCACCCAAGCTTTTTAGTGCATCAATAACTTGTGTAACGAGTATAGCTGGTGCAGAAGCGCCGGCAGTAACACCGATAGAATTAACGCCATCGAGCCATGATGTTGCAATATCATCCGCAGTATCGATTAAATAAGACGTCGTTCCCATTTTCTCAGAAACTTCTCTTAAACGATTGGAGTTAGAGCTGTTTTTAGCACCCACGACTAATAGTAAGTCAACTTGATCTGCAATAGCACGCACCGCATCTTGGCGGTTTTGTGTTGCATAACAAATATCATCCTTACGAGGCCCTTCAATCAGTGGAAATCTTTCTCTTAATGCATCAATTACAGCTGAAGTATCATCTACTGATAAAGTGGTTTGGCTACAGTAGTATAACTTTTCAGGATTTTTTACTTCGAGTTTTAATACATCTTCTGTCGATTCAACAAGGTATATGCCTGCAGTTTCGCTATCATATTGTCCCATAGTCCCCTCAACTTCAGGGTGACCTTGATGACCAATCAGTACACACTCAATATTTTTTCTACTTACACGTGATACTTCCATATGCACTTTAGTGACTAATGGACAAGTGGCATCAAACACTTTTAAGTCACGTGATTTAGCCTCTTTACGAACAGCCTTTGAAACACCGTGAGCACTAAAAATAACAGTGTTATCATCAGGGACTTCATGAATTTCATCAATAAAAATAGCCCCTCGATTTTTAAGACCATCAACGACAAATTTATTATGTACAACCTCGTGGCGAACATAAATAGGTGCACCAAATAAATCTAACGCTCGATCAACAATGCTAATAGCACGGTCTACGCCGGCACAAAAGCCACGGGGATTTGCTAAAATAATTTTCATACAATTCTCTGTCCGTTGGAATACCAACTTATTATAGTATTTCAACCAAATCAATAACAAAGGTGACTGGCTGACCAGCTAATGGATGATTAAAATCAATAGTAACTGAGCTGCCATTAACTTCTTTAATCATGCCTGGTAATTCACCACCGGGCTGAGAAAAAGTAATGATATTACCAACTTTCGCAGGTACTTCAGCAGAAAACTTATCAATATCCATATAATGAATATTATCAGGATTCGTTTCACCAAAAGCATCAACAGCTTCAAGCGTAAATTCTTTACTACTGCCTACTGACATGCCTAATAATTGTGCTTCAAAAGCCGCAGAAATACTCTGGTCTCCCATAATAATTTTAGCCGGCTTATTGTTTACTTTTGTGCTATCAGCAGCTGAACCATCACTCAATTTCATAGTGATATGTACTAAAATACTAGAGTCAGCTTGAATTATTTTTTCAATTGTCATTATTTATCTTCTATTAAGTCTTTGTCGGAGAATATTTCAAGCTATGCTGAATCTTCATTTTTTGTAAAAAATGAGTCAAGAATCATTAACGCTGCGCCAATAAATATCATAGAATCGGCAAAGTTAAAAGCGGGAAAATGATACCCTGACCAATGAAAATCTAAAAAGTCGATAACATAACCAAACAGAGCTCTATCGATAAGGTTTCCTACAGCACCACTTAACATTAACGCGAAAGCGATACTTAAAATAGTGTGTGATTTAGGCGTTTTAGCAAGCCAGATTATAAATACTAAACTAGCAATAGCGGCAATAACCGTAAAAAACCACCGTTGCCAACCGCCCTGATTTGCCAAAAAGCTAAAAGCTGCACCAGGGTTGTGAACATAGGTCAGGTTGAAAAATGGTAATATATTTACTGATTCATAAAGATTAAATGAGCCTACTACTAATTGTTTAGACACTTGATCTAATACTAAACAAAGTAGCGTTAGCCAAAGCCAACGCAAACCTGAATTGTTGAAAGCGGAAATAATATTATGCATATTTTCTAACTTCACCTGCGCCATCAACATTAGTCACACAACGCTGACAAAGTTCAGGATGAGCATCATTTACACCAACATCTTCAGTAACATGCCAACAACGATCACATTTACTGCCTTCAGCTGCTGCTACCGATAACCATAAACCTTCAACGTCAGTTGAATTAGCGCCTTCAGGTACCTGACTAGCATCGGTGACGACATCAACATTAACTTTTGAGGTAATTAACACAAAACGTAACTCTTCACCAAGCTTAGTAAGCTTTTCAGCTAAATCAGCCGTCGCATATAACGTTACTTGTGCTTCTAATGCTTTACCTACAATTTTCTCTTTACGGGCCAGCTCTAATGCGCGATTAACTTCTGAACGAACAAGTAATAATTCACTCCAAAAATCGTTTCCTAACGCCATATCTGTTGGCATAGTTTCTAAACCGTCAAACCAAACACCTGTAAAAACGAATTCATCACGTTTACCACTAACTGGCGTTGGTAGTGCTTGCCAAATTTCTTGTGCGGTAAACGATAAAATAGGTGCCATCCAAGCTGTCATAGCTTCAGCAATTAAATACATTGCTGTTTGACATGAGCGACGTGCATTTGAATCAGCTTTAGCTGTATATTGTCTATCTTTGATGATGTCTAAGTAGAACCCGCCCAACTCATTAGTACAAAAGTTCATAATTTTGTGCGCAACTATATGAAATTCATATTCATTGTATGCATTAATAATTTCTGTCTGTAAATGAGCAGCTTTATCTACAACCCAGCGATCTAACGCAACCATATCTTCAAAAGCCACAGAATGCTGTGCTGGTTCAAAACCATTTAAGTTAGACAATAGAAAACGTGATGTATTACGAATACGACGATATGCGTCCGCTTGACGTTTGAATATTTCATCGCCCGCAGTAATTTCTTGCGTGTAATTTACTGATGCTGTCCATAAACGTAAAATATCTGCACCTAATGTATTAGTAATCTCTTTTGGTGTAATGACATTTCCTAACGACTTAGACATTTTATGACCGTTAGCATCAACTACAAATCCGTGTGTAAGTACTTGTTTATACGGAGCCTTTCCATTCATTGCTACTGAAGAAATCATTGATGACATAAACCAACCACGATGTTGGTCAGAGCCTTCAAGGTATAAATCAGCAATACCGTCAAACTCTTCACGAGCATTAACGACAGAGAAATGAGTAGTGCCTGAGTCAAACCATACATCTAAGGTGTCTGGTACTTTGATGTATTCTTGAGCGTCATTACCAATAAGCTCTTCAGCTTCTAAGTCAAACCATGCTTGAATACCTTTTTCTTCCACACGTTTTGCAACGGTTTCAATTAATTCAATACTACGAGGATGTAACGCGCCGGTATCTTGATGAATAAATAATGCCATCGGCACACCCCACGTACGTTGACGCGAAATACACCAATCTGGACGACCTTCAACCATAGACTCAATACGACGTTGACCCCAATCAGGAATCCATTGTGTTTTTTCAATTTCTTTAAGTGAATCTTGACGTAAACCTTTTTTATCCATGCTGATAAACCATTGTGGTGTTGCACGGAAAATTAGTGGTGTTTTGTGACGCCAGCAATGTGGATAAGAATGCTCTAACGCATGGTGATGCACTAATGTGCCATGTTCTTTCAACGTTTCAACAACATTCGCATTCGCTTTAAATACATGCTGCCCAGCAAATAATGGCGTATCTTCTAAGTAAACACCGTTTGCTCCTACAGGATTTGCCACTTCTAAGTTGTACAGCTTGCCAACAACAAAATCTTCTACACCATGACCTGGTGCCGTATGAACACAACCGGTACCTGAATCAGTAGTAACATGTTCACCTAAAACAACAGGAACAGTAAAATCATAAAATGGATGTTTAAGTTGCACTAACTCTAGTTCAGCACCTTTACAGAAACCCAACGCATGATATTTATCAATACCAAAACGCTCCATACAAGCATTTACAAGGTCTGAAGCTAAAATAAAGCGCTCTTTTCCTTGCTCAGTTTCACATTGTACTAAAGTATATTCAACATCAGTATGCACAGCAACCGCACGGTTAGCCGGTAAGGTCCAAGGTGTTGTTGTCCAGATAACAACCGAAATAGTGCCTTCGCCTTGCTCTGATGATTCATCAGTTTGCTTAAATTTATCAGCAATACTTTGATCTACCGCGGTAAATTTCACATCAATTGCTGGTGATTGTTTATCTTTATATTCTACTTCGGCTTCTGCCAGAGATGATCCACAATCCGTACACCAATGCACTGGTTTAAAGCCTTGATGTAAATGTCCATTTTCAGCAATTTTGCCTAATGAGCGAATAATATTCGCTTCAGTGTCAAAGTCCATTGTACGATAAGGTTTGTCCCAATCAGCAAACACACCCAAGCGTTTAAAATCTTCGCGTTGAGCACTCACCTGTTTAGCAGCATATTCACGACATTTTTCACGAAAGACACTAGCAGAAACTTTATGACCAGGTTTACCTACTTTTTTCTCAACCATCAGTTCAATTGGTAAACCATGGCAATCCCAACCAGGCACATAAGGTGCATTGAAATCAGATAATGTTTTTGATTTAACAATAATATCTTTAAGAATTTTGTTTACGGAGTGACCAATATGAATATCACCATTGGCATACGGAGGGCCATCATGCAAAATGAATGATTTCTTACCTTTTTTTGCTGCACGAATTTTTCCGTACAAGTCTTTCTCAGCCCACTCTTTGAGCATATTAGGTTCACGGTTTGCCATATTGCCTTTCATTGCAAAAGTCGTTGCAGGCAAATTCAAGGTTTGTTTGTAATCACTCATTTAAATCATTATCCGATTATTAATTTTTTAAATTGTCAGGCACATATGCCTAACCTACATTATTTATTTTTCAAACACATCTTTCGCTTGTTCACTATCTAACTTAATTTGCGCTGTTAACGCAGCTAAGTTTTCAAACTTCATCACTTGACGAAGTTTTTTTATAATTATTACTTCAATGCACTGACCATAAATGTCATCGCTAAAATCAAAAATATGTACTTCTAACTGTTCTCGAATACCATTAACCGTCGGTCTAGCACCAATATTAGCGACACCATTAAAAAGACCACCAAGAGTTTTGATCTTTACCGCAAAAACACCAGTTAGAGGCGAATTATGCCTTTTTAGTAAAACATTTGCTGTAGGAAAACCTAATTGTCTGCCACGTTTATCACCGTGAAAGACTTTACCTATAATTGAATATGGTCTCCCCAGCATATTTTCAACGTTAGCAAGGTCATCTTTATCTAATGCAGCTCTAATCGCTGTACTGCTAACTCGGCAGTTTTCCATTTTACAACTAGCGGTGTCTGTGACTTCAAAACCAAATTTTTTGCCCGCCTGCGCCAACATTGAAAAATCACCAATACGATCTTTACCAAAGTGGAAGTCATCACCGACAATTAAATGTTTTATGCCTAATTTTTCAACCAATAAGTGCTCAATAAACTGCTCTGCACTTTGGTTAGCAAATTTCATAGTAAAGTTAACACAAATAAGGCGTTGTACACCTAATTTTGATAATAATGAATATTTATCTCTTAATCGGCACAACCTTGCTGGCGCTTTATCTTGAGCAAACACTTCTTGAGGCTGTGGTTCAAATACCAAAACAGCCGCAACACAGTTAAGGGCTTTAGCTCTAGCAACTAATGCTGAAATAACGCGTTGGTGACCTTTATGAACACCATCAAAATTACCTATAGTTAATACACAACCATGATCACTTGGTTGAATATTATGTATACCGCGAACTAACTGCATTATTCTTGACTTCACCTTTAAGGAACAAAAAAAAACAGTACCAATTAATACCTATATAAAGATTAAAACACAAAGCAATGCTCCGTTATAGGCATGATAAAACATAGAATGTAATAACAGGCCTGAAGTCTTAAATAAAAACCTTTATATCGACTGTTTATAAAAATAAATCGCCGAATTATATATTAAAGTGTGATAATAATCAGTAGCTAGCCTGCTTTATTTTTACACTTTTATGTTACGTATAATTTAACTTCAAGTTAACTTTCTACTTTAAAGTCTTTAAAACGAACACCTAACACAAAAATCATAATAAAGTAGCTTAAACAACCAACACTGATACAAAGCACTAGTTGTGTAACTTGTTCAAAAAAGGTCATATTAAGCCACACCTCAAAATCATTTGATAACTGATGAACAACTAACGCCATAACACTTGCTGCGAAAATTAATTTCCCCATAAATATTTTAGTGCTTTTTGCTAAATGATAAATTTTAGCTTGCTTCAAACCTCGGTACAACATCCAAGCATTGAGTGTTGCAGACAAGGTTGTTGCGATAGCCAAACCAACAAAACCAAAAAATGGCGCTAGCATCAGGTTAAAAGCCATATTGGCTACCATCGCTTTTATTCCTATTTTTACCGGTGTTTTAGTATCTTGCCTAGCATAATATCCTGGCGCTAATACTTTAATAAACATAAAACTCAATAAACCAGAAAGGTAGGCAAATAAAGCCATAGAAACTTGTAAAACATCTGCTTGACTAAATTCGCCTCGCATGAAAAGCACCATAATTATCGGTTGTGCCAATACCATTAAACCAGCCAAAGCAGGCCAGCCAAAAAAGCTTATTACCTTAATCCCCCAGTCTAACGTAGCACTAAACTGCTTAGGGTCATTATTGCTATGAAGTTTTGATAAGCTTGGCAATACAACCGTGGCAATACCAATGCCAAACAAACCTAATGGAAATTCTAATAATCTATCAGCATAATATAACCAACTAATAGAGCCGGTTATCAAAAAACTAGCAATTAACGTATCAAGTAATAAATTAATTTGCGTAACAGAAACGCCAAATAATGCCGGAACAATCAGCTTTCTAATTTTAGTAACACCTTTGCTATGCCATGACCAACAAGGCTTTACTAAAACGCCTGCTTTATACAAAAAAGGAATTTGAAATAAAAATTGAATTAAGCCTCCAATAAATACTCCCCAAGCTAGTGCATAAGCGGGACTGTCTGTATATTCAGCACCATATATTGCCATTAAAATAATAACAATATTGAGTAAAACCGGTGTAAATGCTGCAACAGCAAACTTACCCATAGTATTTAAAACAGCGCCAGCAAGTGCAGTAAAACTAATAAACCATAAATAAGGGAATGTTACTTTTAATAAACTGGCTGCTAATTCAAATTTCTCACCGCCGACACTCTCTGGTCCACTATTTAACCATTCAATAAACCAACCGCCACCAAATAAAACAACAAATAAAGGAGAAGCTAACATACCGAACAAGGTCACTAAGGTAATTATCACGCCTAAAGTACCCGAAACTTGTGCTATTAAGCGTCGTGTTTCATCAAGAGAAACTTTGGCATTCATCAGGGCGTTATTGGTATTCTGTCGCAGTGAATTTTTTTCATCTTGAGAGTGATATTCACTTAAGACAGGAACAAAAGCTTGTGCAAAAGCACCCTCTGCAAAAAGACGCCTAAAAAAGTTAGGTATTTTATTGGCGAATAAAAAAACATCCGCCATCGCTCCTGCTCCCATTAAGTTAGCAATAACAACATCTCGAACTAGACCTAGAACACGTGAAACCAAGGTCATAAAACTGACAATAGCCCCTGATTTAATTAACTTTTTACTCAAAAACAAAACCCTTATAATACATAACAAACGCCCACTTTTATTGTTCGGTTAAGCAGTAAAAATAACGTGCAACCTAAACAACAAAATAAGTAACTAAAAATAATTACTATTATGTGATGATTTTACCCATTTAAACAATGTATACTTAGCATTGTTCACAACATATTTGGTTAACTGCTTGTTTAATTTTTAACGGGTAACAAAACCAACAATATTCTTTGTAATTGCACTTTTACTATTTTTTAAAAAAATTATTGATTATTTTATTAAGTAGGCAATTAAACATTTGACAATCAGCTAAAAAACAGGCATATTTCGTCGCCTTAAATTTAAGCTTATATATTACATACTTTAGGAGTCACCTTGGCTAACTCAAAGCAAGCTAAGAAGCGCGCAGTACAATCTGAAAAGCGCCGTCAAAATAATGCAAGTCGTCGTTCAATGATGCGTACTTTACTTAAAAAAGTAAACACAGCTATTGAATCTGGTGACAAAGAAGTAGCAACGAAAGAACTAGCTGCTGCAACACCAATTTTAGATCGTTATGCATCTAAAGGTCTTATTCATAAAAACAAAGCAGCTCGTAGTAAGAGCCGTTTGAATGCTGCAGTTAAAGCTTTATAATATTTTATAAGTAATGCGCATTATTTTATGAAAAATTATTACCTTAGAATTGATTTAGTAGATCATTTATAAGGTAAACGTAAAAAACCGACTTTTTTGTCGGTTTTTTTATGCCAAAAATCCATATACTCCCTAACTTTACACACTAATTGTATTTAATTTCGCTGTTCTCTTGCACTTTGAGTCTATTTTTTTTAGTCTCTTTGCCAACTAAGATGCTAACTCACCATTGAGAACGATAATGACTTTGCTAAAAAAATCACACTTAACAACAAAATTCACCAAAATTGCTGCGATAGTGATAGTGACTCTTACATCACTAAGCGCTTGTAATAGTGAATCGAATACATCTAACACTGTAGTAAATGAAACAGCTCCGCAATTATTGCCTGGATTTGAAGATCGTTTAGATATTTACAAAGAAGTCACACTTTCTGCTGATTTAAGTCACCTATCTGATAACCAAAAAAAAATGTTAGCTTTATTAATTGATGCTTCTAAAATTATGGATGATCTATTTTGGCAACAAGCTTTTTCACAAGATAAAAATGCCTTTCTTGCTTCAATTAAGAATGAAAAAGTTCGTCGTTTCGCCGAAATAAATTACGGTCCTTGGGATAGATTAGATGGAGATAAGGTTTTTTTAACACAAAATGATGCTAAAGCTGAGGGTGCAGAGTTTTACCCAAAAAATATGACTAAAGCCGAATTTGAAAAAGCAACGTTAGCTAAAAAAGATGGCTTATATTCTATTATTGATCGTGATGATAGCGGAAATTTACTTACAGTGGCTTACTCAGAAATGTATAGTGATGAGATTATTCGTGCAGCAGCAATTTTAGAAAAAGCTGCCACTTTAGCTGATGATAAAGAGTTTGCAAATTATCTTACAATGCGAGCAGAGGCGCTGAGAACTGATGAATATCAGGCTTCAAACTTTGCTTGGATGGATATGAAAAACAACCCGATAGATGTTGTTATTGGGCCAATCGAAACTTACGAAGACCAATTATACGGTTACCGTGCGGCATTTGAATCATATGTATTAATTAAAGATTTAACATGGAGCGAAAAGCTCGCTAAATATGCACAATATTTACCTGAACTACAAAAAGAGTTACCCGTATCAAATGAGTTTAAAGCCGAAGTACCTGGCTCTGATGCTGATTTAAATGCTTACGATGTAATATATTATGCTGGTCATTCAAACGCTGGTAGCAAAACCATCGCAATTAATTTACCTAATGACGAACAAGTTCAGCTGAAAAAAGGAACTCGTCGTTTACAGCTTAAAAATGCGATGCGTGCTAAGTTTGATACTATTATGCTCCCAATCGCTGACACCTTAATTGTACCTGAGCAACGTAAAAATGTTACTTTCACAGGCTTCTTTGCTAACACCATGTTTCATGAAGTTGCTCATGGTTTAGGTATCAAAAATACCATCAACGACAAAGGTACTGTACGCCAATCATTAAAAGAACATGCTAGTGCATTAGAAGAAGGTAAAGCAGATATTTTAGGCTTATACATGATACGCCAGCTGTTAGATAAAGGCGTTATTACCGAAGGTAAGCTTGAAGAGTACTACACAACCTTTATGGCTGGCATATTTCGCTCAGTTCGCTTTGGCGCAAGTTCAGCACACGGCAAGGCAAACATGGTTCGCTTTAACTACTTCCAAGAGCAAGGCGCTTTCAGTCGTAATGAACAAGGGTTATATAGCGTGAACATAGATAAAATGAGCGATGCGATTAACTCTTTATCTGAGCTTATTTTAACTTTGCAAGGCACAGGTGATTACAAAGGTGTTGAACAATTAGTTGCGACTAAGGGGGTTATTAGTGAAACATTAGCGGCCGATTTAGCTCGCTTAGAAAGTGCTAAAATCCCTGTTGATATAGTCTTTAAACAAGGTAAAAAAGTACTGGGTTTATAGTAATTTTCTTTAGTTAACAGTATAAATGTTGGCCTAATATTAACACCTAAAAATATTAGGCCAGCACCATTCAATAATTTATAGGTAAATACCTAATGGCTGTACTTTTGCAGTTTTACCTAAGGTAATAATTTGAATACTAGTTTTTTCTTTAACCATTCACTAAAGATCCATTATTTAATACATAGACTTTTTTAGCCATATTGATCGTTTCTTCTCTGTGAGCGATCATAATTCGAGTCACAGATAAATGCTGAATTTGTTCACTAATTTTAGCTTCATTCTCTTTATCCAAATGGCTCGTTGCTTCGTCCATAAATAAAACACATGGAGATTGATAAAGCGCACGAGCAAGCAATAAACGCTGAATTTGGCCACCAGATAAATTAGACCCCATATCACCAACCAAAGAATTATATCCCATAGTCATTTTATTAATATCTTCATGGATAGCAGCTAAGTGAGCACACTGTTCAATTTTTAAATAATTTGGCTGCGGATCAAAAAAACTAATATTATCAGCTATAGAGCCAGCAAGAAGTGTATCGTCCTGCATCACTGCCGCTATTTTTTTACGGTAGTTTTTAAGGCCTACTTGGGTAATGTCTTTACCATCAAGGTAAACCTTACCAGAGGTAGGTTGCAATAAACCTAACATAATTTTCATTAACGTAGTTTTACCTGCCCCTGATGGGCCTGTAATAGCAATAGAATCACCCGCATCAAGGGTTAAGTTAACTTTATTCAAAATAGGTGTTTGATCATCGCTGTAACTAAAACAGATATTTTCAAGCGTTAATTGGCCTTTTGGCTCTTGACCTCCACTATTTGAAAAAGTAGCTCCACCTTCTCGATTAGTCTCTTGCTCTGTTAACGCAATATCAGCAATACGATCAAGGTGTAAACGCATCATTTTAAATTGAATAATTTGCTCGATAAGATTAGCAAATCGTTGTGTTAATTGACCTTTATAAGCAATAAAGGCTAAGAGCATACCCACTGACAAGCTATTCGCCATTACCATAAGAGCAGCAAAATAGATTACCAATACATTTTCTAAACCAAATAAAAGCTTATTAAACGACTCAAAACTAATATTTAAACGTCCTAAACGGATTTCACTATTAATCACTTCAGCATAACGGTTTTGCCAAACACCTTGCCGTTGTGACTCATTACCAAACAACTTAATGGTTTGCATGCCACGAATATTCTCTAAAAAGTTTGATTGCTCCTTTGCTGAATTTTGAATCATCTCTTCAGTAGCCTGATGCAATGGACGATACAATGCTAAACGCACTATGGTATATAATGCTATTGCAGCAAGAACTACTGCAGTCAGTTTCAATGAATAAAACGCCATCATGATCAGTACGGTGATAGCCATCACACCATCGACAAGTGTTTCAACAAAACCTGTGGTAATACGCTCACGAATTTGAGCTAATGAACCAAAACGAGACACTATGTCACCAATATGACGTGACTCAAAATAATTCATTGGTAAACGTAGCAAATGCCTAAGGAGGTTTACCCCCATTTGCATATTAAGCAAGCTTGAAAGTCGTAATATTAACCAACTACGTACGGCATTGGTTATTACAGAAATAACAGTAATTAACGCAAAGCCAATAGCCAATACAGTCAGTAATGGTTCATCAAAGCTTATTAATACTTCATCAACCACCCATTGCATATAATAAGGCGTCATTAAGGCAAATAATTGCAGAACAAGCGATAAAGCAATCAGCTTAATAAGCCCTGCTTTTAAACCTGACATTGAACTCCACAACTGGGTGAACTTCATTTGCGCTTGCTCTTCTTTTACTTCGAATTTACTGGTGGGAGTCAACTCCAAACAAATACCGGTAAAGTGTTTGCTAAATTCTTCTGTATTTAATGTACGTTTTCCAACTGCGGGATCGTTTATATAAAATTTAGCGCCTTTCGTTGGGTGAGAGCCTTTACCAGAAACTTTGGTCAACACCACAAAATGATTTAAATCCCAATGTAAAATACAAGGGGTTGCTAATTTATGCACTTCATCAATAGGGCATTGTAAGGCACGACTAGCTAACCCTAGACTATCAGCTAATTCGATAAGCTGTTGAAGGTTCATGCCCTTTAAATTAGCAGAAAATCGCTTTCGCATCGCTGGCATATCAAGTTGATGACCGTGATAACAAGCTATCATCGCAATTGAGGCAAGGGCGCACTCTGCTATTTCTGCTTGTAAAATCAGAGGAACTGATTTTGTAATAGAGAAATCTAATTTACGTTCCATAATTGCTACCGACAACAACACAAAGCTTGATTTAAAGGAGTAAAAATAACTCAACTGTTGATAAAATGCCTAACTGTATAGGGAATAAGTTATCTTTATTCTCTAAATAGTTTTTCCCTAAGAAGGGAATTATAATGCCTTTCATTAGTAAGAGTTAATCTAAATATTCAGCCTCCTCGAATGAGAAAACAAATAGTGAAATTATAGAGTTTATTAAAAATATCATTGGAACAATTGACCAAACTTGCATCGATAAATAGGCCATTAATATTCCAGATATAACTGATGAAAAGTATAGGTTTATTGTAAAAAATAGTGTATTCAACTTAAGCACAGACTGACAGTGGCTACAAGTAATTGTAGTTGCAGCAAACAGCCGAAATCGACTTTTAAAGCTTATTTTTTTATTGCATTTTGGACAACTTCTACTGAACATACTTTGTTCCTTGTTCAAAGGTAAAAGCTTGCTCATATTCAACTAAGCAAGCTTTTTTTAGGGCTATCTTAGTATGTATTTCACAAGTGCTGCTGTTGCTCCCGCTATAGCACCTCCTACGACAGCTATGCCCACTGCTTTTCCAACGTAGACTGCTGCCGGAACGAGGAAAATAGCACCACCATGGACCTGTTCTAATTCCGTACTTGTTAGTTCTTTCATTATAACTCCCTCCTAATTTAGCATATAGCTTACATAGTGCTCTGCAATAGCGGCACTAGCTGCACCAGCGACTGCTGACACAGCAAACGTAGCTGCTTTTAATGCAAATGGGGCTACAAATACAAACCCTCCGTTAGTTTCTTCAATTTCATTTACGTTTAATTCACGCATGATGTTATACTCCATTTATCCGACGTTATATCGGGTTGTTGATTTGCTAATTTATTCATATAAATTAGCAGTTAACTGGCTGGCTTTAGTTGATCTCGCTAAAGCTTTACTAGAGTCAGCCGCTCTATTTTCCAGCAAGGCTATTCAGATTAAACACCCTCGATAGAAAAATTCTTTTCGGTTTACTTGCAAGCTACTTAACTCACTCTACCTTTCAAGCTATAAATAGGTTCAAGTAACCATTCAATTAATGTGCGTTGTTCTAGCATAATATCTGCTTCAAACAACATACCGCTTTTCAAATCAAACGCTTTACCGAATGCTTGCATTTGTTGTTGATTCAATTTAGCCCGTAAACGATAAACCGGTTCTTGCAGTGATACAGGTAATTGCACTTCATTAGGGGATATTAATGTTTGATCAATACGCGTAATTTCACTATTGATAAAACCAAAGCGTTGATAAGGAAAAGCATCAAAACGTAAACGGGTATTATTACCCACTCGAATAAAGCCAGCTGAACGTGTAGGCAACAACAGCTCAGCAATCAGCTCAGAACCTTCCGGCAATATATGCAGCAAAGGTGTAGATTGTGCTTTGCTTTGTGACAGTGTTTCACCTTCAACAACTTGAATACCCGTAATGACACCATTATTACTCGCCGTGATAGTGTATTTATAATTGCTGGCGACTTGAGCAAGTTGGCGTTGCAGGTCTGCTTGTTGGCGCTTTAAGCTATTTATACGTAAAGTAAATTGCTGAGGAATATTTTTAATATTAAAAGCAACTTGATTGAGTTGATTTTGATGTTGAAGTAATAAACGCGCTATATTTTGTTTTTCTTGCTTTGCTTCAAGCAGTGCTTGATGTTGACTATCTTTTTCTAAGTTAGATAGGTAACCCTTTTTATTCAATTGATTAAAATTAACTTGTTGTTCATTCAACAATATTAACTTTTCTTCAGACAATGTTAATTGTTTTTCAAGAGATTTTTTTTCATTATTTAACGCTATTCTTTGATCTTTTAAATTAGATAACTCTTGTACTTTTAAACTTTGATGTTGTGATATTTCATCACTTAATAAGTTTTCTTGGGCATTTAATTGTTCGGCAAGTTGTATACTTAAATCAACACCCTTACCATTGTTTTGCTGAACTATGATAGTAGCAAGTGATTGTCCTTTAACAACCTTATCCCCCTCCTTTACCCAAAGTTTGTCTATGGTACCACTTTGATTAGCAAAGCTTTTAATGACACCTTTGCTAGGCATTAAAAAACCACGAACGGTTTCTTTACGAGAATACTCAGCATTAAACAGAAAGGTAATAATAGCAATAGCTACAGAAGCTATAAGGGTTACAGTTAGCTTAATTGATAATGGTTGAGCTAAAGTAATAGCGCCGGTTAAACGCGTACTTTGATGGGTAATAGCTTCCTTTCTAAATAACGACATATCAACTCCTTTCAATACATAGTTAAATAAAATGTAGTCAAAAGAGATATTTTCGTCAAGTTAGAAATGAAAAATTAATTTAGTTTTATATTAATTAAATAACACTGAGATTTTACCGTAATGAATACTTAACGATAATTATTGAAGTATTTATTCATTTTGATTTGAAATTATTACTTTAATCATTGATAAATTTATCTCAGACTTCACCCATATTACATACTTAATATAATATGGGTAAACACCTAAACAAGATTAAATAATGTTAGTAATTTAACAACTTAACTTATGTACCTATATGTTTTTCTAAGAAAGAAAGTATTTTCTTATTTGCTTCCAAAATATTAGCTTCATTATAAAAACCATGACCTTCTTTATCTTTTACTAACCACTCATAAGGGTGTTTATGTTCATCAAGCGCTTTTTTTAATTTCTCTGCATGCTCAATAGGTGCTCTTTGATCATCTTCACCATGAATAATTAGTACTGGCGCTTTTAATTTATCTACGTGGTATACAGGCGAGTTCTCACGTTGTTGCTCTACATCAGTACCTAATGTTGTATCTAAGAATGCTCCACCCCATTTAAGCGACGTTATATCACCTTCTTTGTATAGCATTGGCAAGTCATATACACCGGCATAACCTATAGCACATTTAAATAACTCAGGCGTTCTAACTGCACTTTGTAAAGCACTGTAACCACCAAAGCTTGTACCAAAAATACAAACTCTATTTTTATCAGTAATACCTTCTTGAACCGCATAATTGAGTGCTAATAAAATATCATCTTGAATTTTAGTCCCCCAGTTTTTATAGCCCGCTTCCATAAAAGCTTTACCATAGCCTTCTGAACCACGAAAATTAACTTGTACCACAACATAGCCTGCATTAGCTAACATCTGCACCTGTGGGTCATATCCCCAATAATCTCTAGCATGTGGCCCCCCATGCGGTAGCACAACGGTTGGTAAGTTTTTAGCTTTATTTTTAGGTAAGGTTAAAAAGCCATTTAACGTTAGCCCGTCTGGCGTTTTTATTCTAAAAGGCTCTACCGGTGACATTTCTTCAGGTTTAATCCAAGAAGCACTCTTAAATAAATGCTTTGCTGCCATCGTTTTAGTATTGAAGGAATAAAAAGAGCCAGGGTTTCTATCACTATTAACTTTAACGATAATAGTACTACCGTCTCTTGTTTTACTTGTGATGGCAATCTTACTTCCTTTAAATGCAGCATATAATGCTTTATGTATTTTCGCTTCTTCATTATCCTCATCTAGGTAAATATAACTCGGATAATCTTCATCTAAACGTAAACCAAAAACACTATTCACATTGGATTTAATGATATAAGTAGGATCAACAAGCTTACTCTTATAAAGCAACTTTGCTTCTTTTGTTGCAAGATTATATTTATATAATCCTTTTGCTTCACCATTTTCAGCTTTTAATGCATAAATACTTTCATTATCTGGTGAAAAAGAAATCGGTGTAAATTCACCATTAAAATCTTCACCAAACGCTTGCCATTCACTATCTCTATCTTTTGAATAAAAAAGCTTAACGTTGTAATCGTTATCAACCCCAGCAACAAAGCGTGGTTGACCATTATTATCAACAAGGAATTGACTATAAGGAATAGGAGCCGTTTTCAAACGGTTTTCTTTACCTGAATATACATTTAACTTAATAACCTGAGGAAGCACATCAGATTTACGTGATAAAAGCCGCTTTGAAATTAAAACACTTTTATCATCCTCCTCCAAAATATCGATTAAAAATCCTGCATGGCCTGATAAAACGATGCCTGCTTTTGAACGGTAACCAAAAATCATTTTCCCTTTTCTACCGTCATAATTAATCGCGTAGAGTTCACCTAAGTTAATAGGCTCTTCTAACGAACCACGTAACTGCTCTAGTTGGATGATTACACGTTCATTGTTGACCCAATAATAATCAGCAGCTTGGTTTTTTCCTCCAGAATTAAGTATATATGTTACTTCGTACGTTTTAGCATCTAAAAAGACCAAGCTTTTATCACCATCAACATTAACTGATGCGGCTAAATACTTACCATCTGGGGATATTTTCATATCGTAGTATTCTAGATGACGAGAGAAGTTTTCTACTGTTGCAGCGCGAGACTGAGTCGTAAATATATAGCACCCTACAAGTAGAGTAATAATGATATAGCTCGAAATTTTCTTTAATTTTTTAATGTCGATAGTAGCCATAATGTTTTGTGTTTCACTCCCTAAGTTGACTATTCCAAATCAAAACGATTAGTCCAGATTTCTTAAATCAATTATCTTTATTAAACCCATCATAAGAAAAAGTTATGTAAAATAAAAGCTTATATAACTTAAAACATCAAAAAAATTAACTTTAGATGAGATAATTAACACGGTTAACGGCTGAGTTTTAGCGAAATGCCAATAAAGAAAAGAATTAAGCCAGTCAACAGACTGGCTTAATTTGATGGGAGTAATAACTTAAACGTTATTTAACACTAACGCGAGCAAATTTGCGTTTACCAACTTGATAGATCGCATTACTACCGCTTACGATCACTAAATTTCTATCGGTAATTTTTTCACCATCGATTTTAGCAGCACCTTGCTTGATCATACGATAAGCATCAGAAGTACTGCCAACTAAGTTAGCCTCTTTTAATAAGTTAGCTATAGCGATTTCACCACCTTCAACAACTAATTCAAGCTCTGGTATTTCATCTGGCATTGCACCTTTTTGGAAACGGTTAATAAATTCGTGATGAGCCGCTTCTGCTGCTGCTTCATCATGGAAACGTGCTATTAATTCTTTTGCCAAATCAATTTTAACATCACGTGGGTTTTTACCTTGCTCGATTTCAGTTTTATAGCCTTCAATTTCAGCTAAAGGCTTAAAGCTCAATAGCTCATAATAACGCCACATAAGTACATCTGAAATTGACATGATTTTACCAAACATATCTGATGGACTATCAGTAATACCAATATAATTCCCTAATGACTTAGACATTTTTTGCACGCCGTCTAAGCCTTCAAGTAAAGGCATCATTAATACAGTTTGTGGACGTTGCCCTTCAGACTTCTGTAATTCACGCCCCATCAACAAGTTAAACTTTTGATCTGTGCCGCCTAACTCAACATCAGCTTCAAGTGCTACTGAATCCCAGCCCTGCACAAGTGGATACATAAATTCATGTATGGCAATCGCCTGACCATTGGCATAACGCTTTTTAAAATCATCACGCTCCATCATGCGAGCAACCGTTTGACGGGAAGCTAACTGTAACATACCTGCAGCGCCTAATTTTTCCATCCAAGTAGAGTTAAATGCCACAGTGGTTTTAGCTGGGTCTAATATTTTAAACACTTGCTCTTTATAAGTTTCAGCGTTGGCGAGTACATCTTCTTTAGTAAGTGGTTTACGGGTAACATTTTTACCCGTTGGGTCACCTATCATACCGGTAAAATCACCAATCAGAAAAATAACATCGTGACCTAGCTGTTGAAATTGGCGTAATTTATTGATTAAAACAGTGTGACCTAAATGTAGATCTGGGGCTGTAGGGTCAAATCCTGCTTTAATTTTTAACGGCTTACCTGCTTTAAGTTTTGCGAGTAACTCTTCTTCTACTAATATTTCTTCTGAACCGCGCTTCAATTCTGCAAACGCTTGACTTACATCCGTCATTTTTAGCTCCATTGGCTAGCTATATATTTATTTCAATGGCTGAATTCTACTCATTTTATCTGCTACATAACAGTATAAAAATCGATGTAGCCATTTTTTGTAACAACTTTTATAAAAATTTTTCTGAAAACTTTGCTAAAAACTTTGATATAGTGCGAGACGATACTAATTTGATTTAATTTCCCCCGTTCCAATAAAATCAAATTGTTATGAATTAGCGACAATTGTCGTATTTTTATTACCAATATAAAGTAAACACTTATCTCCGTGAATAAACAACAAATAATACAACGACAATTAAAAACACTTCATAAAGTTTTTCTTAGCTTACTGACAAATTTTAAACAATTACCCAAAAAACATCGTGCAATCATTATTAGTATATCAATATTAACATTGTTCATAATATTGCTGCCAAGTAAGCATGAATTAACCAACAAAACAAATAAGCAAAGCCTTGAGATTGGTAAGCGTTACCAAGTAGCAATTCCTGAAAAATCTTCAGCTGAACAACCACCTTCCACACCGGTTGAGATAGAAATCCCTACCGCTGTATCATCACCAGAAAACCAACTAACCGATGAAAATGACCTCACCACAACAGTAAATTCAGAACAACAAAGTGACATGTCTTGGCAAACCGTGAAAGTTCGTAGCGGAGATTCATTAGCAAGAATATTTAAACGCTTAGGGTTTAGTGCGCAAGATACTTATGCTGTTAGTAGTGCTAAAGGGAAAGACAGTAAACTACTACTAAAAATGAACGTCGGCGATACGCTGCGCATTGCCACCAATAATGAACAAAAAATAACAGCGCTTGAATATCCGTTATCAAAAACAGATACTTTGTATATCAATCTTGTCGGTGATAGCTATCAATCACATAAAGAAAGTAAACCTGTTGATATTACACAAGATTATGCACACGGAACGATTAATTCAAATTTTTGGAATGCAGGAACAGCTGCCGGCTTAAGTGATCGACAAATTATTGAACTTGCTAATATTTTTGGTTGGGATATAGATTTTGCTTTAGATATACGTGCAGGCGATAGTTTTCATGTAATTTATGAGAAAAAATATGTTGAAGGCGAATACATTGGTACAGGAAATATTTTAGCTGCCGAATTTATTAACCAAAAAGACCCATTTCAAGCAGTAAGATTTACTGATGGTGAATATTATACTCCTGGTGGCAAAAGTATGCGTAAGGCTTTCTTAAGAGCTCCCGTAAACTTTAAGTATATTAGTTCTAGTTTTGCACCTAAACGCTTTCACCCAGTACAAAAGCGTTGGAAAGCGCATAGAGGAGTTGATTATGCAGCGAAAACAGGTACTCCAGTAGTAGCAGCAGGCAATGGTAAGGTTACGCATTCAACTTATAACAAATACAATGGTAATTATGTGTTTATCCAGCATGGTAATGGCATAGTAACTAAGTATTTACATTTTTCAAAACGAGCGGTTAAAAAAGGTCAACGTGTAAAACAGGGGCAAGTTATTGGTTATGTAGGCGCAACAGGGTTGGCTGCAGGACCTCACTTACATTATGAGTTTTTACTTAATGGTGTACACCGTAATCCTAGAACAGTAAAACTGCCTGATTCAAAACCAATCGCTAAAGAATTTAAAGCTGAATTTACCACAATTTCGAAACAACGTTTAAAAGAGCTGGACGATTCAAAACGTATCGTTTTGGCTGTAAGTATTGCCGAGGAGCAAACACCTAAAAATGAAGATTAATACAAAATTAAGTACTTCAAACGCGCCTACCTACTATATTGGTTTAATGTCAGGCACAAGTGCTGACGGCATTGATTTGGCTTTAGTTTCCTTCGATCAGAATAACCTACTTAAACATCACGCTAGTTACTATCAAGCATATAGTAATGAAACAGCAGAAAAAATTCAGTCGCTTTATAATCCTACTAATAATGAAATTGATCGTGCCTTTGCATTAGATGTTGAGTTAGCAAAACTCTTTGCCGCTGCAGTTAACAACTTTTTAATACAGCAACAATTGAATTATTCCGACATTATTGCCATTGGTAACCATGGTCAAACTATTCGTCACAGGCCACTGATAACCCACCCATTTACTTTACAAATTGGCTGCAATCAAACATTAGCAACCTTGACGAATATCCGTGTCATTGGGCAGTTTCGCCGCAAAGATATGGCATTAGGAGGACAAGGAGCTCCGTTAGTACCGGCTTTTCATCAAACCATTTTTAGTGAGCGTCAGAGCAGTGATAATGGCGCTGATGTTTTTGTTGTTAATATAGGCGGTATAGCCAATCTTACTTTTTTACCTGCAACTGATAAGCAAGAAGTTTGTGGTTATGATTCAGGCCCAGGTAATGCATTGATGGATGACTGGTTTAGCTTACATAACCCTCACAGTAAAACGAAATATGACGAGAATGGTAATTGGGCAAGGAAAGGTCAAATTAATGCTGAATTGCTAACACTGTTTTTATCTGACAATTACTTTCAACTTCCTCATCCCAAAAGTACTGGTCGAGAATATTTCCATTTATCATGGCTAAAGCGCCAGCTAACTAACTTCACTCACATTAGCAATGAAGATGTGCAAGCAACGCTTACCGCGTTAACAGCGATAACTATTGTTGACGCAATTAAGCAGCACAGTCCTAATAATGAAGCTAGCACTAAAATATACCTTTGTGGCGGCGGTGCTCATAATAAAATTTTAAAAGATACCATAGATAAACAACTGGTTCTACACTATAAAAATTACAAACTTCTCCTTACTAATCAAAAAGATATAGATGGAGATCAATTAGAAGCAATAGCTTTTGCCTGGCTGGCCTTTGCTTATGACAAAAAGTTATTAAGCAGTATGTCAACGGTAACGGGGGCTAGCAAATGTTGCACCCTTGGTAATGAGTATTTACCCTAGAATGCACTAGTAAAGATTAATATTATCTCTATAATGAATCCTGAATAGTATAAAAAACAACCAAGTTGAATTTGTTTTAAAACAAGCGACACATTAAAAATATTGGTTAAAAAACGAACTAACCATTCATAGCGTCGTCTAAATATCAGTGTTAACATTAGGAGGTAGGAAGGTCATGGAATTTAATGAGATACATATAGGTATGAAATGCGGTAGTCGAAAGGGTAGCGGCACTGTCACTTGGATAGATGGCTCAACCCGAACAATCTACATGGCGGATACTTACAATAACAATAATTTTGAAGTGGAGTTTGAAGAACTTATCGAAGATCCACAAGCACATAATAAAGGTGATACCTTTTATTAGATTGTGCTAATTAGAATTAGCACAGTGATCGTCAGTGCAAATTTAGTGTAAACTTGAATATTCAAAACTAAAGCCCATGAAATTTTGTATTTTATGGGCTTTCTTTTATCAGTTAAGTAATAACTCGCTATATTTCGGTAGACTAACCGGTAATACTCCTAATGCTTTTTGCTTACCTAACATAATAGCAATACTCGTCTGATAACCGGGGCTGTATGCTATATCATTACTGTTGTTATAAATTCTATCGTCAAATGTCACTAGAATAGAGTCTGCTAGCTTAGTATAAGGGGTTAATAAGTAAGGCGACCCTTTAGCAATCAACATACTCGCTACTTTTCGTTGCTTAGCTTGTTGTAACTGGTAAGCAAGTAACTGCTCATAACTCACATTACCTTGTTTATTAGCAACATACGCTTGAGTTAATACATCTTCTGCGCCACCAATATCAACTGCGCTCGCTATCTTAGTATCAACTGTTGCAATAATAAGATCGGCTTTAGCTAATTTATCACCTTGATGTATTTGTGATTGTGCATCACGCTCTGCGACCACTGTTGCGCTAATTTGTGGTGCTAATTGATTTAAGCTTTGCCAATGAAAAATGATCGCTGCTTTTAAAGCGCGAAACTCTTGCCAATTCAGTACAAACAAATGAATACGTGAAATACGCTCAACATCCACTGGGAACTTGTCTTGATTTTCAATCAGTGACACCACAGCGTTATCTGCTAAGGCTTGTTCAAGCAATAAATGTTGTTCTTGTGCTATATACTGCTCTGCTAACGTAACTCTCTTATCTAGAGACATTTCTGGTAGCGCTATATATTTTCGTTTATAGCTATTTATTCTCTGAACAGACTGTTTAACTTCCGCTATTGAAAATTCATCTTTATTAATTTTTTGTTGTAATGCTTCAGCAACAGCCTTAACAAATAACTTAAATTTATCAATATCTTCAACTTTTCTTATTTTAAACGGCATTACGGCTAAATCAGCGCCTGCAACGAAGGTTTCGACCACGGCGGTCACTTCATTAAAATAATGCGCAATACCTGCCATATCTAGTGCATCTGTCGCAATAATACCGTTATATCCCATGTTATTTCTTAACAAATCAGTCAGTATTTTTCGAGACATTGTTGCTGGTCGAATAATTTTTTCGCCTTTAAGGTTGGCAATCGTTGAATTATCTAATGCTGGGTATTGTATATGTGCAGTCATGATCATCGCAGGATCACTGTGTTTAATTGCCCACTCAAATGGCGTTAAATCTTTACTTTCTATCGTCGCTAAATCATGTTCAACAAGAGGTAATCCTAAATGACTATCAATATGAGTATCACCGTGGCCAGGAAAATGTTTGAGCGTTGCCATGATCCCCTGATTTTGTAAGCCATTAACAACTGCTGCGCCTAATTCAGCAACAAGCTTTGGATCTTCACCAAAAGAACGTGTGTTAATAACCGGGTTCATCGCATTAGTATTCACATCAACAACAGGAGCATAGTTGTTGTTAATTCCTAATAACATTAACTCTTTAGCAATAACCATACTCGTTTGCGTAGCAAATTCGATACCTTTAGATTGATAAGTAGCACCTATTGCCATATTACCTGCAAATGATGTGGCTTGAGGCAAACGCACTACTCTGCCACCTTCTTGATCAATAGAGATAATTAACGGTTGTTGCGAATCTGACTTAACTGCTGCTGCTTGTAAATCATGCGTTAACTGAATAATTTGTTTTGTTGTTGATAAGTTTTCAGCAAAAAGCACTACACTCCCAATACCCGTTGTCGTAATAGCATCAGCTAAGGCTTTCGGTAATTCAGTCACCGGCTCTAAACAACGCCCAGTAGTATTCATCGGTTTTTCTGAGCAAAAATAACGGATATCAAGTGCCATTTTAGCTGCTAATTGTTTTTCAAAGTCAGAAAGTAGTATTGAATTATTGCTTTTGGCTGTCATAGGAGAGTTCGATGTTTTATTAACGGATAATTGGCTAGCTGCATTACTAGGTAAAGCATAAGATTTACCTGAAAGTAAGCAGCTGGAAAAAAAGTAAAAAACAAATAATGATCCGTTTTTTATCACCCTGTTTATCACTTAACTAAAGCCAAAACATTATGTACTAAACGGTTAATACCTGAGGCTGCTTCACTTATTGAAGTAGCGAGCATGTAAGCAGGCGTTGTCACTAGCTTATGCGTTTCATCAATAACAATATCGTCAACACCACAATTTTTATGTATCAATCCTTTGGCAGTAATTAACGATGCAGTATCTCTATCAGTACCAATAGTCCCTTGTACTCCTTTAGGGTAAATTAATGGCAACATAGCCGGAGCAATACACATATAACCAGCAGGTTTTTCTGCCTTTGCAAATGCTTGGCAGGCAGATAACACTTGGTCGTTTACTTGATAATTATCGCCATCTAGTGCGAAGTTACATAAATTTTTTGCAACACCAAAACCACCAGGCACAATAATAGCATCGAAGTCTTGTACTCGTAATTCACATAGATCGTCAACATTACCGCGTACCATACGAGCTGATTCAACTAACACATTACGACTCTCATTCTCACTGACCTCGCCAGTTAAATGATTAATCACATGATGCTGTTCAATATTAGGTGCAAAACAACAATAACTTGCATTATTTTGTTCAATAGCCAGTAACGTTAGTACTGTTTCATTGATTTCACTACCATCATAAACACCACAACCACTTAAAATTACCGCAACTTTTTTCATTTTTTATCCTTATCACTGACAGCCTAATACTAAGATCTTAATACTGATATTTTACGCTATTTTTTTCTGTTGTTCATTTATACTAATAATTAATTGGCATAAAAGCACCAATAACACAGAAGAAAACATTAACCCTGCGAAAGGTAACGCACTACCATCATAAAAGTAGGCTAAAATTGGTCCAGCTAAAGCACCAACACCGAAACGCAAAGTGCCTATTACTGCAGTTGCAGTGCCAGATTGTTCAGGAAACTTAGTAAAAACTAAAGCGTCAGAATTAACAGCAACCATTGAAATACTGCCCATTAACGGCAAGATAGATAACACAGTGAACACAACAGACATTGATAAAAGGTTTACGATAACCAAGGATGCTGATGAAATCAGCGAGATAATTAAGCCATAACGCAACATTTTTCTTGAGCCTTTACGAGAAACTAAACGCGCATTAATAAAATGAGCCGTCATTAGCCCTGCAACGTTAATACCAAATAAAACACTAAAACTTAATTCTGAAACCTTATATACGGTCAAATATACAAAGGGAATTGCCGTAATATAAGAAAAAAAGGCTAATGAAATCATCATGGAACTAATAATATCTAACCTAGCTTCATGATTAGAGAAGACAATTTTATAGCGTTCTAAAAAATTAATTGCTTTAACCTGCTCTACATTGTTTGTGCCCAAGTTAGCATTAGCAGAACTCGGTTTAATTGCATCTGGCAAATACTTCATAGAGAGTACTAAAACAACAACACTGTAAAAAGCCAGCACATAGAAAATTAATTGCCAGCTGTGCGCTACCAATAAGATACTACCGATACTGGGTGCGATCATTGGCGCTACCATCATTATCATAGATACATACGACAATCCTTTGGCAGTATCTTTTTTATAATATTCTCGTATTGTCCCAGGAATAACAACGGTTGCTGCACTGCTAATAAACGCTTGTACAAAACGTAATGATAAAAACTGCTCAATATTTAGCGCAAAAGGCAGTAATAAACTTGCCAGTAAAAAACCACTGATACCAAAGATCACCATTTTTCTACGTGAATGCTGATCTGCCATTGGACCAAATAAAATCAGCCCCAAAGCATAACCTAATAAGTAAATGCTCAAAGAGTTTTGTACCATAGGCATATCGGTGGCTAAGTGTTCAGCTAAAACGGGCATTGCCGGCAAATACAGATCAATAGCTAATGGTGATAACGCCATAATTGATGCAAGTAAAGGTAAAAGCAATTTAAGTGATATCTGTACTGACTTTTCAACCTTAAATGTATTTTCGGATTCCACTAAAACGTGTCCTTTTGATCAATTTTATTATTAATGTTGTCGTTATGAGAATACTTAAATACTAAACGACCTAACGTTTGGATTGCATTCTCTACTTGTTCATTCCATTGCACACCAAAACTAATACGCATGTAATTAGCATACTTGCCTGACATTGAAAATATAACGCCTGGCGCGAAGCTTACACCTTGCTCTATGGCTTCTTGAAAAAACTCACTAGTATTAACGTGTGACTGACACCTAAGCCATAATACACTTCCACCTTGAGGTTTAGAAACACACACCTCACTTGGGAAATATTCCGCAATTAAAGCACGCATACGTTCACAGTTGTAAATTAGCTTCTTACGCAAAACACTTAAATGACGATCATAATCACCGCTTTGTATATACTCGTTTAAAGTCCATTGTTGTAACATTGGCGTTGAGCATGATTGTGCTCGTTTGACACGTTTAGCCTGTTCTTCAAACTTACCAGGTAATAACCAACCAATTCTATAACCTGGGGCCGCTGTTTTAGAAAATGATGAACACGTCATCACTAGCCCTTTTTCAGAATATAACTGCGCCGGTTTAGGTTTTTTATCTGTAAAGTACAGTTCACTGTATACGTCATCTTCAATTAATGGCAAATCATGTTTTTCAAGTAGGCTCACCAGCGCTTGTCGTTGCACATCAGTTTTCATTGAGCCCAAAGGATTATTTATTGCCGAAGAAAATAAACAAGCTTTAATAGGGTGTTTTTGAATTGCGGTTGTCAGTTCACTTAAGCAAACCCCTTCTTCTGTGCAAGTATAGATTTCTAAAGCCTTCATTCCTAAGGTTTCAATTAATTCAATTATGCCAAAAAAGCAGGGGGACTCTACCGCAATAACATCCCCTCTTTGTGCAACACATTGTAGTGCAATAGACAATGCTTCTTGCGCGCCATTCGTGATAACAATTTCATCGGAATTAATAACAATGCCTTGTTCTTGGTAGCGAAAAGCTAACTGCATACGCAATTTAGCATCACCTGTAACAGGGCCATAGCTCACCGCTTTTTCTGCCACTTTTGATAAAACTGAACGCATTAATCTTGCTAGTGTTTTATCTGGCGGATTGGCTTGGATAGGATTTGATATACCTAAAGCAACAGTATTAGGTATATGTACCGCTTCGTACACTTGCTCTATCATATTTCGACACTGAACAGTTGCTGGTGCACAATGAGACCACTTTGTTGGCATAGGTTTCAATGTTCGCGTTCGCTGTGCCATTAAGTAATAACCTGACTGTGGCCTAGCACAAACACGCCCCTGACGTTCTAATTCAATATAAGCTTGCTTAACGGTAGGCACACTTATTTCAAATTGACGGCTTAACTTACGTAAACTTGGTAACTTATCTCCTGGCAATAAAACACCTGTTTTTTGTTGGTAATCAATAAATTCGATAACTTGTTGATATAAAAAAGCAGGAGAGGTTTTATCAAGTAATTGCATAGTATCAATCTTTAAGTCGAAAAACTGTATAGGTTTCATTTTCATTATTTTGTATATGTTATTAAAACAAATAAACTCTATACTGTCATTCGCTTTCGAAATTTACCTTTATTTATTTGGTATAGGTATTAAACAAAAAAGAGATTCAAAATGAATAATAGTTTCCTTTACCTGATTACTGTCCTTATTTGGGGCTCCACTTGGATTGCCATTAATTATCAATTAGGAGATGTTGCTCCTGAAGCTTCAGTAACTTACCGGTTTGCCATAGCGGCCCTGATTTTATTTACTTTTGCTAAAATAAAGCGTTTACCAATGCGTTTTTCTCTCAAGCAGCACAGCTTATTTGCAGCCTTTGGTATTTGTTTATTTGGATTAAACTATTTACTACTTTATAACGCGCAGCAGCATATTAACTCGGCATTAACTTGTATTGCCTTTTCGACATTAATGTTGATGAATATTGTTAATGCCAAGCTATTCTTTAAAACCCCCATCACAAAACAAGTTTACTTTGGTGGTGCTTTTGGTCTATTTGGCATCATCACATTATTTTGGCCACAGTTAACCGATATTGAGTTAGGCGTTGCCACGCTATTTGGACTAGGTCTTTGCCTAATGGGAACTTTTTCAGCTTCTATTGGGAATATGATATCGATTAAGAATCAAAAAAATAATGTACCTATTGTACAAGCAAATGCATGGGGTATGCTTTATGGCGCTATTTTTACTAGCCTAGCGGTTATTATACAAGGTAAGCAGTTTACCTTTTCATTTGAGCCAGCTTATTTAACATCGTTAATTTACTTATCGCTTTTTGGATCTGTTATCGCTTTTGGCTGCTATTTAAGTTTAATGACGCGTATTGGGTCACATAAAACCTCTTATGCAAATATCATTTTTCCCGCTATAGCGGTATTTATTTCTACGGTTGTCGAAGGTTTTGCTTGGAGTGAATATACAGTAATTGGTTTAAGCTCTGTTTTACTTGGTAACCTAATCGTATTAACTAAAACATCGACATTACAGCGATTATTTAGTACTAAAGCAGCAGCAAAGGCTTAATGCTGACGGCATATTTACTCAATATATGAGGTATTTGCCAATAGCACACGGCATAGCAGCTCCTTCCTGCTATGCCGTTTTTTTATATCAACAATTTAACGAGTAACACTTAATATAAGCTGATTAACGTTAACCAATTAATTACCAATAGGTGACCCAGGTGGCATAGTAATTTCTGTAGGAATAACCACTCGCTTTCCTTCACTTAAACTAAAATCTATCTGCTGCTCAAGCAATTTAAAATGAGTTGCTAACTTTTTATAATCTCGATCATCATGATTATCATCTAACCAATTTTCAATGTTTTTTAAACTCGCGAGCGTTGCACTACGCACTTCAGGGACTGATGTTGGCGAATGCCATAATTCAAGCAGTTGTTCAATAACTTGTTGATTCACCCGCTGCTGTACTAATAACGCCAAACCACTTTCTGGACGTTGCTTTATTGTTTTATCAATAAGTTGTGAAATCAACACCTCAACAGAAAAAGCGCTCTTTTGCCTTTTACCTTTTTTACTATCAGTAAAATATAAGCTTTCTTGCTGCGCTAAGCGCGCTAGTCGCTCAGCGTTTAATAATAATGTTATGGTATGTTTAGCGCTAGCTTGGGCCGCCGAAACTGGGTCAAATGTAATTCCTGTTTGTGAGTTAAAGCTTTCACGGTTACGATAATAACCATAAGCTTTTGGTGGTATCAATTGAATTATACTTGCCGGCATAGTCAAAAAGTCAGTACTTAGTGTTGCTAATAATGATGACAAAGCTTGTTGCTGCATTTCGGCAGAAACAGTAACAAGTCCCTGTTGCTCAGTAACTTTTTGAGTATCATTTTTAAGCTCATAAGAATAGTTTGAACCCGCTATTAATTTAACGGCAGCCTCAACTTGATAACGATGAAAATTATAAATAGGCACTAAGGTTTGCTCTAATTCAGACAAAGGTGTTCCAACAGCAATGGAATTTAAACCAAAATCTGACAATGCTTTTTTACGTACTTGTATAACTCGCGTTAATTCAATCGCAGCATTATTGCCGTTATCCCACAAATGACCTGTACTTTGAGTACTTGACGACGAACGAGCGTCAGGATCTGAAGCATATAAAAGCCCTTGTGCTTGTGTGTCAGCAACCAATGCTAATAACTGCTCTGGCTCATTTTGATAATCGCCATAGCCATAAGCGATAACGTACTTATCCCATAAGCCAATATTTTCTTTATATGCATCAGATAAATCAATTTCGCCATGCTCATCAAGTGTTATATAAGGATGAGGGTAATCCATGACTGATGCTCTATCATTAACACTGGCAGCAAAATTATGCGCAATGCCTAATGTATGTCCAACTTCATGTGCTGAAAGCTGTCTAATACGAGCTAAAGCCATATTTTTCATCGCACTTGTATCTGTATCTTTAGCAGTAAATGGCGATGTTAAACCTAACGCTATTAAATAGTCTTGACGTACACGCAAAGAGCCAAGTGTCACATGGCCTTTAATTATTTCTCCTGTACGAGGATCAATAACAGAGGCGCCATATGACCAACCTCGCGTTGCCCTATGTACCCACTGAATAACGTTGTAACGTACATCCATTGGGTCTGCATCAGCAGGCAGCATTTTCACTTGAAAAGCATCCTTATAGCCAATACTTTCAAATGCCTGATCCCACCACATAGCACCATCAATAAGCGCGGTACGTATTGGTTCAGGAACACCAGAATCTAGATAATAAACAATAGGCTCAACCGCGACACTGTTGCCAGTTGTAGCACTATATTTCTTAGCTAAGCGATGACGAGGAATTAAGCGTTTGATTAACGGCTCATCTATTTCACTGGCATAATCGGCATAAGCTATCGACCAAAATCCACTAAAAGGATGAAATGCTCTTGTTTGATAATTATCGTCAGGTAATTTAATCAAAGAATGATGTAAATGCACAGTAACCGAACTTGAGTCAGGTGTCACAGATTTTAAATGACTACCAGCGCCAGAGCCTGTAAAAGTAACCATAGCTTCAAGCTCTGTATTTTCAGGAAAGGCTTTAGTGCGCTTTGCATATAAAGCACTGCGACTGTTGTCAACCTTGAAATTCCCCTGTTTTTTATCCTTTAATATTTGGCTAATATTATGAATATCTGATAATAAAAAAGGGGTGTAATCAATTAATACTTTTTGAGTGTTTTTCCTCGTATCAACCGTTTCATTTACGACGGTAAAGCCCCAAATAATCGAGCTAGCAAAAGCTTCATCTATTGATTTTTTTTCTAATAAATTATCTGAATCGGCACGATAATAAGTATTCAACTGTTTTAAAAAGACTTTATTACCTACCCGTTCAAACTTCACTAAACGTGTGTCGCCAAGTTGGCCACGATCTAAACCGATATCATTTGAACCAATCCCATGAGGTAAACTCGATTGAAATAAAAATTCTTGGCCAAAATTATCAATTTGAAGATAAACCTTTCCTTCCTTTTTATCATGATAAAATGAAAAATATCCTTGTTGGGCTATTTTACCTTTTGTAAACTCAGCAAAACTTACAGTGGCTTTTTCAGCGAAACTCATTGTTGAAGTAACACAAAATAATATAAATAATAGTCGATTGATATAATTCATTTTTTTCCTTATTAATTAAACTAAATTAAAATGATTAATGGGTAGTATCTCAATAAAAATAAGTTTAAACCTTAGAAAGCAAAGTTAAACTTGTTATAATCAAGAGGAAAGCAAAATACATAATTAAAAAATTACTATCAACTTTCAAAAAATAGACTGCTATTAACAAGAATGCACCCTCATTAATAGCCATTGTAAAGTATACAACTTTAACGCTATAAGGTAACCCAATGCAACGACTCTCCCCTGCTCTACGCCAAGACAATGTTCCTGAAGATCTTATTTCACTGATAAAAACTATTTTAGCTGCAACTAAAGAAATTTCATTTCGTGTTAGCCAAGCTCATTTAGGCGGCTTAATGGGTTCTACACTCGATGAAAATATTCAAGGCGAAATACAGAAGAAATTAGACGTAGTTGCCAATGAATTATTTAAAGATATTGTTCTTGAATCAGGTTTTGTTAAAGCTATTTCATCAGAAGAAGAAGACACTTCTGTTGCAGGTAACCCTGTCGGTAAATATCTTGTTTCTTTTGACCCGTTAGACGGTAGCTCAAATATTGATATCAATTCACTAATTGGTACAATTTTTTCTATCCATAAAGCGCCTGAAGATATGGACCCAAGCAATCCTGATATGTTCAAACAATCAGGCGATCATCAAGTTTGTGCTGGTTATGTTTTATATGGCCCTGCTACGCTGTTAGTAATGACAACGGGTAAAGGTACACATTTCTACGTACTTGATAGAACCCATGGCGGATACCTATTAGTTCACCGAAATGTACAAGTTCCTACGGATACTCAAGAGTTTGCTATCAATATGTCGAATCAACGATTCTGGCAAGAACCAATGAAAAACTACATTAAAGACTTAATTGACGGTGACACGGGGCCTCGTGGTAAAAATTTCAACATGCGTTGGATTGCCGCTATGGTCGGTGATATTCACCGTGTATTATGTCGTGGAGGTCTATTCACTTATCCTACTGATAGTAAAAACCCTGAGCAACCAAATAAACTACGTTTGATGTATGAAGCTAATCCAATGTCTTTTCTTATTGAACAAGCTGGCGGCTTAGCCATGACCAGTCAAGGTCGAATCATGGATATTGAACCTACCAGTATTCATCAGCGTGTTGAAGTTATCATGGGATCTAAAAACGAAGTAGAAGCTTGTTTGGCTTATTATAAATAGTTAAATATCTTATTAAGCTTCTGAACAAGCACCATGATAGTGTGCTTGTTCAACTCCCTACAAAAATAAAATAACACTCGTGTTATATCCCCGATAAAATAATGACTATCAACCAACTGAATATTACTTATACAAACCTATTAAACCTAATATTTAAGCGTGAAAATAATATATAACACAGTTTAAATCGCCTTATAAAGCTACCTACAGAGTAACTAGCATAAATTACAAATTGTGTACCAAGCTCATTTAGCTTATAGCAAACTTTAATCACAAATAGCGTTAAACTATATCCTGCCAACATTTTTCTTGATAAAATATTACTAATATTATTTTTCATCCGAGATTATTTCATGCCAAATTATGTTGTTGGTCACAAGATACCTGACTCAGACTCTATCTGCTCAGCCATCGCTTTATCCTATTTAAAAACGACTTTAGGAGAAGAAACTGTTCCTGCTCGTTTAGGTGAGCTTACACCAGAAACCTTATTTATTTTAGATAAGTTCGGTTTTGAACAACCAGAGCTTAAAACAAGTTACGCTGGTGAAAATATATATATTGTTGATCACTCTGAACGTACACAAGGGCCAGATGATATTGATGAAGCTACTATTTTAGGTATTATTGATCATCACAAACTAGGTGACATTACTACTTCAACACCATTAGAAATTTGGGTGCGTCCTGTAGGCTGTACTAACACTATTATTAAAATGATGTACGATTTTCACGGTGTAGAAATTCCTAAAAATATCGCCGGTGCTATGATGTGTGCCATTTTAAGTGATACGGTTATTTTTAAATCTCCTACTTGTACTACCGCTGATATTAAGTGTGTTGAAGCCTTAGCTAAAATTGCGGGTATTGACAATCCAACAGATGTAGGCATGGAAATGTTTAAAGTAAAATCAGCTGTTGATGGAACACCGGTACGAGATCTTGTATTACGTGATTTCAAAGATTTCAACATGAATGATAATCTTGTTGGTATTGGCCAATTAGAAGTCATTGATTTAGCTATTTTTGATGATATGAAAGCTGATTTAGAAGCGGATATTGCTAAGCTTAAAGCTGAAGGTAATCGCCATACTGTTATGCTTTTATTAACAGATATAATGAAAGAAGGCTCAGAGTTACTAGTTATTAGTGACAATGAAAATTTAGCCGAAGCTGCTTTTGGTAAAGCAACTACCGATGGCAAAGTATGGCTTGACGGCGTACTCAGTCGTAAGAAACAAGTTGTACCACCTTTACAAGATGTTTTTGCTTAATCGCTAATTTCAACTAATTAAATTATTTGAAATACAAAAAAACCAGCAGTTGCTGGTTTTTTTATATCTAATCATTAAAGGTTGAGTCTTTATTATCAAAGGTAATAAGTATTTATACCAGGGGAAAGCACAGAGTTGACGCTAGTCATTACTCTATACATTCGATACTTCGCCTTTCAGGTTATCCTTCGGGTGTTCATATTATTACCCGAAGAATTTGTGAGTACTTTCAATACAATTAATAAAGGGTTTCAACAAAAATATTAGACTCTTTCGAATACAGTTGCTATCCCTTGCCCTAACCCTATACACATAGTGGCTAAACCAAGACTCACATCTTCACCTTCCATTAAGTTAATCAGGGTTCCTGAAATTCGCGATCCTGAACAACCTAACGGATGACCTAATGCGATTGCACCACCATTCAAGTTAATTTTATCCATTTGATCTTCTACTTTTAAGGCTCTTACACAAGAAAGTGCTTGAGCAGCAAAAGCTTCATTAAATTCAAATAACTCAATATCTTCAATAGATAGACCTGCACGTTTTAATGCTTTTTTCGTCGCTGGTACCGGACCAAAGCCCATGGTTGATGGATCGCAACCAGCAACCGCCATTCCACGAATTTTCGCACGAGGCGTTAATCCCAATGCTTTGGCTTTCGCTGCTGACATCACTAACATTGCTGAAGCACCATCAGAAAGCGCAGAAGATGTACCTGCCGTTACGGTACCATTGGCAGGATCAAACACTGGACGCAAAGCAGATAAGCTTTCAGCGGTAGTTTCAGGACGAATTACTTCATCATGTTCCACTAACGTCAACGCACCTGAAGCGTCATGACCTTGCGTTGCAACAATTTCATTATCCCAACGACCAGCCAATTGTGCTTCATAGGCTTTTTGATGAGAGCGAGCACCAAATGCATCTTGCATTTCACGCGTTATACCATGTTGCTTACCAAGAAGCTCAGCAGTTAACCCCATGTTACCAGAAGCTAAGGCGATGTGCTTATTTAATGCAGGATCAAAATCAACATCGTACATCATAGGTACGTGACCCATATGTTCAACGCCACCAATTAAAAATACATCACCTTGGCCACACATAATGCTGGTACTTGCTTGATGCAATGCTTCCATAGAAGAACCACACAAACGATTGACAGTAACACCACCAATAGATTTTGGTAAACCAGCAAGTAAAGATGCATTACGTGCAATGTTAAAACCTTGCTCTTTGGTTTGTTTCACACATCCCCAGATAACGTCTTCGATATCTTCAGGATTTAATGCTGGATTACGTTTTAAAATTTCTTTCATTAAATGCGCTGATAATGCTTCAGCACGTACATTACGAAAAACACCGGCTTTAGATCGCCCCATTGGAGTTCGTATGCAGTCTACAATTACAACTTCGTTCATTTTATTCTCCTCGGGTTAAGCGTTAGTTTTAACGTCTGTAGTGAAGTAAGATTTACCAGACTTAGCCATATCACGTAAACCATCTGTAACTTGATATATTTCACCTAAGTGAGCATATTTATCAGCCATAGCAATAAAGTTATTTAAACCTAATGTTTCTAGATAACGAATCGCACCGCCTCTAAATGGTGGGAATCCTACACCATAAATTAAGCCCATATCAGCTTCAGCTGCAGTATCAACAACACCTTCTTCTAAACAACGTACCACTTCATTTACCATTGGAATCATCATACGTGCAATAATTTCTTCACTAGTGAAGTCTTTTTTAGCAGCACAGTGTTGAGCAAATAGTTCATAAGCAACAGGCGCAGCAACCTTCATTGGGCGACCACGTTTGTCTTTCATATGATCATAAAAGCCGGTACCATTTTTTTGACCTAAACGATCATTAGCATATAACGTGCTTACAGGATCATTATCAATTTTGGTCATTCGTGTAGGGAAACCAGATGACATAACACCAGTACAGTGATCCGCGGTATCAATACCAACAACATCAAGCAGATATGCTGGCCCCATAGGCCAACCAAATTCTTTTTCCATCACTTTATCAACCGCAGTAAAGTCTGCACCTTCAAGTACTAATTGACTAAAGCCAGCAAAGTAAGGGAATAAAACACGGTTTACATAAAAACCAGGGCAGTCATTAACAACAATTGGTGATTTACCCATTTTAGCAGCATAAGCAACAACAGCAGCAACCGTTTCATCAGAAGTATCTTTACCGCGAATCACTTCTACTAATGGCATTTTGTTTACTGGGTTAAAAAAGTGCATACCACAAAAGTTTGCAGGACGTTTTATACTTTGTGCTAATAAGTCAATTGAAATAGTAGACGTATTAGATGTAAGAATAGCATCTTCACTGATTACCGATTCAACCTCTGCTAAAACCATACCTTTAATTTTAGGGTTTTCAACAACCGCTTCGACAACAATATCAACATCTTTAACGCTGTCATAACTAAGAGAAGGTGTAATGTTATTAAGTACGCCTGCCATTTTCTTAGCATCCATACGTCCACGTTCAACTTGTTTCGTTAAGATGCCTGTCGCCGTTTTTAAACCTAGGTCTAGCGCTTGATCATTAATATCTTTCATAATGATAGGCGTGCCTTTGTAAGCAGATTGGTAAGCAATACCACCACCCATAATACCAGCACCCAATACAGCAGCTTTACTCACAGACTTGGTCGCTAGCTTACTTGCTTTTTTGGCTTTACCTTTAATAACTTGATCTGCCATAAACAAACCAATTTGCGCAGTTGCTTCGTCAGTTTTTGCTAATTTAGCAAACCCTGCATTTTCTACCGCCATAGCACCAGCACGATCTAAACCTGCAGCCGCAATTAATGTATTAATCATCACCATTGGTGCTGGATAATGCTTACCTGCTTTTGCTGCAATCATGCCTTTACACGTAGTTGAAGACATGATCATTTCTGTTTGAGATAACGTTAATGGCTCTAATTTAATCTGACGTTTTGCACGCCAATCTAATTTTCCTGCAATAGCAAGTTTAAGCATGCTAATAGCAGCTGAGCGTAAACTTTCTGGTTTAACAACCGCATCAACAAGTCCTTGTGAAAGAGCCGCTGACGCTTTAAATGCTTTACCTGTAGACATCCACGTTGCTGCATTATCGAAACCAATTATGCGAGGTAATCTAACAGTACCACCAAAACCTGGCATTAAGCCTAACTTCACTTCAGGAAGTCCGATACTAGTATTAGTATCAGCAACACGATAATCACATACTAAAGTCATTTCACAACCACCACCTAAAGCAATACCATTAATGGCTGCAATAGTAGGTAACTGAATATCTTCAAATGAATCGAAAACATCTGAAGCACTTTTAGCCCAAGAAACTAATTGTTCTTCTGGTTGATTAAATGAACTTAAAAATTCAGTAATATCGGCACCAACAATAAAGGTTGATTTTCCAGACGTAACCATCACGCCTTTTGCATCACTACAATTATTAATTGCCGCCACAACAGCCTTATATTCTTCAAAGGTTGCTTGATCAAATTTGTTTACTGATCCTTGAGCATCGAACTTAAGTTCTACAATGCCGTCTTCTAGTAACTGGGCTGAAAGGCTCTTGCCTTGATATATCATGCTTTGTCTCCTTCACCTAAAAGTGGTGTTGATGTATTGATGATTATTGATGTTGTTCTATATTTTTTAGTCAATTTTCTCATACCAAAAAGTATAGATAACTAATAATAGCTGACTGAGTGTGCCTTGAAATATAATGAATAGCAAATTTATTTAAACGATTGTTTTAATCGTTTGTATTAATTTCATTTTAATAAGCTTAAGCTGCTGTTTTTTATATAAAGATATAAGGCACAGCTATCAGATAGAAAATTTGTTTCTGATTAGCAATTGACGTAGAGTATGGCTAAGCTCTTTACTATCCAACGGTAAAATTCATTTATGATCAGTTTTTTTAAACGCTTTAATCAACCTGAGCACTTATTATTAGCGATGGCTTTTATCATGCCGCTAGTCTTTTCTGTATGGATGGTACTACTCAATAATTTTGTAATAGAAAAAGCAAATTTTACTGGTGTCGAAATTGGTATATTACACAGCTTGCGTGAAATACCTGGCTTCTTAGCTTTTACAGCAATTTATGTATTACTCTTTATTAAGGAGCAGCGACTCGCATTAATTGCTTTAGCTATAACTAGCTTAGGGGTATTGTTAACCGGTTTTTTCCCGAGTGTCGCAGGCCTATATATTACAACTATATTGATGTCAGTTGGTTTTCATTATTATGAAACCTTGAGCCAATCATTAACTTTGCAATGGATCGATAAAGATAAAGCGGCACACTTCCTCGGTAAAATGTTATCTATGAAAGCAATCGCTTCGCTGCTCGCTTTTTCGAGTATCTGGCTATTAATGGAGCACTTTAACTGGTCTTATCAACTAACCTATACCTTATTTGGCGGTATGGGCTTATTATTCACATTAATACTGGTGTTATCCTTTAGACACTTTGAAGCAAAAGTAGAGCAAACAAAAAAAATTGTCATCAGAAAACGCTATTGGCTATTTTATGCTCTCACTTTTTTCAGTGGCGCCCGCCGACAAATTTTCGTTGTTTTTGCTGGCTTTTTAATGGTAGAAAAATTTCATTATAGTGTTGCAGATATCAGCGCTTTATTTCTTATTAATTATGTTTTTAATTGGTTATTTGCCGCAAAAATAGGGAAATTAATTCGAAAAGTTGGCGAACGCTCTATACTACGATTTGAATACATTGGTTTAGCTATTGTATTTATCTGCTATGGCTTAGTAGAAGACCCCAACCTTGCAGCAGCACTATATGTTATCGATCATTTGTTCTTTGCACTTGCTATCGCAATAAAAACCTATTTTCAAAAAATTGCGCAACCCGAAGATATTGCAGCAACCGCAGGGGTAAGTTTTTCTATTAACCATATTGCAGCTGTTGTAATTCCTGCGTTGTTAGGAATATTATGGATTGTACAACCTACGTGGGTATTCTATATAGGAGCTGGATTTGCACTATGCTCTTTATGCTTAGCTATGCTAATTCCAGACGAACCAGCACAAGGGAATGAAATACGTATAGCGAGTAACGCTCAGGTAAAGTAATGACAAAAAATGAAGAGTCTTGAATTATTAGGTAAAGTTAATAGTCGCATTATTTAGGGCTACTAACTTTGCGTTTTAATTCATATGGAACCTGATATTTAAACTAACTGTAATATCAGTTTAATGGTTAAGTATGGCTTTTAAGAAACGTTAAAAATTCATCAGAAGGCATTGGCTTGGCGTAATAAAAACCTTGTACTTCATCACAACCTAATTCAATTAATCTTTCTTGCTGCTCAATTTCTTCTATCCCTTCCGCAATTACCTTTAAGTTCATCTTTTTACCTAAATCGATAATTGTTTCAGCAATTACCGACTGATCTTTTTGGGCTATATCACCTATAAAAGCACGATCGACTTTAAGACGATCTAAAGGAAGCTTTTGTAAATAACTCATTGACGAGAAACCAGTACCAAAATCATCAAGTGCAATACTAATGCCTTGCCCTTTCAATTTAACTAGCGCATCAATGACTACTTCAGGATCATCCATTAAGATATTTTCGGTAATTTCTAACTCTAGTTTACAAGGCAGTATTTGATGTTTTTGCGTTGCATTTAGAACGATATCCACAAAATTACAACACCTGAATTGAGGTATAGACACATTTACAGAGATAGTAATATTGTTGAATTTTTCTTCTTCTAGCAGTTTAATTTGCGAACAAGCTTGATTAATAACCCACTCACCAATTTCAACAATCAAACCTGAGTATTCCGCTAATGGAATAAAAACTGCGGGAGAAATAAAGTTACCATCAATTGTGCGCCAGCGAAGCAAGGCCTCAGCACCAATAACTTTACCTGAGCTTAATGATAATTGTGGTTGATACCATAATTCAAGACGTCCCTCTGAAAAATCATTTCGCAGTTGTCTAATCATATTTAAACGCCATTGCGTTTCATCTTCTAACTCAGGATTATAATAAGCAAAATGTGTTTCACGTTTTTTCTTTGCCAGATTTAAAGCAATATTAATTTGATTAAGTACTTTTACCCCACTACTACTGGCATGTTCTTTTGTACAGAAACCAAAACAGGCATTTATCGGCAGTTTTTGCTCACCAGCAGTGAATGGGTGTTCAAATAACGCCAATAAAGCATCAGGCGTTACCATTGTTTGAGAGCCAATAATACCGAATACATCGGCGCCCACACGAGCAACTTGACAGTTACTGCATAAACTTTGCAGTCGCTGAGATACCGCAGATAGTAATTGGTTACCTATATTCTGCCCTAAAGCGTCATTAACATCGCTAAAATGATTTAAATCAATAAGTGCAGCAACATAATCATTAGGTGCATCTTTACTAAAAGTCTCCAGCATACGAACAAATTCTAACCTATTCGGTAAATTAGTTAGCCAATCTTTATACGCTGCACTTTTAAGCTTTTGAAACAAATGTACATTTTCATAACCTATAGAAACACCTGTTACAAATACTTCTAATAATTGTCTTTGAATATCTCTAAGTGGTTCCGTTAAGGTTAAATAGGCAACAGCACGACATCCACCTCTGGCAATATATAAACAAAGAGAATCATTAAAGTATAGATGCTCTTTTTGCATATAACACATTTGTATATGTTGATTAATTTGTTCGTTATCCAGAGTCGCTAATTTTTGATTAGGTAAAGAGGAAGAAAAATCTTGCTGCGCGATAATATAAAGACTTAAGTCATCGGTATTGTCTATTATACCCTGCCCTCTAGCACAAAATAGACCTTGAACATCTTGATTTATCAGCTGAGTTAATTGCTTTAACGTGCCTTGCGCATATTCTACTATAGAATGTAACTCAAGAAGGCTAGAAGAGCCTGACACGATTTTCTCTAGGCCTAGACTGCCTTCTGTAACCGTTGCTATTTGTTGATAAGAACGAATAGCGGCATAAACAGTAGTAACCAGCTTACGCCGTGTTAACTCTGTTTTGGTTTTGTAATCATTTATATCATATTCTTTAATAACACTTTCTTCAGGTGCGTAACCTGGTTGGCCTGTTCTTAAAACAATACGTATATCTTGGCGGTTTAGTGATTCACGAATATATTTAACAACCGCTAAACCAGCACTATCAGTTTCCATGACTACATCAAGTAATACCAAAACGATGTCGGGGTTACTTTCAATAACTTGACAGGCATCCTGACCGGAATAAGCATGAAAATACTCTAAACGTCGGCCTAGCACTATTAAATCTGATAAGGCTAATTGAGTAACTGAATGAATCTCAGGATCGTCATCAACAATCAGAACCTGCCAGACTTCATCACCAGTGCCTTCTAAAACCTCTTCTTCATCACTATCATCGATAAATAGAAAGTCGTCTTGTGAGTTGTCTGATGCGTGCATATTGTCCTTAAGCAATTAGCTTGTGGCTAATTAAAATTAAATTTCTATCAATTATTTATCATTGTACTTAGGTATTCTATAACTATAACTGAACTATACCTTATTGCTACTTTTTTGAAGCATTCTTTCGTTTTTTTCATTCGAACAATGTTAGTTTAGCTAAATATTCCTTTTTGTTGCACATATTTTAATAGGTTTCACGTAACGTTAGTTGTTAAAAACCTATCTATTGTGACAAATTAATAATAAAGTCGTTAAGATAATACAGAAATTATTAACTTATTTTTCAGATAGTTAATAAATACAAATCTAGCACAAAATTATATAATAAAAGTCATTTTGACAAATTTCAATAAACCCATACAATAAAATTATATTTATATCGCTATATGCATGGTCATATATTATTTTATATCAATAAATAACGGTAAAACCTACACTTATATTGATATTACTAAAATATTTTTTAGTATGGAGTATTAACTTGAAACCAGATACATCAGATGTTGTTGTCATTGAACAAACTGAAGATAATCAACGCAACTTGCCGATTGAAGAAACTACAATTGGTAATAGCATTGAAACACCAGCACATAAACAGTTTTTTAAAATAACTCAATTATTCGGTGTAGAAGCCCCTTTACTCCCCCCTGAAAAACAAATGCCACTTCAAGATCGTAGTACTAAGCGTCAAAGATTAGCAAGCCTGCGAAAACAAGAAAATATTGAAGAGATCATGGTAAAAACTTTTGCATTTTGTGCAAATAAACCAATAGATAAAAGACCCGATTTAGATTGGTTTAATCAATACATTAGCTTAGCTGAAAATATTAGTAACGCCACAATGCAAGATTTATGGGCCAAGATACTTGCCGGAGAATTAGCTCGCCCAGGCTTATATTCACTGAAAGCATTAAAAGTTTTTCGAGATATGAGTATTGTAGACGCTAAATTATTAGCAAAAGCTTGTTCTTTAGCGGTAAAAGATAATAGTAAGAAAAATATTCGTATTATTTCCGGCTCTTATCAACAACCAGGACTATTCAATTTTTTTAATCAGGAAAGGCAGCAGTACATAAATTTAAGTCATTTTGGTTTAAATTATGCTGATATATTATCTTTAGCGGATAACAAGTTAATTTTTAAACAAGAAAGTGAATCAAGCATGATGAAAAGTGGCGAAGTACTTAATTTTTATTATAATGGCGAGCCGCTCACGCTAAGCAGTAAGAAGAATAATATTGCCTTGCAGTTTTATAAATTCACAGCTATTGGTGCCGAACTAGCAAACTTAATTATTGATAAACCAAACAAAGAATTTTTTTCTATATTAAAACAACAACTAACCCACCACTTTAACGTAGTGAGTAGTAGTTAATCTTACTTAAATTCCGTCACCGTCGGTATGTAAACCACATTCACGTTGTCCACCACCAAAGCGTGTCTCTTCTTCAGTCATACCTAAGGTTAATGGTCTTGTACTATGGACATCACCTACCGACACATAACCTTGATCCCATAATGGATGATACGGTAAGTTATACTTAGTTAAGTACTGATGAACGTCTTTATTGCTCCAATCAATGATTGGATGCACTTTATAACGACCACGTAATGTACCGACAACACCTAAACCTTGACGATGTTCTGATTGTTGACGTCGAACACCTGAAAACCACGTTTGTGCATTTAGCTCAGTTAAACCACGCTCTAGTGGTTCAACTTTATTACGACGATTATAAGCTTTCAACGCTGCATCCGTCGATGCCCATTCTTCGCCATATTTAGCCATTTGCCACGCAGCACTTTCTTTCGCTTGATACACTTTCAAGTTTAAGTTTAAGCGCTCAGTTAACTGCTCAATAAATTGATACGTTTCTGGAAATAAATGTCCTGTATCAGTTATTAATACAGGAATATTGCTATCCACCTGCGTTAATAAATGCAACATAACTGCCGATTGAATACCAAAGCTTGATGATAACACAAATGCACCTGGCAAGTTTTGCATTGCCCATTCAGCACGTTCTTGCGCTGTTTGTTTTTCAAGTGCAATGTTCCACTGAGCTAATGCTGGATCAGGAAACTCAAGTTCGGTGGCTAGTGCTGTTTTAAGCATGATGAAAATCTCTAAAACTAACGATTACTTGCTCAACAATTCCGGCACGAATAACGAAGTCACCAAAAGCTTCACCTTCGTTACGCTCTGCAGCCCAACGAGCACTGAGGCCATCGATTTCACTTAATACACCGGCTTCATCAACGTTCTCTTTATAAAGCTTAGGTACACGAGAACCTGCTAAATCACTGCCTAAATACATGTTGTATTTACCTGGACCTTTACCAACAAGACCAATTTCAGCAAGCATCGCTCGTCCACAGCCATTTGGACAACCCGTAACACGTAAAATAATGCTATCGTCTTGCAAACCATTTTTAGTCAGAATTTTTTCCACATCATCTACTAAACCAGGTAAATAACGCTCTGCTTCAGCCATCGCTAATGGACACGTTGGAAAGGCAACACATGCCATAGAGCTTTTACGTTGCTTAGAAACACCATCATTAATTAGGCCATGATCACGTGCTAACTGTTCAATAATTGCTTTATCCGCTGCATCTACACCGGCAACAATAAGGTTTTGGTTTGCAGTTAAACGGAAATCACCTTTATGTATTTGTGCTATTTCACGCATACCTGTTTTTAATGCTTTAACATTCGTACCTTCAAAATCAAGAATACGTCCATTCTCAATAAATAAGGTTAAATGATGTTTACCATCAATGCCTTCAACCCAGCCAAAGTTATCACCACGGTGAGTAAATTCATATGAACGTGAATCTGAGAACTTAACACCCGCTCTTCGTTCAACTTCAGCTTTAAATGTATCAACACCAACACGATCTAACGTGTATTTAGTTTTAGCATTTTTGCGGTTAACACGGTTACCCCAGTCACGTTGCGTAGTCACAACAGCAGCCGCAATCGCTAACGTGTGCTCTTTTGGGATAAAACCAAAATCATCAGCACAACGTGGATAAGTCGCATTATCACCATGAGTCATGGCTAAGCCACCACCAACAAGTACGTTGAAACCAATCAACTCACCATTTTCACTAATAGCGACAAAATTCAAATCATTGGCATGAACATCAATATCGTTATTTGGTGGAATAACAACCGTTGTTTTAAATTTACGTGGTAAATAATTACTACCTAAAATAGGCTCTATTTCTTCATCTTCAGTAGTTTCAACACGCTCTTCATCCAACCAAATTTCAGCATAAGCACGCGTTTTTGGTAACAAATGTTCACTGATCTTTGTTGCCCATTCATACGCTTCTTGGTGTAATGAAGACTCAACCGGGTTAGATGTACAAAGCACGTTACGGTTAACATCACCAGCCGTTGCAATTGAATCTAAACCGACACTATTTAATGTTTGATGCATTAACTTAATGTTTGGCTTTAATACTCCGTGAAACTGAAACGTTTGACGTGTAGTTAAACGAATACTGCCGTATGAAGTGTAGTCATCAGCAAATTTATCAATCGCTAACCATTGGCTTGGCTTGATAATACCGCCAGGTAAACGCGCACGAAGCATAACATTATGTAATGGCTCTAACTTTTGTTTCTGACGCTCAGCACGAATATCACGGTCGTCTTGTTGATACATTCCATGAGTACGTATCAACTGGAAGTTATCGCTAGTAAAACCACCAGTAATTCTATCTTGTAGATCTTCTACAATTGTACCTCTAAGGTAATCGCTTTCCGCTTTTAAGCGTTCGTTATCAGCCTGCTTACCTTCAACAATTAGTACAGGGTTTTCAACTTTTGTGAAATCGTTGCTCATTAGTAAACATCCTTCTGGTAACGCTTATTAGATCTAAGTGATTTTAAGTAATCTTCGGCTTGTTCTGTGCTTAATTTGCCATGCTCTGCAATAATTTCTATCAAGGTTTGATGAACATCTTTCGCCATACGGTTAGCATCGCCACAAATATATAAATGTGCACCACGCTCTAACCAAGCAAAAACATCGCTAGCTTGTTCTTTTAATCTATCTTGTACGTAGATTTTTTCTGCTTGGTCACGAGAAAAAGCAACATCCATACGTGTAAGTAAGCCAGATTTTAAATAGTTCTGCCATTCAACTTGATATAAGAAGTCTTGTGTGAATGTTTGATCACCAAAGAACATCCAGTTATCGCCCGTAGCATCACGCGCTTCACGCGCCTGCATGAAAGCTCTAAATGGTGCGACACCTGTACCTGGGCCAATCATAATTACTGGCGTGTCATCAGACTCTGGTAAACGGAAGTTGTCATTATGCTCAACAAAAACACGTACTTTTTGGCCTTCTTCTAAACGGTTTGCTAAGAAGCCTGAAGCACCACCAGTACGACTTTCACCATTAGCATCAAAATTAACCACACCAACAGTTAAATGAACTTCTGCTTCAACTTCAGCTTGTGCTGAGGCGATAGAATATAAACGTGGCGTAATTTTACGTAATGCATCAACAAAGGTTTGTGCATCAACATCCGCCTTAGCTATTTTCACTACATCAATAATTTGATGTTCGCCGGCAAATTCACGCGCTGAATTTTTATCGCTTGCAACTTCTGTTAACTTAGCGTCTTTAGACTGTAGAGCCCAAAATTCAATAAACGCAGGCGCTGTTTGTGTAATTTCTAATTGACTGATTAAGACATTCTTTAAGGTAAACTCTTGTACTTCACCTGATACTTTTAGCGACACTTTCTCATCGCCTGAGAAACTAAGTTCACTCAATAAGTTATCAACAAGTGCTTCATCATTTTCAAACCATACACCTAACGCATCACCTACTTGATAAGTTAAGCCAGATTCGCCTAAGTCAATTTCTATGTGACGGACATCTTTAGCTGAGTCGCGGCCAGTAATTTTTTGACTTAATGAAAACTCTGCCGCTAATGGGTTTTGTTTAGAGTATTGACTTGCAGCCCCCGCTGTTGGCAAGTTATCAAAGCCACCAAGACTTGCAGTAGTCGTTGTAGCTGGTTGAGTAAGCTCGTCTTTTAATGATTCAATAATGCTTGAAGTCCAAGCTTCACAATCACTATCGTAATCAACATCACAATCGACACGAGGAGCAAGTTGCTTAGCACCGAGAGCCTGTAAACGTTCGTCGAAATCTTTACCTGTTTGACAGAAAAATTCGTAACTGCTATCACCTAACGCTAATACGCTATAGCTTAAGTTAGGTAATTTAGGTGCTTTTTTACCTAATAAAAATTCATGGAATTCAATAGCGTCGTCAGGTGCTTCACCTTCACCATTCGTACTGGCAACAATTAATAGGTGAGTTTCATTTTTTAATGATGACTTAGCTTTATAGTCAGCAGTATTTTTTAATACCACAGAAATGCCGGCTGCTTTAGCGCTAGCGGCAAGTTTACTCGCCACACCTTTAGCATTACCAGTTTGTGAAGCATATAAAATAGTTAAGGTTTTCGCGGCAACAGCAGCCAATGGCGCTACCGGTGAAATCTGTGCGTTTGCACCTTGCTCACTTTTTGCAGCTAAATAACCACTTGCCCAAGCAAGTTGTAATGACGAATAACCAGATGTAGCTTGTTGTAGTAAAACAAGTTGATTAGCATCAAGTGAACTTGATACTGTATTTGAATTTTGCTGCTCTTGTGGCATAAGAATATTCACCCATAACAATATATGAGTAAATGATAGACAAAAACAAATAAAACCAAAAAGAATAGATAGACGTTTATTATTCCAAAAAAGAATATAGGAATAGTAAAAGTTAATAGAACCTGAAACTAGTTAATCTTATCGGGAATGAGAATATTCTCGATATTCTCATTTATGGCTAAATTTTCATCTATAGCTGAATTCTCAATTATAGTGATGAATGCGGAAGACGTCTAGATTCTTTGTCGTAATAGTTAAGTTAAATTCATACCATTTGGCTGATTTAAGTAAATACGGATTATTAAATGTAAAAAGTACTTCTGAACTGAAAGGTCTGTTGCAGCCCTTTTGAGTAATTTATCTAGATAAGCAAAGTGTATACTCTAATAATATTAACATTATATTTATGAATTGATATGTGTAGTTCTGTGACTACGCATAATGTTTGAGATTATTAATCAATGAATGAGTTTTCTTAACGCCTTTTGATTTTGATTACAACATACCAATAAAGATAAGTATGACGTTTTAGGTAAAAACGTTGTGATACTTTATTCAAGAAACTCTTGTAGTATTGATTATTTCAACAAATTTAGCCTCTCCTTCTTCTAATTTTTTGAGCTGTTCATCTATAGATTGAACTGTAGGGAGACCTTTTACTTCTATTATAGACTTTATTTTTTTTCTATTTAATAGAATATTTAATTGATTGATCACATGTTCTCTTAATATTGCTTGAGCACGATTGAACCTAACAATTCTATGAATAAGATAATACTCATTGGCATATTCAGTAGATGTATGACGTAAATTTCCACCCCAAAGTTCAAGAAGCCGATACTGATAGACTTTAGTTTGATTTATATATTCATTGAAGTTGAAGTCACTAGATTGAGTCACTATTTTCTCAATATCATAGCACTTTGGATACATTTCTGTATTATTTCCCAAACTATGAATTAGTTTTCTATAACCAGAACTTCCTCCTAATTCTTTTGGTATTTCAATTTTCCATATTGAATTTGATACTTTAACTACAAGTTTCTTTTTCCACATTTTTCTATCTTTTTCAGGAACAAACTGGAAATATAGCCCAAAAATGTTTACTAGCTTATCCGAAGTAAAGTTATCGAGTTTAAGGAAGTCAGGTGTATCTTGAGTAATTTCATAATATGCCTTCCCGCTATAAAGCATACTTTTTACTATATTATCTACTGCATCACACACCAATTCATTAGTAGATAATCGGTTATTAGAAGCTAAAGAGTTCAGTAACTCTTTTGCCTTCTCTTTATTTTTTACATCACCTGTAATATTAATTGAGAAGTCTGGGTGACTACGAGATCTCCCACCGATTGGCATAATGCCAAGATGAATTTCTTCGACAAAAATATGAACACTAGTATTTCTATAGATTTTTTGACGTTTTGATTCACTCAAACTCCTGAAAAAACGACAAAATTGTGGTTTTTCTGAATACTTAAAAGGGTTGCTTAACATTTACTCTTTCCCTTCATTATATTTGGCATAGAATTCTATTTCGCGCTGTAGTTCATCTGCTAGATTTCTTCTTCTATTAATCAGATTACACTGTGCTTCTGATAACATTGGCTTTAATATATAGGTATAAAAAACATCAATTCCATTATGCCTTAAAGCTATTTTATCTTCAGAGAAGATACGTACCAGAGGACTATCATGTAACCTAATTATATCTTCGTTAAATCGGTGATTTCCTATTACTGATTTGCATTCTACATTTTGATTAAGTTTATTATTTATTATTCTTTCCCAACGGGACCTATATTGGTTTCGGTGTGGTATTTCATAAGCTTGATCAAACGTAGCTATGGTTGCGAAAATAATTTCTACTTGAGCACTTTTTAAACTTCCAACCTTACCAAAATAACCATTCCAATATACATCAACTATCCTGCGTATTTCGGTGTTGCCATAATATTCCGACATTAATATGCAATAGCCTGATAAGTCGATTAAATCTATAATTGGTGTAAATGCTACTTTGGTAAGGTTTTCCCTGACCCATTCTTCTTTTACATCTAATGGCATTAACTTTTGTGCCTGAGCAAAAGTTGTGGTGAAACAAAGATGAAAAAGAGTTAAGAGTTTTTCATTGTTGTTATCTAAACTAGCCTTAAAGACAGCCTCACTTAATGAGTGTAAAAATTGTCCTGCGAAGTCTGGATAGTCATCAGGCTTTTCTTCACTTATCAACGAAGAAGCAATATCTCCTGACATGATGTCTATTTTCTCAATTCGCTTTTCTTGAGATAAGATTAATGTATCTAGTTTAAATTCAGGCCAATACTCGTCATGTTTTTTGTACTTTATTATAGAGTTCCAATATGTTTCAAAAATACTCAAATGCTTATTTAACTTGAATATAAATTCTTTTTCTCGCGTGACGCAAGATGCTGCCAACCAGTATCTATCAGTAGATGAAAGTTTAGCGCTCCAGCCAGCATACAATTTGGTAATATCTTCAAACAGAACGGTTACACATCGACAAAAACTTTCAGCTTCAGACTTGAAAACAATGTTGTTGATATACCAATCTGGAGTGATGAGTTTTTTCTCAACTTCAATTTCAAATTTAATTCGTTTTTGAAGCCATTCTAAATTCTCTACAGTTTTGGGTGAAAAACCTAGATGATAAATATCTTTAGATAACTTCCAATTAAATTTATTGAATAGTTCGAAGTGATTTGAATCACTATTCTTTGTTTCAATTGATCGAGAAAAAGATAACAAAGCAGTGATAGGTAGCATAGCTACTGCATCACATACAGCAATTAACTCTAATGATTGTTTATTTTTGGTGTGGGCAAGAGTTCCTATAACTTGTTCTTCGCTAATTGCTGAGGTTTTATTAATCAGCTCAAGTGCATAAGATATTCTTCCATTGTACGCACATGTTGCTACATACTTGTTGAGTAAGTCATACAACTTTTGTACTAACACAAAACGATTTTCTTTTAGGTTTAGTTTTAAACTGTTTAAAATAATATCTAAAAGTCGATTTTCAATCCAATCATGATCTTTAATCACTTTAGCCGACAAACTCGCCCCTGCCAGGTTCATCATACTCGTTTCACTATCGCTTGTTTGATACCAGTTTGGGTGTTTGAGTTTTGATTCGAACCAGTGACTGTCACTTGGTATTTTAGATTTTTCTAGTTCGTTCCATTGTAAGAACCATATTAATTTTTCACAAAATTCTACTAACACTTGCCCACTTAGATGGCGTTCTTTTTCAGCAATATCAGCCAAAACCTCTAACGTGTCAATATAGTTTTCTGCCTTAATACGTTCATGATTTTGAAACTCAGGAGAGTCCCAATAGGTAGCACCAGCAACAGCGTTAATTAACGATTTTTTTAATTGTAAAACAACATCTGTTGCTAAAGAAGTAGGATCAAATAACGTAAAAGCTTTCATTCCTATATATATAAAAGAATAAACAGCTAACCCACTAAAAATAGCTATAATTGAAGGTGTAAATGGGTTTGGTTTTCCACCCATGATATATAAGGCTAAGAGAATAATTCCTAAAAAAGTAAACATTGCTAGAAAGCGCATATACGCATTTCCCATTTTCTCTCTTAACAGTAAATTTCTTATATTTTGAGGAACTCTGGCGTATATCGCACCACTAATAGAAGTAATTGCTGCATAGTACAGACCAATAAATATACCGCAGATACTAGTAATAGTAGCTAAGAAAGTTCCATATTCACTGACATTTAATAAATGCCCTCCAATTTTAGAATGTAACTCTTGTGCTGCTGGCTGAAAATATTGAAGAGTAAATGCTACTAACATTGGCGGTAAAAAATAGCTTAATACTGATTGAAATAATCTGCTTAGCGAATTAAACAACTCAAGTTTAGATCGAAGATAATTAGCTACAGAATACTTAAATAGTTTTATATTAAAGATGAAATATTTAATAATCGATTTAGCTTTCCAATAAACTTTATACTGGGAGAGAGATTGTTTGTTTATCAAAGGGGCGTTTACTCCTAAATTGAAAGTTACCTAAAGCTATACATTATTAGGTATTTATGATCACCAAAACTTCACTGTTTTTGCATCAAACAAATTAACTTTACACTTAAATTTATGCTTTATTTTATTGATGTGCTTCTCATCATTATAGTTATATACACCGATATAAATACTAAATAGCTTACCATTACGTTCACTATTAAAGGAGCTAGCTAAGTTGATTGCTTCTATTATGTGATCATCATATTCGCCAAAATTAAAGCCAAATGTCACCAAAGAACCTGTAATATTTGTAAGCTTGTCGTAACAGTGAGTTAAATATTGGTTATGTAAAATATGTGATAACTTTTCTTCTGCATTTCCAGCAGTAACAAATATCGGGTATTGTTTATTTACAACCCGCTTATTTATATTTTCAAGAATATAATTTCCATTATATTCTTCTTTAATTACACGAGGTCCCGCATCAAACAACGGCAACGCACCATGAACATAATGGACATTTTGTCTTGATTTATTTGGGCCCCATATCAATTCGGACCATTCAATTTCTTCCACATTATATGATAGCTGATCTACTTCACGCCCAAATCCATCAATAGCATTGGGGACTTTATTTCGCATAAGCACCCAATAGAGTAAAATATCGTAGTTTGTTGTAAAAATATTTCCCCCTTCTGTGAGGTACTCTTTTAGCAATAATGCGCATTGTTGACTTTTATCATCTGAAATTTTAAAGACATGCTCTGGGTGCAAAGCTTTCACTGCATCAATTAAACTGTGCTTTAAACTATTACTAGCTTCTTCTATTTGTACGATGAATTCTTGATCTGAGCTAAATGCATTGGCTAGTTCGCAAAAGTTATCCAATGACTGCATAACTAACTCAAAATTTTTGGTATTAATTATATTAAATAACTTAGTAATAAGTGGGTTTTTTAATTCTTCAATGAAGCGATTAAGTGCATTATATGAGAAAATTTCAGGATCATAGGACATGCTAAAACCATTACCTAATAACAAGTGTTTTTGACGTTTCTTTTTATGAAGGTATTCAATTACACTTTCATAAGATTGCAATGCCATAATGGTTTTATCCTCATAAAGCCTGATTTTCAGGGAGTTGATTTCTATACGCAGACATCATTTTTTCAATCACTTGCCCCATATAAGAATCAAGTTCAATAAACATATCTTTATTATTTAGGCTTGGACGGTTTTCTAATACAATTTTAGTGTTTTTATGTGTTTTAGATCCACAAGTTTGAGCAAGAGCTATAATATCTTCTTCTAATTGAGAGATTGAATCCTCAATCGCCTTGTCCGACATGTCATTGGATATTTCAATAACAAGATCATTCATCCACTCCATGCCTTCTGGTAACTCTATTTTATTTGGAACAGACTCACTATATTGGTTTGCTTGACTAATTAATTTTGCTAAAGTTTCTTTACCCTTTAGGCTATATGATAAAACAGGGTTTACGCCTGCAAGCTCTAAGAGTGATTCTTCATATGGTTTTACTAGATCAACTTCTGCCTTAGTTTTTATTGTCGAAACGATGTTTTCAAAATGTCCCTGAATTAAATCAACTAATCCTTCGTCAAAGTCATCTTTTGATAACTTTATACCTTTCTCTGTAAAGTGTTTACAATAGTGCTCAAGGTAAAGTTCAGTTTCCCGCTCAGGATTAAATAATGAAGTTAGAATAAAGTATCGAATTTCTAATAAGTAATAGAGTGATTTTCTAGCACTTTTTTTTGCCTCAGCTCTTACCTTATAGAAATAAGCCCCTGCACTTAAAGCTGAAGCTAGCAGAACGCCAAATAACGCTATTAAAGACGCAATAACTTTCACATCAATTCCAAATATCATTATCGACTAACTCCTTTTTGTTTTACCTTTTTCTTATCTCTTACCCATGTTGCCGAGCCATGAGTTTGCTTCATTTCAAATAAATCTATAGCAGCGAATATATCGCTGATTTTTTAAACCCATAATATCGTTGGTCAGAAGATTTATGATTTGAGATATGATTACCAATAGAGCTTAAATTTGCCCAACCATCATCATCTTCGGAAGCCTCAATAGCTTGGCGAAGCATGTTCATTAGCTTTGTGTCACTTTTAATACTTGGCTTGCGTTTTTGAACTGTTTTCTCTTCTGTTTCAATATCATCTAGATAAAGAAATTTGGAACAACTATTAACAAATGCCATAGACGCTTTACGTTCACCAAACCCAATAACAAATTTCTCGTCAGCTAATGCGCGTGTTACCAAAGGTGTTAAGTCACAATCAGATGAGGCAAGAAAAATCGTATCAACATCTTTTGTATAGAGAATATCCATTGCATCAATAACAAGCGCAATATCAGTGGCATTTTTGCCTTTGGCCAAATCAAATTGTTGAATAGATTGAATGGCGTATTCGTGAAGGACATCTTCCCAAGACTTGATACATGGGTTTTTCCAATTCCCATATGCTTTACGAATATTAATAACACCATAGCGAGCAAGCTCAGAAAGTATGATATCTATTTTGGCGGCAGGGGCGTTATCAGCATCAATAAACAACGCAATTTTTTCCTTATCCTTCAAAACGTGTTTCCTTATACGTCATCGAATACATTTAGTTGTACATTTATCTCATATTCTCATGAAATAGCAATAATTTTGATGAGAATAGAATGATGTTTGTTGTTTTAAAATATATTTACTAGGCTTATTAATAAAGCCTTCACAGTAACTCACTATTAAAAAACAGAAGGCCAACGGCCCAACTTCAATTGTCAAAAGAGCACCCATGATCTGATGCCGCAAGATATCACGCTAGATGAGTTGCGATATGTTTTGAACAACCATGGTGATTCTGACCTTGCTCGTATCTATTACTTTGAGCAAATAACAGAATAACTTGGGAAACAATAACTCAGATTTTTTTGCTGAGATGTTTAAATAAATTATCGATACTGTTTTTTTTCTTCATCAACAATTCAGTTAACTCTTGGCGTTCAGCATCAAGCTGTTCACTACTTTCCTTTACATTATCTAGTTCAACTAAATAATTCTGCGGGTTAAGTGAGTACTTGTTTTCTTTAATTTTGTCAGGAGAAACTAAAGCACTAACACCAAGAATTACTTCTCTTTTTGTAACCATCTTGACTATTTTTTCAAAACCAGAAAATCTATTCCGACTAGCATCAGCAGTAAAACCTTCTGTAGCATCCAAATAGAAAATATCTTTGGTCGGCTTTGTTTTTCTGAGAATAATTAATACTAAAGGTAATGGACAAAAGCTCATTAAATTAGGCGGTAATTGTATAATACTATCTATAGCATTTTTCTTAATAAGTATTTCTCTTGCTTGGGCTTCGATATCTCTAAATAAGAAGCCTTTCCCCATGATCATGTATGCTACGCCATGTTTACTCAACGTCCATTGTGTATGTTGAAGATAACCGTTCTCTTTATATCTAGCAGGTACACTATCTGGGTTCAATCGCTTAGGGTCGAAGCCACCTTTTATGGGAATATATTTCTTTTCTTTCCCCCCCTCAACTTTCTCTTTTTCATTAACATTTTGGGGTTGCAATAATGTATAGGCGAGGTCAAATGTATTGGCTTTAACATTTGCGTCAACCGCAAGTGAATTTGAAAAAGTAATTTCCACGCTATTTGCGCCAACTAATGCAAGCATACGCATAAGGTGAGGGCTAATTAACAGGCATTCAATTCGTAGATGACAATTAGGATTTCGCTTTGCGAAGTAAACACATTGCTCACCTACCGTTTCAAACGGAAAATAAGCTGTTTTAATACTTCGTTCCTTAGCTGTATCGAGTCGAGTGATAAGCTCGATAAAGTCTTGTGGTATCTCTTGGTAATCGTCTTCTTCAACCATAAAATGGTCAATAGGGTTCATCGATTCTAAACGACCTAATAAGCTTTGATATAGCGACATTGACGTTTGCACATCAAATGAATCGCTACTTATACCGCTAAATGACTTGGTAAATCCTCTGTTACTTTCAGCGATGAATTTTGGAAAATCATCTTTTCGAAAAGTAGCCACCTTTAGCATTACAGTATCAACCGCTTGGTATAATGAGTGAGTCGCAGGATACTTATTTTTCACTGATTTTAAGAGAGCACAGAATTCATCGTAACTTGAGGAATTCAGTTGTTGTCCATAAGCTATTTTTTGATTCGCTTCGTGCAAATACCAAAACAGGAGAAATAAATAAAAGTCACGTTGCTCTACATAATTGTCAGTTAATTTTAGACTATTACTTTTATAGTTCTGTATAAGCCTATTAACACAGGTTATCAGATCTTTATCAGTCATCATGGGTATACTCACTTACTAAACTAGCCAGTTGTTTTTCTCTGTTTTCAATCATTCGCATCATGATGAGTTTCTCTTCTTTTGTCTTATTACACAGCTCAATAAATTGTTGCTGCTCTGCTAACGACATCTCAGGAAATGGCATTTTTGAGAGTGTCGTCAGCGTTAACATTTTTTGGTAACTACCAGAACTATGTTGATGGATATAACGTTGACTAGTCGGGAGGTTAATAATAGCAATGATAAATTCAGGCAGGATTGCTTTATCTGGTGTTAATAAAAAAAAATGCTGAGTACATACCGTGCTTTCAGGGATATTTTTAAGTATGTATGCTCTTAATGTAGAACCTTTCGAAGACACTAAAATATCACCATTGCTCAGAAAAGGGATCTTTCGATTAGTTTTGATTTCCGTTTTGATTAAATCATCCGTTTTAATGCAATATTCATCACCATCACTTTCGATATCTCGTAGCTGAATAACATGATGAGGTCCGTTAGGTGTCGATTTTATCGCACCACGAAAACTTCTTCCTGATGATATTTTTACATGTGAACTAAGCGTCATAGCTAGATTTCAACTAATTTTGAGTGATAACCACCATATCACAGAATGATAAAAGTGTGATTTATTTATTGCAGAATTTAATAAGTGTGTATATACTTCTTTTAATCTTACAGAATGAGCTGAGAAGATTGGAGGTTAATTATTTGTTATTTACACATCATTGCATCAATGAAACATTATTAAGCAGTTGTTTTCATATTAAACACAACAATGCCGTTAAAACGAAAAAAACATTCGTTTCAGGCAGCAATAGAGATATTGAGTGCCTTAACTCACACCAAAAGCCATCAATTGCACCTACCCCCCTGGGAAATTCGCTGGTATCAATAAAATGTCACAATAAACTCACATTGAGTTTCTTCAATGCTACAAAATCTGTGAATCCTTGTTGCTGGCACATAATGCCATCGGATATTCACGGTTTTTTGTCACCGAAAATATCATCTTTTATCGATAATACAGAGCTGCCGACAAGGTTTACCTTCTAGCTAAGCCGCGTGCGTAACAGCGACTGATACTCCTGTTGCCTTTTAAAGAGAACTTTAGATAAAGCTATTCTTTATTCCTTAGGTTTCTGCACGCAATATTTAGCAAGTTCCCCCAAAAGAAAGAAGTATTTAGCGCTTTAATCGCTATTACAGACTCTTGCGCTCAAAAATCACTTAAAAGGATAAGAATATGGACAAATTTAATCAGAAAAAAGCTGGCTTACCTTTGAGCTACAAAGCAAAAAAAGAAAATAAAACTAATTGGATTTATGAAACGTTTGTATTGCCAGACCCAAAAACAGGTGAGGCGCACCGAGTAGAAGCGCTTATTGAACATGACTTCGTGCTCAAATGCTTCTTTGACCCAAGTGTTCTAGCGATCAAAACCAGCATTGACTCTATAAACAGTGAATCTCAAGAGCGTAGATATACCGCAGACAGTTTCATCATTAAAGAAGATGGTGGTTGTTACATCGATAACAAAGATAAAAAGTCGATGGAAAAACCTAAAAACATCAAAAAGTTTGAAGAGTTAGAGAAAGAGTATGCCGATGCTGATAGTAAGCTTTCGGTGGTAACAGAAGACCAAGTTCGTTCCGGTTACCTTATTCCCAATTTAAAAAAACTCTACATATACCTATCGATGCCGCGACCTGATGATTCGACCATAGAAACGATAATCACCCAGGTCGAAAGTCATACTCAAATAACACTTAAAAAACTACGAAATATTCTTGAGGATGAAGGAATTGGTATGCGACCAGTATGGTACTGCCTCGCACACAAGATTATTCAAACCAATTTAGAAAAATACATCTGTAATAATTCAATTTTATGGAGTCAAAATCATGCAGTTTAAAGTTAACGAAAATATTATTTGGGAAGCTCAAACGTGGCGAATTTCCTACGTAGATGAAAATATTATAGTACTCCGCCCCAAAGGAACTAAAGAATCAATTATAAAAACGATACCTGAATTAGAAAGGGCATATATGAGTGGAAACGTTACATCTGAAAATGCAGTTATTCCTGAATTGGAAGCTGAGAATCATGTGTATCTTTCAGATTTAAGCTTACGCCAACAAAGAGTGATTAATACACGTATGCAGTTCATCGAATGCATACTGCGTGAAGGTGTCACAGTAGATAATGCTCAAGACGAAATTATTTTACTTGCAGCAGAGCTTGATATTCCTGAGAAAGAAACCCCTGGTGAGTCAACGGTGCGCAGATGGTTGACCAAGTATCGAGCAAGTGATTGTCAATCCATATCACTTATGGACCATCGTTCAAATGTACGTGCGGAGTAAATCACAATGTATTCAAACAAAACACAAGCAAATCGTGCAGTTTTTGAAGATTATGCGAAGCCTCAAATCCTTAAACGCGGTAGACCGAATTATAAGCATATTTATAACAAACATTTTTTGCCTGCATTTCTCAAACTAGAGTTAGGATTTGACCCCATCAGCGAGAAGACCTTTTACGTATATAAAGATAAATACATAGACCCTGATGAGGTGGTTGCCGCGCAGCAAGGCAGAGTAGCGGCTAAGCATACAAAGTTATCGAAAAACCAAAAATTTTCTGGTGACGGTTTTACTAGTCGTGTTGAAGTTGATGGTTATCACGAACCAATTGCTTTACTTGACCCGATAACATTTAAACCAACTGGCGTAAGACCCATTCATTATCTAGCTATGGAATGTCATACAGGTTGCTACGTATCGACAGTAACTGATTACAAAAATAAAAGTGAGAACAGTAGCAATGTGATTGAGCTTTATAAACGCATGTTTTTCCCAAAGCCAGATTTCCAAATAATGTACGGAACTAAAAATTTATTTAGACAATATTTAAAACCCTATCAAATTTTCCACGATGGCGGCCTAGCTTTTACCGCTAACGCATGTGCAGATTATATCGCGTTTTCAAATACCTGTTCTGGTCTTGCTAAAACACAAGATGCGAAAGGTAAAGCATTCGTTGAAACAGGGAATTACAGTATTAAAAGAGCGTTTACTTGGCTACTGCCAGGCAGCTATGACGATAAACAAAAAGACTATATCGACCCGAAACATTATTCAACATTTGCCGTACTAACAACACTTGAGCATGAGGTACTTTTTAATCGTTTTATCTGTGATGACTTCAATCATGGTTTTGATAAACGTAGAGGCTTTTACCGAGATGAACAGTGGGTCCATGAAGCAGGCTTGTTTCCTCCTCGCATGCCAAATAATCCAGGTGAGCTTATTAACTATATGGGCATGCGTGACACAAAGAAAATTCGTAAAGCTGTTGGGATTGAATTTCATGTAAGAGGGACGCCTCATACGTTTAATTCTGACAAACTACAAAAACTTAGACGCGTACTCTTAAAGATAAATAAGACTGATGAAGTTGTCTATCATCGCTCAGATTTTTTCCCAGATAATATCCGTGTTGTTAACCCTATTAGAGATGAAGTATTGATTGTTCCTCGTGTTAAGGATGATGAAGATACAGAAATTCATTATGTAGGTGATGGCGAATTTTATGCCGAACTAGCGTCTTTACAGCGTATTGAAATTTTGGCAGCAATGACCAATGAAGAAATAATCGAAGCTGCGGAAAAACGCAAACGTAAAATAATTCGTTTTAAGCAGGATAAAAAACGTCAACGTGCAAAGGACTCTAAAGCACTTGATGACGTCATTGCAGAAGATACAAAAATCCTGAAAGCGTTAATTGCTGAACAGTCTCTTGATGAAGAGCCAAGCGAAAGTGTTCCTGATGACTCAGAAGGCAATGAGCAAGCTGAAGATAATGAGCAGGAAAAAAGCTATGTAGATTCTGATACCCCTGCTGACCCAAGCAAAGGTTGGGGAAAACCAAATTTATTCTCTAAAACCAATAAGGATTAATATGAATCAAACAAAACTAACAAATAAAGAAATTAACGAGTACTTGGCAGAGCCAATTTATCACCCTACATTTACCAAAGCATATAAACACATTCATAAGGCTTTCGATAGTTTTGGAAGAAGACCTGCGTGTTGTTACATCACTGGAGATTCAGGTGTTGGTAAAAGCACTTTAGGTAAGACAATTTACAATGAAATTATTACCAACACTGAACCTGATCCAAACGCCAATATTATTTCAGTCGTAATGGTAACGTTAAAAGATAGTACTCTGCCTGATGAAGTTCGAAAGGACATTTTGGATAAACTAGGCGTAGATTCGTCAGGTTATTCTGGTAGAAAACTTAGGGTGCTTTTGGAAAAACAGCTTAAGGCTTGTGGCGTGCAGTTGATTATATTTGATGAATTTCAGCATTTGGTCAGGAAGTACGACAGAGATGTTAACCGTAATGCTTGCAATTTCATCAAAAACTTAATCGATACCACGGGTGTCCCTGTGGTCCTATTGGGCACTCCGAAAGGGAAAAAGTTATTTGAACTTTATGACGAGTTACGTACTAGATTCATATGCGCAGGTGAGCTTGAACTAATGTCATGTGAAAGCGGTTCTGCCCTTGAATACTTCAGAGTATACCTTACTGATTTAATGCGTAGATTCCCACTTAAAACTGTTGACCTATCCGAAGGAGAAAATCCTTATCGCGTGATGCTTGCTACGGGTGGAAATCTAAGAGCGTTAGAGTATTTACTGTCTGAAGTACTTGCTACTCATCGCGATAGCACTAAAAAGATAACCCTAGTGGATTATCAAACAGCTTACGATTATGTACGAAGAAAAGAATTGGTGACTAAAAAAGGTCGCATTATTAAACCATTTACGACAAAGACGCTTACAAAGGATTTAGAAATAATGGATACAAAGGAGTATATGAATGGGTAATTTTATTATTAATAGCCACCCTGCACCATTTTTTAATGAATCCTTTCGTGGTTACTTACTGCGAATTGTTGATTTGAATGGTTTCAAAGGAATAAGAATATTTAAAAGAAAGTTTAATTTCTTTAGGTTTAATTACAATCACTTTTGTGAAGGTGAATTTGTAAAAGAACTTATCGACCAATTAGCGCCTGCTCTATTTACAGAGTCAGCTAAACTTGAACGCTACTTTAATTCACATTGGGCATGGAATATCTATCAGAGTAAGCGCGAGTATTTACAGGGATTGTTTAGCCAACATTGCCGATTATGTCCTTCGTGCTTACAAGAAGATGGATATTATAATGCAGATTGGGATTTTACTTTAACAACCCACTGCGAAAAACATGGCTGTTATCTAATAGATGAGTGTCCAAATTGCAAAAAGCAAATCACATGGCAAGGTGGATTTTTAGATAGATGTCACCATTGCGAAGCACTATACAGTGACTATCCTGTCAGCCAAATACCTAAGAACAGCCCCCTAATAAAATTAGCTGAACTGGTAAACGAACATCACCCTCTCATGATAGAAAAAGTGCTAGTTGTTAGTAATCGTATTCATCGATTGGGCGATAATATGTTTGCTTCACTTCATTTACAGAAAATGCCACTTTCAGAGGTAATACCGCTATTAACAAGAGTATCCTGCTTTCTTTGCTCTGAGCGTTATAGGGAAGAGTATATTGATTGGCTTAACGCAACTAGACAAGAGTTCCAATGTATCTCTGAAAAAGCGGTTTTAGAACCATATTTTGTGCTAAAAGATATATTTCCATGCCATAGCTTGAAAAACACCTTAGATGTGCCATTTACGCCATCAAATGATATAGACAAAATAAAGAAAAGTGAGATAGATAGAGCCGCAAAAGTAGCCGAATATTATGGCGTAGCGCCTGCTCGTTTAAACAACTCAAAACCTGATATTGAAGAGATAAACCTTAAACAGCAAATTGATGGTGAACGTCTAGCACTGTTATTAAATATCCCATATGAATCAATTGATACACTTGTAAAGCTTGGCGCACTTGAACCTAGCAATAACATTGAAAGGCTTCATCGTTACTTTTTCTATCTTAATGGAATAGCGGAGCTTCTTACGCCAGCGTCTAGTCTTCATCTCTTATCATCAAAATATATGACGCTCGATGAATTTACATCATGCGAAAAATTCAAAGCATTTTCACTACCCAAGCATGCAGCTATTGAGCTAGTGATACGTAAAGAAATACCACTTTATTACAATAAACAAGCTAATGGCTTTATGAATCAATTTATAGATGAGGAAACGGCATTTACTGCACTTCATAACGAAATGTTAAAAGAATCAAATAACAGGACTACTGATGATTTAGCTGCTATTTTTCATACATCAGTTGAAAATATTCTTGGCCTTTATGAACAAGGCTATATCGATATAGATAACTTTTGGAAGGCAAGCGGTTCAACAGCTCAACTAGTTAACTCAGATTCATTTGAAAGCATCGTTAATAAATATACTAGTATAAACCGTCTCTGTTACTTTTCTGGTAGTCATGTTGGGGACGAAAAAAGAGCACTTAAGCAACAAGGTATCTCGCCAGCTATTACTATCAACGAATCATGTAGAAAACTATATCTGTATTCATCATCTGTTGTACCTCAAGAGTATTAATCATTAACGCCCCTCTATTAGTAAGTTCCGTTTTAAAACTTTGACAGTCTGTTTTAAGCTCATACCCGCCAGTCGACTCCCATGTCAGAAACTAACGTTTGTAACATAGAAAATATTAGCTTTTAAAGAAAATTGATACTTCGGATTAGGTTTTGTATCGATAACGCCTTTTCATGAATTATTACTTTTGTCGCACTCCTAACTTGAAACTAAGTTGCATTGTTCGGGACTATAGAAACCCAATGCGCTTTTCAAACTCGGAAGGAAGCCATGTATTTTTGAAATCATCAAAGACTCTCAATCGGTCTTTTACTTGTCCATGCGAGGATATATATTCAGGGCAATTCAAAATACAAGCTCCTGAAGAAAGGTTAACTAACTCATCTTTATATTTAAGATAAGAAATGCCCAAATATGCGACATTTTTAACTTTAGTAGTATCTACAAAAGCCATAAGTTCTTCTTCAACAGTTCGAGTTGTTTTATCTCGATTAAAGAGCCAAGCACCTACATGCTCAGTCGCTTTATCATTCACTCTAAAAGTATCACTTGATTTTACATAATCTAAAATTAAACATTTAAAATTATACTTTTTAGCTTTCAAAAAATTTGTTTTATTTGTTTTAAGAAATAAGTAATTGCCCGCGGCAACATCAAGCGAAACTTTATTAATTTGTGCTTGCTGTGTAATTGGATACATCCAGTTTCTTAAAAAACCAATAAATTCTGAATGTGTGAAACCAATATCAATGAAAGTCCAATAACGGAGTAACAAAACAACTTTATTTGTAACTGTTACTTCGTATGTAATATTCGATTCATTTTGTATTTTAGGCTCATCACCGTGTGCAACAGAATTTCTAAGTTGCTTTAAGTGTGTAAAATCAACATCTTTAAATCCCAAAACTTCAATTATATTTAGATTAGTTCTGGACACCTTCAAATCGAATTTGTCATTAAATGAGGAAATAGAAGTGTTATGAATATTCTCACTAACCTGTGTGCACATGCTGTCTATCACAGCATTGAATTTTTCCTTATCTTCATTGGTTAGTTTGCATTCTGATTTCAGATTTTCCAATGAGATACGTGCAACTCTTCGGTGTTTCCTAAACTGCCCTGGTGATAGAGAACTTTCTTCATTTTTTGCGAAGATACTTACGTATCGGTCGACTAAACTAATATATGCTAATATTCTATATTCCCAAAAACCTTCATATGAAAGCATCCCAGAAATTCTAGCCCAAACATTTTTATATTGCTCATTACAACCACTGAAGTAGCCTTGTAATAACCCTTCCCATTTATTTTTTTTAAATAAGAATGATGAAGAAACGAAACACTTTTCAGGCAAGATGGCTTCGTTTGTATCCCTTGTAGCGTTTACAAAATATACTGACTGCGTTGTGTTTTTTGCGGTTGCATCCAGTACATACTCGACACCAATCGAATGACCAAGTAGTAATGTAAAGAATGTCCTTATATCGTTAATTATTGCAATCAATTCAGTAATAGACCAAGAGGAGTTCTTAGATTCGATCCTTAGAAGTGAGTATTGGTTAAGTTGGTAATTATTATCTTTAACATGCTTAGTATCACACCAATGTTCATTGCTTAAAGAAATCTTTTTACCGCCCAAATTGATTTCAACATCAAAAGTTCTAGTGTCTCTTTTTCTAATGATTTCACTATCAGTAAGCTCAAAACTTCCATTACTATCCATCCATTGTGATAGTCCTTGGAGAAGAAGGTAAACTTTCTTAAATTTAGCTCGCTTTTCCTTCCCCCTAATAAAGATACTTGGAAAAATGGTATTATCAAATATGTCACACTCTAACAATTGGTACTGATACTTTTCAGACTTACAAATAAACACTTTTTGTTTTGCATATTTAAATATATCTGTATTTAAATCAAAATTAACTTGAGGAGAACGATTTTTTTTAACTGATAGATTTCCACTACCAACAGCAGTACCTGATGTAGTAAAAACTTCAACATTAACTGAAAACTCATCTAAAAAACCAACATATTGATTAAAAATCATAAATAATTTCTAACGCCTCAACGAGAATAAATAAAAAGAAAGTAGAGCAACATAACACTTATTATAGAGACTTATCAGTAATAAGCCCCCCATAATTAATTAGAAAATATATCGCAAATATTTTGAAGCTAACTTCCGCTTAGCGTACAAAGGGATCGTTAATATTCCAAAAACAACTGACCGCCTTGGTCGCTCAGGAACCAATCACTGCGTTGTTCAATCGGATTTGGTGTGTTACGACAGCTATGACTCCTGCAAGCTCATTGCAGCCGTAGCCCCTAAACCACTATATGTTAATTTTGAGCCTGAACAGTCGTAAATGTTTATAGGTAGTTATGATGTCATAAGCTCTGCTTTGAGATATCAAAGCAGAGCTTCAAGTTTAGGCTATGGTTTTAACTAATTTCTGAGCTTGTCCCTTTCGATCTAGCATTCCACTATATCGAGTGAGAATAAGTGCAATTAAAACAATAACAGCGCCAACCCAAGGAGTATTCATTAAACCATGCTCTTTAACAATGATACCGCCTCCCCATGCTCCTATTGCAATACCTACATTGAAAGCTGCGATGTTTAGACCCGATGCAACATCTACCGCATCAGGTGTGTATTTTTCAGCTAGTTTCACAATATAAACTTGCAAGCCTGGTACGTTGCCAAAAGCAAATGCTCCCCACACTAAAATAGTTATCACAGCTGCAACCGGGTTATAAGCGGTAAAGTTTAATACTAATAATATCCCTGCAAGTCCTGAAAAAATAATCGTTAATGCTTTAATAGGACCAAGATTATCAGCCATTTTTCCACCCAATATGTTTCCGACAGCAACGGAAATTCCGTACACTAAAAGTATTAAACCTACCGAACTAGATTCAAAGCCTGTCACTTCATTCAGAATGGGTGCTAAATAAGTAAAAGCAATAAAAGTTCCGCCATAACCAATCGCTGTGATCGCATAAACTAATAGTAACCTTGGATGTGTTAACACTTTAACCTGTGCAGCAAGATTAGTGGGTTTAGCTTGCTTTAAATTGCTCGGAACGAGTATAGCGCTGCCAATCATGGCTAATAAACCTAAAATAGATACCGTTAAAAAGGTAGCTTCCCAACCAAAAACTTGACCGATATATGTACCTAATGGAACCCCTGTTACTAAAGCAACAGTTAAGCCTGTAAACATAATAGCAATAGCACTTGCTCCTTTTTCTTTCGGCACTAAACTTGTAGCAATGGTAGAGCCTATAGAGAAAAATACGCCATGCGCCAAACCTGTTAGTATTCTAGCTATTATCAATGCCTCAAAACTAGGTGCTTGCCAAGCGACTAAGTTTCCAATAACAAATAACCCCATAACCGATAATAAGACGTTTTTTCTATTCCACTTACTTGTAAAAGCAGTTAAAACAGGAGCACCTATCGCTACACCTAATGCGTATAGGCTAACCAATAAGCCTGCTGAAGGGATTGATATACTAAGGTCTTGTGCCATTGTTGGTAGTAATCCAACAATCACAAATTCGGTTGTACCTATCGCAAAAGCGCTGAGGGCTAATGCAAGTAATGCTAGTGGCATCATAATCTCCAAGTTTAATTAATACAGCGGTATGAAGTTAGGGAGTTAAAGAAACCCTTACTTCTATTTGTTGGCGTAATTATTACCTGATAAACTGTTGTAACAAACAGTGTTATTTACAAAATACTATTGTAATAAATGAGGTTAATTTGAATTTAAAAACAAGATCAGATGATTTAGAGCTTTTATTAGCCGTTGTTGAGTTTGGCGGATTCTCTGCTGCCGCTGACGCATTGAATATTCAAGTTGCTCGTATATCACGCTCGGTAACGAAAATTGAAAAAGAGCTTGGCGCAACTATTTTAATTCGCACCACTAGACGAGTTATGCTGACAGATGAAGGTAAAAAATTTGTTGATGCAGTAAGTATTGGTCTTCAGCACATTCAAAATGCAGAAGCAGATATAACCGTACAAGGAGAGATCCTTCAAGGAAAGTTACGTATTGATGCTGCTAGTCCATTTATATTTCATCAAATAGCACCTCATATAAATGTTTTTAAAAAAGCTTACCCTAGTATTGAAATTGAACTTAATTCTAATGAAGGAATCGTCGATTTAATTGAAAAACGTACCGATGTAGCAATTAGAATAGGGAAGTTAAATGACTCAACATTACATGCTAAAACTTTAGGAAAAAGCTCACTTTTTATTGTGGCATCTCCGCAATATATTGCACAAAACGGCTTACCTAAAACACCAACAGATTTGAAAAATCACACCTTAATCGGTTTTTCAAATATTAAAACACTTAATAAATGGCCGATTAGAGGGGGAGATATAATCATACCAACAATAACGGCAAGCAATGGAGAAACCATCCGTCAATTAGCTTTATCGGGAAGTGGTATAACATGTTTATCTGGCTTTATGGTTAATCAGGATCTCGAATCAGGTAAACTGATGTCATTGATAGACTCATATAGAGTTCAGGGTACTGATCGCGAGTTGGTGAATGCTGTATTTTATAAATCGTCAGCAGCTTCTGAAAGGGTTAAAGCATTTATAGATTTCATCAAGCCCAAACTAACATTATGATTAATGTTAGTTTGGGCTTGTAGGCGCTTTGCCGGAATGTAGCCATGTTAAATGATTGTCTCGATGACTGTTTTGGTGGCTTAGCTGTCTGTCAGAATGAATCTAGGTCTATAATAGGACGAGAGAAATAGATAGAAATCATGAATTCTCATTTATATCGAGAATTAGCAAGAATTAAAATTCTCATCTGTAAAAGTAAGTGTTTGATTTATAATTACCTCAATTCTCATTCTCGATAAGATTAACCAAAACTAAGTCAGGCTCTACATCATTAAGTGCCTTTATTTATTGCTAGAAGTGAATTATTGCACCTGCAAATACACCATCAAAAGTTAAATTAGAATATAAATCGTCTATATCATTTAAGTCTAATTGAACGTTACGATAGCCTAAAGTTACATCAAAATCGATTGCAAGATTATCAAGTACTGAATAACTAATACCTACTTGATAATCATGTACACTACTGCTGTCATATGAAACAAAATTGCCTTCAGCAAACACATTAAAGCCAGTAAAAGGTAAACCAACAATCGTTTTAACATAAAATAAAGGTAAAATACCAGACACTGAAAGTTGGCTATTTGTTGGCGTAGTCACGCCATTGGCTGTAACATCACCAACAATATTAATCTGACTATCTAAATCACGAACTGTAAGACCAAAATCAAAAGTTAACAGGTCATTATCAAATACTTCGTAGTAAAAAGTATAATCAATATAGCTAGCATCAAACGTCGTTGCTAAATTTGTATTGCCATCATAAACAACATTGTCAAATTCAAAGCTGCCACTAAAATTGGCATCACCTAATGTATCAAGGGTGGTTGATACCAATTTAATATTAGGAATTAAAGGAATTGGGTGTTCAAGCGCAACAAAGTAACTTCCTTGATTTTGATCTTTAAACTGAGCAGCCGCCTGCTCTGTATCTCCCTCACCAAATGAACCTTCAGCTTGGCTTACCCATACTTGACCACCGATATAAAGCCCTAATAATGTATCCGCTTTTACACTAGTAGCACAAAGCACTGTCGCCAAACAGGTTGCTATGGTTGCTTTTTTCATTCTTATTACCCTTTTCTTAGTAGTTCATTTAAATCAATTAATGCTGCATTGGCACGCGAAATATAATTAGCCATAACTAAAGAGTGGTTAGCAAGCACACCAAAGCCATCGCCATTTAAAACCATAGGACTCCAAAGAGTTTGCTGACTAGCTTCTAATTCACGAATAATTTGTTGCAGGCTAATCGTTGCATTTTTATTTTTTAGCACACTTTCAAAATCAATTTCTATTGCTTTTAAAAAGTGAAGTAATGCCCATGCAGCACCACGCGACTCATAAAAAACATCATCAAGTTTCCACCAACTGGTTCTTACTTGCGAGTGATTGCTTTCATAGCTCGATTGTCTTGCTTCATTATCACCCGCTAGGTCAGTATTAATTTTTTCTTTGCCAACACTCGCGCTTAGTCTTTGAGAGTAGCTACCTAAGCGTTTTTGAACTTCGTCTAAATATGAGGTTAGATTATCAGCACGCGCATAAAACTGAGCATGGTCATCTTTAATTTTACTCAAACCAACTAATGCATTTCTATATAGGTGTAAACTTTCAATTGCTTTTCTATATTCTGACTCTGCACTTGGCATCGCCCAACTTTTATTATCAATATTAAATTGAGGTTGCGCTTTTTGAATATGAATGTTTTCCAAAGACTGTGATTGCGAGCGACTAAAATCTTTACGCAGCACCAATGCCATATCGCGCACCATTTCTAATACACCAAATTCCCATGCTGGCATATTATCTAGAAATAAGCCTGGTGGTAATGCATCGTTAGAGATATAACCACCGGGTTTATCTAAAATACTGGTCGCTACCTTAATCAACGTGGTGGTGGTGGTATAACCAACAACAGGTACTACATTATCTGCCTTTGCCGATATCGTTACTTCTTCTTTAACATCAAAAGATTCAACACTGAAACTCCAATACACACCAATAAAATAAAAAAGTAAGAAAATACCCGCTGTTATATAGCCAACGTTTTTAGCTGAAAAATTTGTTTTCATTTTTTACTCCTAATGATGATGCTTATGCATTTTTAACATTGTTTTTTGTGCTGCTTTTTCTTGAACAGGACTATAAACAGGTACTTCCATAGTCACAGATACATTATTAGAAAAATGTAATGTTAACTCAACCTGTTCCTTGGGGTTTAACGGTGTTGCAACATCAAAAATCATCAAATGCAAACCAGAGGGTTGTAACTTCACTCGTGCTTTTGACTCAATAGCAAGTGAATCAAGTTTACGCATACGCATCATACCATCAGTCATAATATGCTGATGTATTTCAATACGAGGTGAAATATCACTGCTAACACTTAATAGAGAAACCGTGCTGTCGCTTTGATTTTCAATTTCCATATAAGATGATGATATTGAAGTTCCAGGGATGGTGGCACGTATATATGCCTGTTCAACCACTAGGGTTGAATTTTTATCTTCTGGTATAAGGTTCGCCGCACTTAAAAAGCTCATCAAACCACAGACTAGTAATAAACAAAATAAATAAATATTTTTCATTTGATGCTATACATCCTTTTTGATAACCCTTAAGGTTTAACTTTATCACTCTTAGCAAAGTAACAAAATGACTGACTTCATTATAACCAAAGAAAACAATGGTGTATTTATTATTATTTTAAATCGTTTTGAGAAAAAAAACGCTCTAAATAAGGTAATGTATCAAGAGCTTTGCCAACACTTTGACTATGCTAAAAAGAGTGAGAAAATCAACTGCATTTTAATTCGCGGCAATGAAAAATGCTTTTGTGCCGGCAATGATCTACAAGACTTTATTGAGAACGCTAAAGGTGATGCGCTTGTAGCCCTCGATTTTGTCAAAACCCTCAGTGAGTTTAATAAACCAATTATTGCCGCAGTAGCAGGTGATGCTGTTGGCATTGGCACAACATTACTACTACATTGCGACATGGTTATTGCAGCAAATAACGCCAAATTCAAACTCCCTTTTACACAGTTAGGTTTATGCCCAGAAGCCGGTTCTAGCTTCTTATTAACACGATTAATTGGTCAAAATCGTGCCTTTGAATTAATGGTACTTGGTAACACTTTTTCAGCTGAGCAAGCATTAGAATATGGTATAGCTAATCAAATTTGTTCACCTGACGAGCTATTATCAATAAGTGAAAAAATTGCAAATACCATCGCAAACCTGCCAAGCGATGCAGTAATGACAAGCAGAAAACTTATTCGCCAAGCGAGTCAATCGCAATTATCACAAGTCATAGAAAACGAAGGTCAAGAATTCTCACGCTTAGTTAACACACCTGAATGCAAGGCTATTTTAGGAAAATTCTTTAACTAACCTTGGCTTGCTTCTTAACTGCTTTCTTAATTTTTTTTGCTAAAGATTTAACTTGCTCTTCTAGCTCATCATCATCTTGATATTCCACTTTTGCAATAACATCTTTAGCTTTGTCAGGTTGATTATTATTCAAGTAAAGTTGAGCTAAACGATATCTTCCCCATTGCTGATATTGATCAGCCTGCAAAGCAAACATCTGCTCTAAAGCGATGATACCCGCTTGAATTTCTTCGCCTGAATTAACCGCAATCTTACCTAACTGATACAAAACATGTTGTTTTTCTTGTGCTGATTTAGCATATTCTAATGCCTTATTCAGTGCTACACGTGCCTCTTTCCACAGCATACTATTTTCTTTAGCTTGCCCGCTATAAACACTACCCTGAGTAAAATAAATTTCAACACTATTAGGGGTAATAGCTAAACCATCAGCAATAGCTTTTTCAGCTAAATCACTTTTGCCTTGTTGCCAGTAAACTTTCGCTAAATTTGCATAGCCCTTTTCAGAATCTAGGGTTAGCAATGTTTTTGCATAAGCTAAGCCTTTTTCAATATCACCACCAGCAATGCTTGGCGCACCTAAGTGAAAGCCAATAAGCCCCTCTAATGTTTCAATATGCTCAGGATTTAAACTTAAAGCATGCTCCCATGACTCTAATGCTTCACTTGCATAGCTTAATTTAGAAAAAATACTAACTTTTTGCGCCATCACAATCGCGCTACGACCAAAATAATAATAAACCTCAGCATTATCTTTATTGTCTTCACTTAATGCTTCTAACAATTCATAGGAATCTTCTGTGTTATCTTCTCGAAAGAGTATTCGGCTATGTAAAATTTTTCCTGATATCGTATTTTTTTCTACTTTTGTTAAATTAGAAAAACGCTCTTTTGCTACGACAATTTTTCCTGCTTCAAGTGCTTCTATTACACCCTGTTCACTATTATCACTCGCGAATAACGAAAAATTAATACCTAAAACTAAGGTAGTGAGTACTAGGCTCTTTAACATAGGTAAACGTTTTTTCCGTTGTTGCATGATTATTCCTTGTGTGAAAATGCTTTTTAAACTTTTTTATTGAGCCTTAGTATATTGTTTTCCTGAATGATTTCTAGTCATTAACCATATAATTGTAGCAATAAGTAGAACCGGCCAAAAAACACCTACCGCGACCATAATTAACGAACCTACAATTAAAAGACCAGCAAAAATCAATGAACCAAACACACTTAAAACTATTGCTAACGCAATTAATACTAAAATAACGGTAGTCACAGCTGAAACTCCTATTGCTTTTAATGGCTCAATTAGTTCGCCATCCATGTACACATTAATATCAAGTAGCTCTAAAAAACTCACACCTAACACATAGGTTAAAAATAAGGTTGCGAATATTGCTAATAATAACGATTTAAAAAATGTCATTGTGTATCCTCTTTTTATACTCTGGCAAACGCAAACGTTATCTATATTTACTTTCAGGTAACAGAACACTTGCAACGACATAGGCAACACCAGTTGCAACAGGAAATAAGATCAGTGCCCCAAGAGTCGCTATACGCACAGCAATACGAGGAAAATCATAATGCTTTGCAATACCAGCACACACACCTGATACTTTTTTATGAACACTATCTTTAGCCAACGTGTCATCTATGTTTTGATTGTTTGAGAACTCTCTTTCATACTTCATGCGTTTATTCCTTTATTATTTGATTTGTTATACAGGGCAATTAGTGTCAACCTATAGCAACTTTACCGATTCCAACTGCCCTACAGCTATTTATTTTTTAGCTTAGTCGCTACTCTTATAACGACTAAGCAGCTGATAATTTTTGTTTGATTTTTGCAAGTTCTTGAGTGATCGCTTCTTCTTTCTCCATGTCAGCAAATTGAGCATCTAAACTTTGCCCTTCTTTACTTGCTGCCATTAAATCATAAGCTTCTACTTGCGCTTCGGCTCTATCTATCTTTTGCTGATAACGTTCGAATTTACTCATAGCTTCATCAATATTATAAATTGCAGCGTTTTCACGAACCTTTAATCGAACATGTACTGACTCTTGACGTAGCGTAAATGCTTCTTGACGACGTCGTGCTTCTGATAGTTTTTCTTGTAAACGTGCAGCATCTTCTTGTACTTTTATTGAAAACTCAGCGAATGCATCACTTTCTTGCTGAAGGGTATTAAGTTCATTTTGATACTTATGCTTTTGTGCCAATGCTGACTTAGCAAGATCTTCTCTATCTTTTGCAATAGCCAATTCAGCTTTACTTTGCCACTGTTCCACACTGTCTTCTGCAAATTTTACTCTACGGTTATGCGTTTTTTGTTCAGCAATATTTTTTGCTGCCGTTGCGCGCACTTCAACTAAAGTCTCTTCCATTTCTTGAATAATTAAGCGAATCATTTTTTCAGGATGCTCAGCTTTATCAAGCATACTATTTAAATTAGCGTTAACAATATCGGTAAAACGTGTAAATAATCCCATTGTTTTTCTCCTACTATTTCAGTTATTTATTATCAGTTATTAAAGTTTTTTTAGCTGGCTAACCTGCTGTTCATTTTTAGTGATCTCTTCTTCTGTTAACCAAGCGATAGATTTCTCTATTGATTCATCAAAAGAAAAACTTGCGCTAAAGCGATTAACTTCTTCCATGATAGATTCTTGTAATTGCACGGTTAGATCGCTCATCACTTTTTGCCCTTGTAGCATTACCATTTCACTTAATGACTTTTCGATACTAGCCGACTCTGTTGCACTTGCATTTACGCTAAAAGCTGCACCTAAAGTGATTAATAAAGCAACGCTGATAGCTCTACGGTTAAAATGTTTCATGTTGAAATTCCTTCTTATGTGTTGTGTAATTGTTAAGTAAACCTAGTTCAGGTTAAATAATGTTATTAACACCTAACCGTATTTTAATTACTGTCAGGTTGTGTTCATGTAATAACTATTACAAGTGCCGTGCCAAATAATAAAAAACACTTAAAATGATGATTTAAAAGGAATTAACAAAAACAACCATAATCCACCAGAGAACAAGACATAATATGTCAAACTAAAAAATAGCCAAATTGACCTAGCCATTGGTTAAATTGACCAACGACTTATTAGATAATTTAGTCGATAATTTACCCAATGATTTTGAGCTCTGAAAAAACAATATTACGATTAAATAACCAATGTTAAATCGAAGAAATGAGCGGTGTTAAAGCAAGTAAGTAGCAGAAATATTAGCAATATAAGAGATGATAGCTATACGGAAATACCAATAGGTATAAGGGCTTTTTAAATATAGGCTATATTTATCATAAATAATGTGGAGAGCTTCACCCTACTGATCCAAACAAATGATCAGTAGGACAACAATAAGTTATTTTTTTACTCAGGTAGCACAACTTTAGCAAATGCCTGTTTCAAACTATCGCCGTTAGCGTTCGAATTGCTCGAGCAGTCACTTAAATCACGACGAAACTGTCGAGCGCCCGCTAAACCATTACACATTCCTAACATATGGCGTAATACGTGCCAGGCTCTATTACTACCGTGTTCAGGCGTTATACTGATATATGCATCTATATAGTCAGCCATAGCATTGATAACTTGCTCACGAGAAATAAGTGGTTTATCAACGCCATAAATTTGCTGATCAACCTCAGACAAGAGGTAAGGGCTACTGTATATTTCGCGCCCTATCATCACGCCATCAACATGTTGTAAGTGTTCTTGGGCTTCAGTTAACGATTTAATACCGCCATTAATTGAAATATTTAAATTAGAAAAGTCTCGTTTAATTTGATAAACACGTTCGTAATCTAAAGGTGGAACATCACGATTCTGCTTAGGACTTAATCCCGTTAGCCATGCTTTTCTTGCGTGTATAATAAAGTGATTACAATCGGCTTTCGCCACTTCATCAATAAAAGTATGTAAAAACTCATAAGAATCTAAGTCATCAATGCCAATTCGTGACTTTACAGTAATAGGGACATTAGTCGCATTCTGCATTTCGTTAACACAATCCCCCACAAGCGTCGGCTCAGCCATTAAACAAGCACCGAAGCGTCCATTTTGTACGCGGTCAGACGGACAACCAACATTAATGTTAATTTCATCGTAACCATACTGCTCTGCGATTTTAGCGCATTCCGTCATATCTTTAACGTTACTGCCACCTAGCTGCAGTACCAGTGGATGCTCTGCATCGTTATAAGAAAGATAATCACCTCGACCATGTAAAATAGCCCCTGTGGTCACCATTTCAGTATAAAGCACGGTATGTGCCGACAAAACACGATAAAAATAACGACAATGACGATCAGTCCAATCGAGCATGGGCGCAACGGAAAGCTTATGATTCGCTGTATTGCTTGTAATTACTGGCTTTAAAGCCTTGTTTGCATACATATAGTTATTACCTGAACTGCTCTGAATCGCCTGTACTTACGTTGAGTTTCCATATAAGGTGTTCCAAATGAGCCCCATTTTTAGTAGGACGATTAAGGAATAATACAATGGCATCAGTAACAATTGATAAACGCCAAAAGGCAAACGGAGAATTTAGCTACCGATGCACTGTGCGTGTAAAAAAGAATGGCGCAATTATACATAGAGAATCAAGAACATTCAGTAAAAAAGAATTAGCAAAAACATGGGGAAAAATACAAAAAGAAGCAGCAGAGCTAAACAGCATAACCAAACAAGACAAAATAATTACCATTGGCGAGCTATTAGACCTGTATTTCAATGATGCTGATTTATGGACTAACACTGGCAGAACAAAACGCTACGTTATACAAATGCTCCGTGACTGCCCAATCGCCAAAGTTTTATCTAACGAGCTTAAAAGTAGCGATTTAATAAGCCACTGTAAAATGCGTAGAGCGGCAGGAGCAGGAGGGGCAACTATTTATCATGATGTGGCTTATTTACGTAGCGTAATGAAAACAGCCCTACCCGTTTTTGATGTGACAGCTAATTGGAAAATATTTGAAGATGCAGTACCCGTATTAATTGAAATGAAGCTAGTAGGAAAAAGCCAAAAACGAACACGTAGACCTACAGAAGATGAGTTAGAAAAATTAACAGCCGCATTAACTGAAAGGCAGGACAAGCAAGGCAGTAATATTCCATTTGTCGATATTCTTAACTTTTCAATACTTACCTGTATGAGAATAGGTGAAGTTTGTAAAATTGAATGGAAAGATATAAACCATGAACATAAAACAGTAATTGTAAGGGATAGAAAAGATCCAAGAAAAAAAGAGGGTAATCATATGATAGTGCCGTTACTAGCCGGTTCATTTGATTTAGCACTAAAACAACCAGAAACGGATGAAAGAATATTTCCTTATAACTCTAGGTCTGTAACAGCAGGTTTTCAGCGTGTTAGAAAAAGTCTTGGCATAACTGACCTTAGATATCACGATTTAAGGCGAGAAGGCGCATCTAGGCTATTTGAAAAAGGGTATGGGATTGAGGAGGTAGCACAAGTAACAGGCCATAGAAATTTGAATATACTTTGGCAAGTATATACGCAGTTATTTCCTCACAAACTACATGATAAATTCAAAAATAAATGACTTAATTCAATTTTTCACATAAAGCTTATCGAAAAACTATTCTTTATTTAACAAATGCATCAATTGCATCCAATAACTCATAAACATTTGTATATGGATTTAATAAATAAGGTGCATCCTTCCCTTGAGTTGCTGCACTTAACGTTGCAGTATTCATCTTTTTAGCCCTTGCTCTAGCAATATGAACATCTTTTGAAATAACGTCATATATAGATGAATCAGCTTTACTATAATGATTAACCCCTCTTTCTTTAAATTTACTTTTCAAAGGACTGTTAGATAATAAATCGTCACATGAAGAATAAGGCGCAACACTAGTTGTTAAATGTAATAATATCCAAACTTCAAAACATACATTTGAAAATGCAACATTAATTTCATTAGCATTTGCTTTTAATAAACTTTGAGCATGCAAATCATTTGAGTACTTATTAACTGCTTCCCTATCATAAACGACCCAAAACTCATCACTCGAAGGAGTATCATGACTCTTTTTTTTCTTAATAGCCTCATCTACAAGTTGTTTAGGTGTATTTTTCTTAGTATCAGTTATTTTAATAACCTTTAGAGTTCGCTTCCCAGAATGAAAGTCATCTAAATATGCATTTAAATAGTTCGGTTCTGTTTTTTCACCTTCACAATATATATGTAATACAGGTTTTATAGATCTGTTTTGTCGACCTCTTTGTCTAGGCATTCGATCTAAACTCCTTTCAAAATATTGGCAATAGTTTTAATATCAATATTTGGAATCGCACCAAACCTGCCTTCCTCATACCACTTACCGAATGGACTATTAGATTTCACAATATCTTTGTCATATTGATCTAATGAATAAAAAGTAGTAGCTCCTTTTAACTTTTCCGCAAACCAAATCTGATCTCTTCTAAATATTTGAGGAGACATTAAATTTAAATTATGAGTAGAGAATATTAACTGAGCATTATTACGATTAATTAAAGGATTATTAAATAATTTAATTATTAATTCCGCTAAATGAGAATGATAGCTTTGATCTATTTCATCAAGTATTAAAACACTACCTTTTTCAAAGGTTTTCATTAACAATGGAAGCATATTAAATAACTTTCTAGTGCCTGATGACTCCATATTTTCTGAAAATAATTCAACATCACCATCTTCAGTTTTATGATTAAACCAAGGCTGAAGTTTTAAATCACTAATAATACGTTTTTTTAAGCTTTCAGGAATGCCTGAAGGAAAATCTAAACCTTTTACTTGGGAGTTCTCTTTTAACTCAATCCCTGTGATTCCTGTATCCACCTTTGTGAGGATTTTAGCCATTTTATTAATTAATACTGCATCATTTTTCCATTCATTATCATGAAAATTTTCGTCTGGCTCTAAATGTAATAAGTTCTTTCTAAAAAAATTATATACAGTTCTGATAATATCCGGAGCGTCGGCACTATTACCTGCCTTTGATAAATAAGAATTATTAGAAAAGAAAGCAAACTGCTTCTTACCTCCTTTGAAGCTACTACCAAATTTAACATCTTTCCAGCTTAATCCACCATACCGAGTAAATATATTAGCTTTTTTAATCGAAGGGTAAAAATCTAAAGACTCAAAAATAATTTCAGTTGAATTATACTCTATCTTATAAATAAACCTTACGTTTTCTATTGTAAAAAATTCAATTTCAAATACAGTAGGCGCATTTATAGTTTCTTTAGAAAGACGAAAAGGTTCATGAGGTTCTATAATATCGCCTTCTTTCAATTCACCGCTTCTACAAATCATAAAACGTAATGCTTCGAAAGCGAGTAGCATATTTGATTTACCTGACGCATTAGCACCATAAATACCAGAGGTTCGTAAGACACCTATCTTTCCACCGTCAGGATAAGCAATATTATCCGTATGATGGTTAAGAGACTTCTGAGCATAAAAGCTAAATGTTTGTTCTTTTTTGATAGACCTAAAGTTTTGAATAGTAAAGTCTATAATCATATTTTAATCCATTATTGTGTGATATATCGAGAAGATAATGGTCACAAAGCGCATTACAATAGATTTTAACATGTTATTAGTTTTCTACAAGTATAGTTTTATATATAGTATTGGTTAATCATAAGAAAATAATAAACAATACGGTTTGTAAAGTTGTCCCCTACTAAAAAACATTTAAAAAAGACAACACGCTACAACCTTTTATATTCAACGCCAATAAGAGTATTTAGAAATACTTTACATCCGTATTGCTAATCGAAAATTATGTTTAAACAAAACACTAATAACAAAGACAATGAATTAAGGCCGCATAGTTTAGTGGATTCTACCCCCGTAATACATGACGAGGGTTTTGCTCTCGCTTCTCCTTCTCGCTCAGGCTTCGCCGTCGTCGTCGCTATTCGCTAAAAAAAACAAGGTCAAAAGCGGCTTAGCAGGACGACATGGGCGGATTTTTAAAAAGACTAACAGAAACAATTAATAGTTTAGTGGAATAACAACTCTCATCAGCCCGTGATTTTCTCCAGTGCTGCAACTGAAGAAACTCCCCGAACGTCGCAAGCTAATCGAAATACGATTGAACAAAGATTTTTACCGCTTCGCTGCATGCTTCGCATAAAAAACGAGCGATTTTCTCTGTGAGCATTATTAAAAAATGAGAGCCCAACCCCACATTTTTATTCAGATTTTACATAGAAGACGATTCTTAAATTTAAAAGTGGTGTGCTATGTGAAATCTAAATTAAAAACCAAGGTAAAAATCAAACTAGGAGCAGACAAAATCATGCCAACTTTAGTTGTTAATTTGAAGGTATTGATTTTAAAGGGCTGTAAGAAAACGAAATATTAATTATTTTAAAAGGAGGAAAAACAAGGTGAAAAGGGCTAAAAACAGATAAAAACAAGCCCCCTTAACGAGGTTAAAAATAAAATTTAATTACAGTCCAATCTTAAAAATAAAAAAACATATTGAATCAATAATTATTTAAAAAACATACCTACTTTAAGAAACAACTTCCATCATATCTTCATACTCTTCCATTATATCTTTTCTCGAATTAAAAAATTTCATAAACTCATCAATTATAAAATCCATCCCCAAATCACCTTGCTCATCAATAGGGTCTAAATAAACAACAGTACCTAAATTTAAAATATTATTTAACTGATAAGGAAAAGAGACACAATTATTTTTAATTGAAAAGTCTACAAAAAAAACTGACTTCTTAAAATAATCATCTTTAAACGATATTTTAACTTTAGAAGAAACTCTTGAAACTTTTACTTCCTGTACATGGGGTTCTAATTGTTCCTTTAATTCCTCAAGTCGACTCTTTGAATAAAGCTATTCTATTGAAAAAGTAGCTCAAATTACAAGCCATAGAAATTTAAACATATTATGGCAAGTTTATACGCAACTTTTCCCTTATAAATTTAATCACTAAAAAATAATCATCAAATATTGTTATAAAAATATAAAACATTTTATATCAATTCATTTTCAATTTTTTGTAAATCAAGATACTTTTGGCTAGGATTTAGTTTAAGCTTATATTATATGAAGAATCACTCAGCAATAAAGATACTGGGATAAAATATGGAAATCAGACTAATAAAGGTAATTTCAATATCAATCTTACTAATACTTTCAAATAAAGTATATTCAACCTCTATATGTGAACGCGAATGGAATGCACTAAAATCAATTCAATCTCAATTGAGAAATAAAAGTAATGAATATTTAAGAAAAAAGGAGCATGAAAAGCATACTAAATATCAAAATTGCAGAAAAAATAAAAATAAAAAATCAAAAGAAATAAAAAAATCAACTAACAGTGAACAATACAAACGATACTATACTTATAGAGAAACAAATAACCCATTTGAAAATAGTCCTGTGAAAATGAAAACAAAGTTTAAAGGTAAAAAACAAGAAGAATGGAATAAGTATTATGTTACTCCTGAAGATTGTATTAAACCTAAAACGACTTCTCAATTTGCTTCATGTTTGAATGATAGAGATCGTGAAGCAAAACGATTCACTGAACTATGGGATGAAAAAGAAAAAGAAATGCGATAAAATCCAAATCTCTGCACCCCTTTATATTCGTAGCTAACAGGAGTGTTCAGAAATACTTTACCCCTGTATTGGTCAATAAATAAAAACTAATATAATACATCAATTAAATAAATTAGTATGATTATTAAGCTAATTTAAGGTTCATGTTTCTCTAATGAATTTTTAAATGTTGTTTCAACACATTTGAATTGCTTAGCCAATTTAACATCATGCAAATTAGCGTGTAAAATTTCTCTAATAGGCAATGTGATTTGAAATTTATTCCCATCATTCATAACCTCATCAACCATATTGTATGGAGTAACATATATAAGTGACAAATCATCATTTCGACGATAGCCACTAATTAAAGGAATAATAGTAATATCATTAACATGTCCAAGCGGTAATTCTGGAATATACCCAATATAAACCTTCCTGCTTGTTAAAGTAAAAGCAATAGGAAATCCAGTATCTGCACTTCTTATAAATAACCCAGAAAACTCGCTAGAAAGATCTAATGGTGCGATACGCCTTAAAACTAACATTTGGACATCACTTGATAGCACACTGTTTAATAAACGTTTGTACTTCTTTTTATCTTTAGAACTTATTGTTTTTTTCGACTTAATTAATATTTGATTAAGTCGAAATACTCTAGAAGATTCCAGAGCTGATCTTTTAAGAATTATTTTTGCTATGTAAAATGCAAAACTAGGAAGGAAGAATGCGAGAAAAATGGAGTTTAAAGTAATAATACCTAATCTAAAGTCAATAATTTCAAGTTTATCAGTTCCTATGAACCACAATGAAAAATCCCAAATCCATGTAGCTTTCGAAGTTAGTGGCCAAGATAACAAAAATAAAATAAAACTAATAATCCAAATGGATATGCCATTCGCAATAGATTTATAAAATAAATGTTGTCCTGCATCTTTTGTTATTATCAGTTTAGTTAAATGAAAACGGGATACAAAAATGTATCCCGATATTGTTATTCCAAGAATTAGTAATGATAGTAATTTAATCATGAAATAATTTAAATTTTCTCTGAAGAATAATTATGCTTATTCTAATAAATTTTCACTTGCAATCAATTGCGAACGAACAACTGGATTAGATTTAAAAGATAATTTATCAAGATACATCCCCTCATCAGAAATACATACTTGAATTTCTCGATTATCACTATTTTTTTTATGTCCCGGAACTAGCCAATTAGCTATTTTATTACTTACTTTATCAACCATTCCAACCTCTTCAGTATTCATAATAACCCCCTCATTTGAAGCTTATTAATATTTATATAGTACTTTATACATAATGTATAAAGTACTATATAATTTAACATTAGTCTAATAATATTAAATTATCAAATAAGTGACATGCATTAATAATTGATTTAAAAATTATATGTGGGACTACATTTGTACACCAGGCTACATACAACCCACACAAAAAATACAAACAGTCCAATCAAGCATAGGGGCAACAGAGAGTTTATGTGAAACTATGAAATTAACTATAAAACCTTTTAATCTAAATTTAATTATAACGTTAAAAATAACGTCCAGACATTAGAGTAATTATAAGGGGTTTATGGTCGCTAAACAAAAATATAACAATAATTAATTGAGTAAAAAATTCAGCTATAACTTTACTAGGCAATAATTGTGATAATTATTGCCTAGTAAAGTTGATTGTTCTCGTAAACAAGTTATCTATAATTTTTTTCATGAAATTTATCAAAACTATACAGGTCTATTAGATATACACATTTTAATCCTTTTAAGATTACCAAACGTTAGTGTGCTAATAATTCACTTAAGCTAAAAGTACAAAACGTTAAAGCCCTAGCAGTCTTATAACAAAGAAGTTAATCTATATTTAATTAAGTTTCGCTAAAATAATGACTGTAAAAATTTTATCATTTAGCAACACGTTATATTCTAATAAGTAGGTACTCAGTTGAATAAGATATCAGATAAAAACCTCAAGACTATTGTGTATACAGTAGCAGCGTTAATCGCCTTTGCTGCGAATTCAGTTTTAGGGCGAATGGCTTTAAAAGACAGCGCTATTGATGCCTCAAGCTTTACAGCAATTCGTCTGGTATCAGGCGCAGTAATGTTATTCGTTTTATATATTTTATTTAATATGAAATCAAAAAAACAAAACAATACACAACTAACAAAGGGAGGTAGTTGGAAAGCGGCACTGATGCTATTTACTTACGCTATCACTTTTTCATTGGCGTATGTCTCTTTAGATACAGGTACAGGCGCGCTGGTATTATTTGGTGCTGTTCAGCTTACCATGATCATTGCGAGTATCATTTCAGGGAATAAATTACATAAAACCGAATGGATCGGCATTATTGTTTCTTTTTCTGGTTTAGCCTATTTAATTTATCCAACCGTTACAACACCTAGCGTATTTGGCTTTGTGTTAATGGGAATATCAGGTGTGGCTTGGGGAATTTACACGTTAACTGGCCGCGGCTCTATTACTCCACTACGAGATACTACGGTTAATTTTAGCTACACTATCCCGTTTGTTGTAATACTGGCATTTGTGATGTTTCCTCATATACAAATTTCTACTGAAGGAATTATTTTAGCGATATTATCCGGAGCGGCGGCTTCAGCGCTTGGCTATACACTTTGGTATATTGCTTTAGCAGGTTTATCTGCTACGGAAGCAGCTGTAGTACAATTATCTGTGCCTGTTATAGCCTCTATTGGTGGTGTTATATTTTTATCTGAATCGGTAACTATGCGGCTGATTATTGCTTGTGCCCTCGTTTTAGGCGGTATAGCAACCGTTATTATTGGTAGAAATAAAGTTTAATGGAAATTGTGTAAAACATACTCAATAAATAGCCTTACACGCAGTGGCATATTATTGCGATCACGATAAAGCATAGAAAACGCGCGATCTTTACTCTGCCACTGAGGAAGAATGCGCTTTATATCACCTGACTCTATTAAAGGTAGTGCTAAATAATCAGGTAAATAACTGATACCGAGCCCTGCTTTAACTGCATGTGTAACCATTTGAATTTCATCTACTTCTAAACGAACAGATTTATTAGGATGGTAATCAAACTCCTCATTTGTTTCTTGATTTTGTAATCGCCAAGGTATCAAAGGATAACTGATAATAGTTGCGTGATTGGATAACTGTTCAGGGTGAGTAATATCATCAGCGATATAGTTGGCGTCAGCACATAAAATATTGTGGGTGTACTTTAATGGTCTCACAATCCAGTTTTCAAGTGCCGGATTGCCCATTCTAAATGCCACATCAATACCCTGCTCTTCTATATCAATTAATTTGTTTGAAAACCGCAAATCTAATTGAATTTCGGGGTTTTCCTGCAAGAAATCATAAAAAATAGGTCGTAAGAATTGTGTGCCCGAATAAATAGGCGCTGTAACTCTTATTTTTCCTTTGGCTTGATGTTTATCTTTATGGAGATCGTGATCAATGTCATCAAGTTCATCAAATAAAGCACTAGAGCGTAAAAAATATTGTTCCCCTGTATGGGTTAATGTTACCCGATGTGCATCGCGGTTTAATAACCTTAATTGCAAATCGGATTCTAACTGTTTTATTCGCCTGCTTAGAGTTGATAGAGGCATATCAAGACTAATTGCAGCATCCTTAAAGCTCGCTAACTTTGCTACAGCACAAAAACAGCGCAAATCATCAAGAGAAAAATTAGCTTTCATTACGTCCTACTACCTTTACTTTTATTATCAGATTTTTTAGGTATCTGAACCCGATATAGCTTCAATATTGACAATTTCGCTACGGTTTAACGTAATTTTAAATCGCTGAATATTCTCACCATCATGATCGACATTGCGAAGAATCAGGTTAATTTGATATCGTCGTTCAACGGCCTGACTTGATATTTTTTGCCCTTCTAAATTATATAAACGGCCAGCCCCTTTTTTCAAAAAGCGAACAAATGGTGTTAAATTAAAAAACACTTGCTGCTGTATTTCATCAAAACCGGGCAAAAATTCTTTAGACAATACTTTATTATCACACCTAAAGTGCAGTAAACGCGCAGCTTGTTTATTTTGTTGCCGACGTTGTTGAAGTAATTCATTCACGCCTTTGGGCAAATCTTTGGTATTGATATATTCTAGCCATAATATCTGACTTAAAATGCGCTTTTGGTTAACACTATGACGAAATAAGTTTTGCCATTTGGGTCGGCCTTTTTGTATTTTACGCCAAATTAAACTGGTAACATCTTCTTTAAATGTTTCTCGTAAGCCATAAATAACGCCTAAAAAAGCAATTAACGCAACGGTTACTTCTGTAAAACTCGAACGAGCATTAAGAACTAATACCATCACAAACGCCATAATCACAGCGGTAACAGTACCTCGAACTAAACGTTTTAAATGTAAATCCAAATAACGAGTTTTCTTTTGAAATACAATACCGTACTCAATTAAACGCTGTAATAACCTCATTTTATTGGTAATACGATTCGGATCTTCGAGTGTTACTTGAGAGTTATATTTACATTCGATACGGTAAGCATTCTCTCCGCGGCAAAAAGCAAATAAATACTCTCGTTCAGCCGTAAATTCACTACTTTTTGGACCTTTAGACAGTAATTTTAAGAATGACTGCTCAATATGCCAACTTAAGTAATTATCGGCATTCTCAAAAAAAGAACTTAGCTTAGTATCAGAGGGGGTATAGCGACGTAACTTTTTCACTAAACCTGCGATTTGATCTGCTACTTCAATAGCTGCGGGATAAAACTCTTCTGCATTTTTCAATTTCAAGGTTTGTTTGATGTCAGTATCAAGCGCTATTTTTAACTGATAAGAGTATAAATTCAGGTTCAAGCGATAGTCGCTCTGACCATCATCTTCGCCTTCAAAACGTTGACTGATAAAACGACTTCGCACTAAAGGGAGATGCACTTGATCTGAATGATAAGCACTATGGCTTGTAATATTGCTATAGAAATAATCTTCAGCGTTTAAAGTGCTTGGACTTATGCCCATTTCAACAGGTAATGAAAAATAAAGATCAATACGCTGTAACGCCTGTGGCGACAGCTGATGACTGATTTTAATAGATAAATTCTCATCTTGAGATAATTTAATTTTCTTCACTCTTTATTACTTCTCTTGATAATAATATTACTAACGTTTTATCCCTTTTATTTAAATCATACTAACCTTAATACTTCAGATAAAGCAAAGGCTTAATTCAAAACTTATATTTTAATAAATATCTTATGTTGATAAAGCTTCAACGACACGAACCAAAATAAAATCACATGCGACAATGCAAACAAAAATGACGCTAATGTAGGTTCAGCAAAAAGCTTATATTGTTCATATAACCAACGATACAAACTACTATCTCCTACAGGTATTATCAAATAAGTCGTTACAAATACAAATGACAATACATAAACAAACAAAGGGTTTGTGCCGTACACAAGTAACGGCGACACTAGTTTTTCATGACCTTTTATATCAATTAACCAAATAAATATGGCTAATAAAAGACATGCAAATCCGGTCGTATATATTACATATGAACTCGTCCATAATGGCTTATTAATAGGTAGTACAAGATGCCACAAAGCGCCAAGCCCTATCGCAAGACTACCAATAATAATAAGTTTAATAACACTCGATTTTTTCTCTTTAATACTGGTTAAATAACGTGTTAATTCAAACCCTAGCCACATATTCACTACTGCAGGAATAGTACTCAGCAGGCCTTCAGGGTCAAAACTAACATCACGCATCGTATACATATGATTGGCACCTAAGATAGCTAAATCGAACTGTCGAATAATATTCCCCTCTAGCGTTAAACCTGCCTCTCCTACGCTTACCAATAAGCCCCAGTAAGCAAGCAAAATAACTCCTGAGAAAATAAAAATACCACGACGATTTAACAATAAGACTAAACTGGCGGCTATCACATATGCTATGCCAATCCGTTGCAATACCCCCATAATTCGTAAATCTTCCAGTGGCGTATCAAAAGGTATTACATTTAGCATAAAACCAATAAAGAACATGATAAAGCCACGTTTAAGGATCTTTAAAAATTGTTCTGAATTCGCAGTAAAATCACTTTTTTTAAAAGAGAAAAACATCGCTGAGCCGATAATAAACAAGAAAAATGGAAACACTAAATCTGTTGGCGTAGCACCATGCCAATCTGCATGTAAAAGTGGTGCATACACATGTCCCCAAGTACCAGGCGTGTTAACTAAAATCATTAAGGCAATCGTGATACCTCTAAAAGCATCAAGAGCAAGATATCGAGTCATAAATCAAAATCCTAAAGTAGTTAAAGTAAAGTTTGTCTCAAATGACAACGCTATCATTTAGTTAATGTAAATGATCATCATGGTTTTGGCTAATTAAATACTTAATACAAACTTGAGCTAAGGTTAGTTCTTAATTTAATGGCGATAAAGAGCTTGCATCGTTCAAGTTTACCTTTATAAGGTATAGGCTAGGCGAGTCTAATATTTAATCTAACATCACCATAAATCGCCAAAAGTGGCTATGTTTACTTTCGAATAATCGATTAATATAAATAAATAGTCCAGTTTGATTTACATTTGTTTCAGAAGTGTGCAAAATCAAGCTATTGCAAATAACTAAAGGCGCGAAAGCTACATGAGAGTAGAGTTTATTAACCCATTTTTATCATCAATGCTTAATGTAATGTCAACAATGGCACATATGGAATTAATTCCAGAAAAGCCAACGTTGAAAAAAGATGAAACCTCGATGGGTGATGTATCAGGGTTAATAGGTATGATCAGTCCTGAAGCTAAAGGCTCTCTATCTATTACATTTGATGCTCCTTTAGCACTAGCAACAATGAAGGGAATGGTTGGTGAAGCACCCGATGAGATAAATGACGAAATAACAGATTTAGTGGGTGAGATCACTAATATGGTTACTGGTGGCGCAAAACGTTTACTTAGTGAAAAGGGCTTTGATTTTGATATGGCAACCCCTATTGTTGTTTCTGGAAAAAATCATAGCATTCATCATAAATCCAAAGGACCTATCGTCGTTATCGCACTACGAGGCGAACTGGGTAAGGCCTACATTGAATTTTCTTTTGATGAATAATTAATTGACTATTGGCTGCTCTTTTCCTGACATATAGTTATCATTCTCTCGTTATATTGGCGCATAAAATTGAGCTCTTTTTTACGCGCTAATCGCTCCTCTTCAGAGCGAATAACATCCCCCGTATTAGAGTTATATTTTTTTCCACATAATGCAATCATTGCTTGATAATCTTTAGGGTGTACGCCAGGAATATTGATACTTCTTGTTGACGTAGTCTGTAACCGATAGTCTTTATTTTCTATTGCTAACGCCAGTGCTTGGTTTAGCTTTTCTTCATCAGTATGTTCCAAGATACTTGCCGGTGTCTGATTACTTTCCTGTGTACTTTCTTGCATTGTTTCTTCTAAATTAGTGTCAGTTGTGGCTGTTCTATCAACAAAAGTTTGATTTGTACAACTCGCACAAAAAGCCACGACTAACGTTAGGATGCTCCATTTCATTTGCTACAACTCCTTTTTTGACGCCATAGTAACGCAAAGGTGAATAATAATAACCAAGACATACTACCAGATGATTTATCATTGCCTGCTTCAGGCTCTGAGGTAGGCTCTGTCTTTGCTTCAACGGTAAGATTAACCAGCTGTACGGAACTACTGACATTGTCTTTACTTATCACAACAGACACTACAAGCTCGCCAGAAAAATCACTGTTTGGCGTAACCGTTTGTCCTAGGAAAGAATAATTATCACCCGCTTGAATTGTTATTGAATCTGCCGCTTCACATGCATAAGTAAATAATGCATTGGTTAACTCAATACTGTTTCCTTGAACAAGCGAGATAGCTTGTTGGCTAGTAATTACAAGATCCTTAGCAGCTAATGCCTTATTAATATTAAAGGCTCCTTGGTTTACGGCATAAAAAATATTATCACTACAAACAAGCTTAATTCTAGCTTCAGCGGTATTAATGTCATTCGGACAAAAACTGTCTATTGATAGCGTAGCATTACCGTTATTACTTATATTATTAGCTAGCGTTATATCAAAACTTTCCCCATTATTTTTTGAAAGTAAAACGTCAACAGCCGCACAATTAATAGGTAAGGTATCAGTCTGAGCAACTTGCCAACTTATATTATTATCACTTTCTGTCCAAACATCTTCTGCTAATGGGGTATTAAGAGAAAAAGCTTCTCCTGAATCAACAACCGTTAATGTAGTCTCATCATAACTAACACCGCCATTTTGATCAAAAACCATCAAACGAAAGTTAAGGTCTCTATTTGTGGTGGGTAATGATTCCCCGATAGTATGAGTGCCCGTAAGTACGTTTGATAATTGTGGAAAGAATCGAGTGGCATGATCGTTTGGTAGAAAAGCTCGAAATAAAGGTCGTGTTCCATCGTCCACTTGCTCGGCAAGCGAAGCACTTTTTTCCCCTAAATCAAATTGCTGCCAACTATAACTCAGCTCATCGCCATCAACATCTGTAGCGGTACCTGATAATTTAAATGGTGTTCGTGCCGGAATGGTATAATCCAAACCGGCGTCAACAATAGCGACATTATTGCTATCAATAGAAGCAATACCACAGCTGTCACCAACGCTACTTTCTAAATAAGCATGTATTTGATCGATTGATCTTGCATGAAAAAATGCATCAGAATGCGACTGTAGATTTTGATCATCACAAAGCCCTGCATAAGACATAATTGTTGAGCCACTACCCACTTCATAAGCTGAGCGTTGTACACGATTACCAGAGCAAGCTCCTCCTGTACCATTAAAGCTGTGTTCAGCACCAAATTGATGGCCTATCTCATGAGCGACATAATCGATATAAAAAGCATCATTAGTAGGATTTAAGTCGCCAGTAACGCCATCACCTTTATATATTGGGTGGCACACAGCACCAAGCACAGCTAAACCGCCACCATCAGTATTAAGCACATGACCTATATCATAATTATCACTGCCAATAATACTATTAATAACACCGGTATTTAGCCCGCCATCATCACTGTTATTATTGAAGGGATCTGTTTCTGCGTCGGTAAAAACTAACAAATCATTATTTTCGACTAACTCTAATTTTATCGCTAAATCATGCTGATAAATTTGATTTAACCGGTTAACTAAAGTGATTATCTCTGCCATAGTAGTATCAACTGTACCACCATTAAATTCTGTATATTCTGCCGCTGCAGATATAGCGATACGATATGTTGTTAAGACACTTTCAGTGTTGTTAGCACCTTCTTCTTTACTCATTTTATTTCGTGATAAGCTTTCTAAAGCGGTAGATAACTGCGTAATATTTTTGGGTTGATGAAAGGTAAGTAATTTTTTATCTTGTACTCGGCTATTTTCTTTAATGTAACTTGTATATTTAGCATTCACACTATTAAAGACGCGTTGCACCTTTACAGGAGAAGAATTTTCTGAAGTTACTATTGATGATTGGGTTTTTGCTAAAGACTGGGCTGCTTTTTCTTCAATATAAATATTTTCAGGCTCAACAAAAACCCGTTCTCCATTATAATAAAACATGCCATGAAAACCATTGGATGTAATATCAAAACGACCGGTATTGTTGCTATTATCAACCGCTACCCCCGAAAATGTTCGAATATGCGGGTATTTTTTAGCAAGCCCTTCAGACATCACACTTTCAGGCGTTAATTCAAAATTAACGAGTGCGCCGCTAGGTAATGGTAATGCAATGATTATCGCCTTATCATCACTAAACAAAGCGGTTTGTAATTCTGGTGTGTTGAGCGTTAATAAGCCAGAACTAGTATCTTGATGAAAAATGCTTTTAGCTTTCACGGTTGGTTCTTGAGCATGAACCAATGTTGAAAATACACTTTGAGTACATAATGCTAATACACACCCAAAAGTAACCTTTTTTAATAGTTCTGCTTTTTTCTGTAAATTCATACTGACCGCTCGATAGTAAAATAGTTATTTGTCATCAAAAGATGTTTTTAGTTGGAAAGCATACGACTCGATTTAATCTTCTTGCCACTGTGGCTTAATTAACGCTTGATATCATTAATTAAGATTTTATCCTATGCGCTAAGATTAACGAGTATAGAACAAAAAAGCCACTGACAATGCAGTGGCTTTACTTTAAAACTTGCTAACAAAACTCAATGTAGCAAAATATATACACTAGTTGAGACTTTGTTTAAGCCTGTGTAACCGGATTATTAACTGACTTTTGTTTCTTTTTACGACTAAAAATACCACGTAAATCTTCAATAATCACATATAAACTTGGAATAAAGATTAACGTAACTACAGTGGCAAAAAGCACACCAAACGACAAGGATACTGCCATTGGGATAACAATTTGCGCCTGAGCACTGGTTTCAAAGAAGATGATAGGCACTAAACCAATAAAAGTGGTTAATGAGGTTAGCATTATTGCTCTAAAGCGCTTAGTACCTGCATGGATAACAGCGTCTTTTAAACGCTCTCCACGTTTACGCGCATTATTGACATAATCAACCATTACCAAGGAATCATTCACCACAACCCCTGATGCCGCTAAAATTCCCATAATGGATAATGCACTTAAATCCATCCCTAATATAAAGTGCCCAAATACAGCACCAATAACACCAAAAGGAATAACCACCATAATCATACACGCTTGTGAGTAAGACTTTAACGGAATAGCAAGTAAAGAGAAGATTACCATTAATGAAATCATGAAATCTCTGAATTGATCATCTGCGCTATCCATTTCTTCCTGAATAGTACCCGAAAGTTCACTTTGAACATGCGGATACTGTCTTAACAATTGAGGAATATAGTTATCTCTAATATCTTTAGCTATTTCAAATGGTTCAACTTGTTCAGAATCAACACTCGCCCAGACATTAATGGTACGATTACCTCCTTCACGACGGATAAGTGTAACCCCATCCGTTAATGATATATCAGCAAGCTCCGATAGTGGTAATTCAGCACCATTAGGCGTTTGAATCATCACATCATCAACATGACCAATACTGCTACGTTGCTCAAGTGGATAGCGAACCATCACTTTTATCTCTTCACTTTCACGTAAAATACGCTGTGCTTCAAGACCATAAAAACTATAGCTAACTTGTGACGCTACTTCAGCCAAGGTTAACCCTAAGCTGTAAGCTAAAGGCTTAAGTTCTAGCTGAACCTCTTTAGCACTGGTTTGGCGAGAATCATTAACATCACCAACCCCTTTTAATGAATTAAGCTTAGCTTTTAAGTCATTTGCTGCTGCAAGTAATTGTGCATCGTCAGTGCTTTCTAATTTAAAAGCAACATCACCATCATCACGACCACCGCCGAATAAATTATCACTGATAGATAACGATTTAACACCAGGGAAATCAGGAATAGCTTTTCGCCATAAATCAGCCAATTCAAAAGTATTAATCGCCCTTTCTTTTGGAATAACTAACTTAACCATCACATTACCACTGGTGCGGCTACGTAAATCAACCTGCATATCAGCAATCATCGAACTGCCATATTGTGCTTGAATATCATCATCAACGGCATAGAGAATACGCTCAATATTCAACAATACTTCCAAGGTAGATTTCTCTGCAGCATCAACATTCATTTCAAGACTTACACTAGGGAAATCGTGCGGAATTTGAGGTTGGCCAATATACCGAACAAAACCACCACCGAATAAGCCGGCACTTAACAACATTAAGCTAATAAAAAACATTAATACCGCATAACGATATTCAATACAAAGCGTTAATGCAGGTCGGTACACTGTTTCAATAAAAGCTTTTAATTTAATATCAATCCAAGAACGAAGTCTATCTAGCGGATTTTTAGGGTTAAATGTCTTTATTTTCATTTTAACTAAATGTGCAGGTAAAATAAGTTTTGATTCAATCAGAGAAAAAATTAAACAAAGTATAACAACCGCACCAATCGCTTTCCCAAATGCAGAAGAAGGCCCTTCACCAAAAAGGAAAGGGACAAATACCGCAATAGTAGTTAACACCCCAAAGGTAGCGGGCATAGCGACACGCTTAACACCACGAATAACATTTTCGGTTGAATGTCCATGCTCTTCTATTTCATCATGCGCACTTTCCCCCATGACAATCGCATCATCTACAACTATCCCGAGTACAAGAATAAAAGCAAATAGGCTAATAATATTAATGGTGACACCAACAAATTCCATTGGCATTACTAATAAGGTACCTAAAAAACACACCGGTAAGCCCATCATCACCCAGAACGCTAAACGTACACGTAAGAAAAGTGCTAGCATAATAAACACTAATACCGCGCCGCTTTCCATGTTGCTTAACATCATGTTTAAACGTCCCTCAAGGTAGTAAGTCATATCAACCCACGTTTCTAACTTTACACCTTTAGGTAATTCGTTATCTTTATTTTTGACATAAGTATTAATTACTTGAGCAACATCGGTAATACTTTGATTATCGGCAGCACCAACAAATAAAGTAACTGAGTTCTTACCATTAAACTTAGAGTATTGAATGCCTTCTTCAAAGCCATCAATCACTGTAGCAACATCCCCTAATAATATTTTAGTACCATCAGCCAATGTAATAATAGGGATTTGTTCAAACTCATGACCACGATAAGCTTGATTCTCTACCCTAAGGTTTATATAACCATTTTCGGCACGAATTTGCCCAGCGGACATATTTCGAGATGAGCCACGTACAGCATTGGCTACATCAACAAAACTTAAACCGTATTCTCTGAGCTTGTCTTTACTGACTTCAATAGATATTTCGTAATCTAAACCACTATAAATTTCTGAAATATTAATTTTAGGTAACTGTTGAATTTCGTGATGAATTTTTCGCCCTAGCTCCTTTAATTCACTATTCGTTAAATCACCATATAAGCTAAGGTACATAACTTCTTGACGATACTTTTCTCTTTCAACTTTAATGCGTTCCATGCCATCAGGGAAACTTGAAATGGAATCAATCGCTGATTTAATTTCTTCGAGTACCACTTGAGGATCGTAATCGAGCTCTACTTCAAAAAAACCATTAGAAAAATTTCGGTTAGAGTAAGTAATAACACGTTTAAGGCCTTGCACTGTTTTCAATGCTTCCTCAATTTTAATGGTAATACCTTCCTCTACCTCTTGCGGGGCTGCGCCAGGATATTGCGCAACATAGGAAACCCAGTTGATTTTTACTTGTGGAAACATTTGCTTGTCAATAGTTTTTATGGTTAAAAAGCCACCAATCAAAATAAAAACCATTAACAAGTTAGCTGCTATAGTATTACGGGCAAACCAAGCAATAATACCGGTATTAGTATCAATAGACTCATCAATTTTTGAGGGGTTCTTCTCTGTTTTTGCGCTACTATCCGAAAGAGAACTCATCATTACTCCCCTTCGTTTTCATTATTAACAACATCAATTTTTTCTGCTGATGTGCTGCTATTATCATTTTGTTCGTCTTGTACATCAGTTACTAAAGATAATTTCATTCCTTCTACAGGGTAATCTAATGAAGACACGATCAACTGATCGCCATCAAGCAATCCTTTATTGATAACCACATTCCCGCCCTCTTGACGAACAATATTAACATCAGCGTAATGAAGCTTTGAGTCACTATCTAAAAGAGCAACCTGGTTGTTTACCACTAAATATTGAGGAACAATGCTCGCATGTTCAATATTAATACCTAAAATCTTAGCTGTTACATAAGCGCCAAAACGTAACGGCAGAGCAGATTCTTGATTATGATCATTCAGGTAATAAGGATCTTGAATTTCAGCTACGAGGTAGGTCATTCGGCTATTGTCATCCACAACCCCCTCACTTCTTACTATTTCCGCTGGCCACTGTATCGCTTCACCAGCAAATGTACCGGATAAATTTACCTTAGATTGTAAACCTTGGTTAATAAGGTATTGCAGCTGATTATCGGCAACAGGTAAACGAACTTCCGCAACAGCCGTACCTAATAGCATACCTATTTCACTGCCCACACCGACAAAGGAGCCTAAACCTATACTTCGACTATTAATCATAGCATCATAAGGAGCTCTGATTTCAGTACGTTGTAAATTTCGCTCAGCACGTAAAATAGCTGCTTGTGCAGATTTAACATTGGCTAACTCTTGTGCAAGTTGAGGTTTACGTAGACTTAGTTCAGTAGGCGAGGTATCTGTAATTTGTTGCCATTCTTTTTCAGCAACCTTCCCTTGTGCAACTTCTGTTTCTAATGCTGCACGTGCTGATGCCATATTTGCCTGAGCGTCAATAAGCGCAGCATGATAATCATTAGGGTCAATACGCGCTAACAATTGACCTTTTTTAACCAAACCACCACGAACGAATGTATCACTTAGTTCAACAACTTCACCACTTACTTGCGCAACAATCGTTGTTTCATATTTGGGTTTTACAACGCCATAAGAGCTTACTTTCATCGTCATTGGCATGACAGTAATATTTTTAACTTCAACGATTGGTGTATTATCCACTTCAGCTTTTTCTTCTGGTGGTTTTTTCATACTAGAAAAGCCAATATAAGCACCAATTCCAATAGCTAAAATGGCGATAGGTATGATAATTTGTTTTTTACGAGCCACTGTTTTATCCCTTTAATAATCTGATTTTATTTTTATACAGAAAATGAATATCAACTCTCTGATGATCTGCATGAACAATAACGAATATGGTATAACGAAATTTATCATACATGTTACTGTTTATTACAAAAAACACGCCTATTTGTAATAAAAATAAAAAAAACATAACAAATAATAAAAAATCATTATTTATCATAATCTTACTAAAACAATTTAAAAGGGATATTTTCAACAAAACTCTCAAACACTGATAAATCCAATTACTTATTGGCTTATTTCACCATTTTTTAATTTTTTACAAACAATACCTGTTAAATTAACCACTTTTATACAGCAAGGATTAATCATGTTTAATAAAATAACTGACTTTTTTAATAACTTACTCGATACCGAAACTAACAATGCTCAAGCTCAACTTTCTATAGAAATTGCTTCTGCGGTATTACTTTGTGAGGTTATGCGTGCTGATGGCGTTTTTGCTGAAAGTGAACAAGATACGCTTAGCAAGATCCTAATTAAACAGTTCAACCTAAATGAGCAAGAAGTCAGTACTGTTTTACAACAAGCACTTGAGTTAAGTGAAAATGCTAGTGATTTTTATCAATTTACGTCTAAATTAAATCAACACTTCTCCTTAGATGATAGGATCGAAATTGTGTCATTATTATGGAAAGTTGCCTATGCTGATGGTGAATTAGCAAGTATTGAAGAACATATCATTCGAAAAATCGCTGATTTACTTCATTTACGACACAGTGAATATATTGCAACTAAAATTGCAGCGGAACAGTTTGCTAAATGAATAGATTTACCACCAAAATAATTTATTAATGCGTAAGAGAATCGGTTATTATACTCATCAATATTTTCCCTACTTATAACGGCATTTTTAATGACAGATTCAACAGCACAACCTAGCAACTCACCTCATGTTGAAATAGGAAAATACAATACACTTACTGTTGTTGCAGTAACGCCAACCGGAGTTTACCTAGACGGTGGAGATTTAGGTGAAATATTACTTCCGAACCGACATGTACCAAGTGATTGTAAAATTGGTAATAGTATTAAGGTTTTCATTTACTTAGATTCGGCAGAGCGAATTACAGCAACCACTGAAAAAGTACTTGGGCAAGTAGGTGAGTTCGTATCCTTAAAAGTAGTACAAGTAAATAAAATGGGGGCCTTTTTGGACTGGGGATTACCGAAGGACCTACTTGTTCCTTATAATCAACAACATTCTGAAATGGAAGTTGGAAAGTATTACTTAGTACGCATTTTTCTTGACCAACGTACAGAGCGTGTTGCTGCATCAAGTAAACTTGATAAATTTATTGATATTTGGCCCGCAGAATATCAACAAGGTGACAAGGTAAAATTAATTATAGGCGGAAAAACTGACCTAGGCTTCAAAGCCATAGTAAACGATTTACATTGGGGCTTACTTTACGACAATGAAATTTTTCAACCATTACGTATTGGTAAGAAAATAGATGGTTACATCAAACAAGTTCGCGAAGATGGTCGCTTAGATCTTATTCTAACTCGTGGTAGTAAAAACACAGTAAAGAGCTTTGCAGATAAACTTGTTGACGCTTTACAAAAGAATAATGGTTTTCTACCACTGCACGACAAAAGTGCACCAGAATTAATACAAAGAACGCTTGGGGTAAGTAAGAAAACATTCAAGGCTACAGTGGGTAATTTGCTGAAAAATGGTAAATTAACGATAGAGAAAGATGGAATTAGGTTGAAGTAGTCAATCCTTTTGACTACTTTCATCTTTACAATTTAACGTAACATTGTAAACCAGCCCATAAGCATAGGCAGTAGAGGGAAAGCAATAAACGCTACTAAAATTAACGAAATTAAACCGAAACCTGTACTATCTTTAAAATCTTCATTCTGTGACATTGTGAGGATACCCTTAATAGGAAAAAAAACAGGCGTAGTCTAACGATTAACAAAACGAAAAAAAAGGTTTATTTGATCTATATCAAATATAATAATCAGTGATATATAAAAATAAACCTACTTGGCATAATTTATTAATAATAAATTGAGTCTTATACTTATTCCACACTCAATGAAATAGATAGTTAACCTCAGCTCGGGATAAGAATTAATTAAATTGAACTAAGTGCCCGTTCCACGATCCGATCTTTCGACCAAGAAA
>NZ_JAUOPP010000011.1:0-129461 GCF_030547765.1 Colwellia sp. 6_MG-2023 | reverse complement strand
CACAGAATATTTCAACTAGTTTATTCACGCCCGTTCCTTATTATCTTTCTGTTTTTTCTTGGTCGAAAGATCGGATCCTGGAACGGGCACTTAGTTCAATTTAATTAATTCTTATCCCGAGCTGAGGTTAATTAACATAATAATTGGCAGGATAGTGATTGCTCGGTTTTTACTATCCTCTCTATGTTATTCTAGATTACTCATATCCAATACCCATTATCATAAAACCTCTCTTTTAGTTATAATTAACGCGTCTTAGGGCGGATAATCGTTGTCTTAAGCTAAAGTTTTTGTTTAACTTGACGATAAAGGGGTATCACGATTGTTATTATATTTCTATTGAGGAAACAACGATACGGGATGGTTATGGATATTTTTACCACAGCGTTAACACGTGTAGTGCAAGTTCCTATTAAGCCGACAAACAATAAGGTTAAGGGACCTTCGAAAGCTGCCGACACAAGTAAATTAACTGAAGATTTAGATCACGTTGAAAATCATGATGCATATTTTGATGAAAAAGATGTTGACGACAATAGTGACAAAGAAAACGATCGACAACAAGAGAGTCAATCTTCAGCTGAAAGCGTGAATGAAAGCAGTAATGATAGCCAGGGTAAAAATGCCAAGCTAAATGATGAAACCTTAGATGACGAAAAGCCAGATGATAAAAAGCATAAGTTGACTGAGCGTAAAGAAGTAGACAGTGACACTAGTGTTATTACTGAATCGGAAGATGGTAGTAAACATTTAGATCTTTATATTTAATATTTTAAGCAACAAATAAATAAGCTATAAAACGTGATAACTTCGTTTTTACTCTAGAGTGGCGATGTTATTATCGCCACTCTACTCATGTTATTTTTCTATTTTTTATTGCTATCAACTTGATTTAATAGGCGAGGGCGATGTGCTGAACGCCATTGATAAAGACCACCAAGTAATATCACCAGTAACATTACGCAAACCGCTTGCCAAATAAAATCGTTAGGCTCGGCTTCTGTTTGTTTACTCTGTTTTTCAAGTTTCTGTCCTTCAACTTGTTCTGTTTGGCTTGCCTTTGCTTGTTGTGTATTTAATGCTTTTTGTTGAATTTTTGCCGCGGCCATATCTTCCATGGTTTTAGCATTTTGTAGTGGTTGTAAACCATACCCTTGTGCAAGTTCATTTGTATATTCACGCACGGCGTCGTTCATGACAATTAAGTCGTATTTCTCAACAAACTCAATGTATTTTTCAACGATGGATTTTAAACGTTCATCACTGGTTTCCCAGTAATCTTTACGTTCAGCTTCAAGCATACGCTCCATCATACGAGCTAGGGCTTTTGGGTTAGTTTTTTCGAACCATTCATCAAGTCCCATTGCTAATTTATCGTTCACGTAAATATCGGCAAATTCATCCCATTGATCATCACGTACTACATCAGGAGCAACCACTTGCCAGCCCCAGAAGTTATTTAAATTACCAGACATGGTTACAGCGCCGCTGTATCCTTCTTTTTGCATTTCGCTAATCCAACGTTTGTGGAAGTTACGAGTTCGTAGTTCTTTTGCTAGCATATCACCAGCCTGTTCCACTTTTCCTTTTTGAGTATTACGTAAGTTGCTGATCATCATTTCAGGACTTTTTCCATCAATGTTACGTACTGCTAGCGCTAGTGAACCAAAGTATTCAAATGGATCATCAGAAGTGATCATACCGTAAAGGTTGGACGAACGAGAAAAGAGAGCAATATCAGTACCAGATAATTGTTTAGCGTAAAGGTTTTCAACTTCCTCACCCCAGCGCGAACTGTCAACACCGAAGTGTTTACCCATAGTAGCTAAATAATTGTCGGCTATTTTTTTATCTGTTTCCCAAGTGTCACTATTCATGATTGGATCATCGACACCAGAGCCGTAACTACCAAAAGTATTAGAGAAAATACGTATGCTAGATAAGTATTCTGCTTCTGCCGCATCAACACCTTCTGCTTGTAATTGAGCTTTAACTTTTTGGCTATTTTCTTTTATAAAGTTACGCCAAAGTGGGTTACTTTCTTCTTTTAATTCAGTTAGATCTTTAATGGCGTTTGCAAGCATTGACATTACATTAGGAAATGCATCACGGTATAAACCGGTTGCTGATAAGACTACATCAATACGTGGACGTTTTAGTTCGCTATAGGGGATTATTTCCGTACCAATAACTCGACCATCAGCGCTCCATTTAGGTTTAATTCCCATAGCATATAGGGCCTGACTCTCTAACACACCATAATGACGCATCGCTTCTACCGACCATAATGTAAAGGCTAATTTATCAGGATATTCACCATGTTTTTGATAATAATTAGCAATCACTTCAGTGGTTAACTCTTTACCCTGTTCGTAAGCCGCTTTGGTTGGTAAACGTGATGGGTCAAAACCAATAAGATTAAACCCGGTTGGAAGCGAGTCAGGATTACGAATAGGGTCGCCGCCATTTTTAGGTGAAATAAATTTATTATTTAAGCCAGCGACTAAGTTGTCTAATTCTTTAATAGCGACAATATTGGTGTAGTATTCTTGCGCCTTAAGAATATAAGGTTTTATGTTGTCATCAAGCTCGTTCATATCTGTATTGGTAGAAACATTAACCACAAAGTCACGTAAGGTTTTATAGCCAGCAGTCTCTGCTAGGTCCTCTTTAACAAAATGCATTAAGCCGTCAGAAATATCGTCATGAGATTTAACCTTGCCTTGATGATCTTTATGATTTTTACTTTCTTCATGTTCATGTTCATGTTCATGTTCATCGCTATCGTCACCATGATCATGATGATCTTCAATATTATAATAATCTTTTTCAAATTCCGACGCGATACTTAAAAATTCAGATCCTAACATTTGACCGACGGTTGAAATAATTAAACGTTGCTCAGATAATTCGCCAAAACTGTGTAAACCTAGTGGCTGATTAGAAGACGCTAACTCTTCTAAATAACGATGTAAATCGTCTAAGAAAGTATCAAAGTCAGCATTAATTTGTGCTAATTCGTAATTTAAGTCTTTGCACAGGTTTTCTTTAATACAAAAATCAATGATTTGTTGTTTAGTCTTTTCTTTTACACCACCGGTATCAATATGGCGATATTGATCTACTAGCATATGCATATCAGCAGTCACACCTTGTAATCCTGCGGCAGCAAATGGTGGTGTCATGTGACCAACGGTGACAGCATTACCACGACGCTTTGCTTGCATTGCTTCACCAACATCATCCACAATATAAGGGTACATAATAGGCAATGTGCCGGTTGATAAATTTGCTCCATCGTAACGAGATAAACCACGATCTTTACCTGGTAAATATTCATGAGTACCGTGTGTACCTAAATGAATAAAAGCATCACTTTTCCAGTATTCACGCGCATAAAAATATGCTGCTAAGTAATAATGGTTCATTGGTATTTTTGTGTTGTGATATAAGCTTTGTTCTTTATCTGCATTATCGCCACGCGGAGGTTGACGTAATATCAGCATATTGCCGTTACGAATGCGTGGAATAATAAAGTAATTTTCACCATCTCGGTTAATTACCATAAAGTTATCTTCAGGTTGTCCCCATTTAGCATTGATGCTGTCAACCGTTGCTTGTGGCACTGTTGCTAGCCATGCTTTGTATTGCGAGAGTGGTAGTAATTCTGCTAAATCGTCTTTTAATAACGCTTCTAACTCAAAGTCACGATAAAATGGATTTAAAATAGGCTCTACCCGGTCAATAAAGTATTGTGCATCAACTTTATCGATTGTATAGCCTTCATCATTTAAACGGTGACTAATAGAAGCTAAGCTCTCTGGTACATTTAGGAAGGATGCACCCATATCTTGGTCGCCCCAAAACATAGTTGTGAGCTTTTTTTCACTATTGGGTATGTGACCAAGTTTGGCGTAATTAATAGCACGTTCTACTAGAAAATCTAACTGATAATCTATTATTTCAACTTGATGTGTTTGTTGATTTCTCGCCGCCACTATTATTGGATCAATTGCACCTGCTGATTCAGGTAATACCAACATAAATGACATCATGCCCGGTGAAATCCCTGCTTCGCTTAACTCCCATGCTTTTTGATCGCCATCATAATAAGTTAATGCTTGAATGACAGGTACACCAAATTTTTCAAATTCTGCTTTACGTTTGCTTGCCCAGTGAATGTTACGGAAGTTGATAATAATATCAACGTCAGTGTTATTTGTAGTGGGATCTAGCTGTAATAGTTGAGAGTAATCGCCACTGTGTGGACTTAGTTCAAAGAAAAATGGCACAACATAGGCACCTTGAGCTTCTAATCGATTAATAGTTTGATCAACAACCGTTGTTTGTTCAGTTTCGATAGAAGCACGTTGCATTAATAAAGCTATTTTTACTTGATCTTTTTTCGGTGCTTTCCACTGTTGATAATTAGCTAAAGAATCACTCATTAGCGTTGGTTGATCAGGATGATAAATACCTTGGTTTGGGAAGATAATTGGCGCTGTTACATTAACTAATGTTGCGTTAGGTAATATGAGTATATCCTTAGCTATGTAATCTAATAAATTCGTTAGGTTTTTACGTCCTGCGTTGTCCCAATAAGTATAAACAGTCGTTAATTGCTCAGCTGTTATGCCTTTTAATCCGCCAGCGTTAGCTAAATGAAAAGCAAGTAATTTTGTTTTAGCATTCTTTGCTGTTAATAACTGAACACTTGGTAAAAGGTTTTGGTAAGTTTTTACTGCAGAGTTGGCTGATACGGAATCTAAAATAACTAGGTCGTATTGAGCAAATAAGGTTGCCGCTTTTTGATTGTCAGTTAAAGTACTGGACGATTGTTGGCTAATATCCCAATCGATCATCGTGCTAGTCTCTGCCGCTTTTTTAAGTAAAGCGACTTTGGCTTTATTTGAGTGTCTGCCGCTGACGAATAATATCTTAGTGGTGTTTGATGCAAGAGGCGTATCAGCCTTGTTGTCAGATGCTACAGCGTTAACAGCGTTAGCGCTGATAACGCAAGAAAACAAAAAGCTAAATACAGCACTGAATTTAACCAGAGAGCGTAAATTTGGTGTTGATAGTGTGAATAATTTTTTTATATATTTCATAAATTACTTATCTGTAAATTAATTTTTAGCGCTCTTTATTTAAAATAAAGTGCAGTGTTAATTAATGTTGCTTTTTAAATAAAAATTGTCGATTTTTTAAGGGTGAGATTTATGTTTTATATCAGAGTAAAGATAAGGTGATGCATAGTCTTATCATCACTTATCTGTATCTCAGGTAAATATAACGATTATTCGGCTACATAAATTATACTGCCATCAGCCATTTCGTATGCCGTGCCCGCTTTTTTACCACTACCTGAGCCGGTTTTTCCATCACTCTTAAAGCTTTCTATTTTGTTACCTTTTTTGACAATAATTTCCATATTTTCTTTGCCTTCATTTTTAATAACAGTGACATCTTCTGCCATAAAGGGATTTAATGGGTTTTGAGCAATAGCAATTAATAAGGCGGCAACCAGTACTAAAAAGACATCGACTAAATTAACTACCGATAAGGCTGGGTTAATGCCTTCGTCTTCATCAAGCAGCTTCATTGTTGGCCTCTGCTGTTGTTGTATTAATCGTCTTTGTTTTTTGTTGTGACTCTTTCAGTAAAGGCGTTAGCGCAACGAGCTCTTCTGCTAACCAGCGTTTTTTTACACTCGCAATCCAGAAGGTAATTGATGCAATGACTAAACCGAAAATAACAGCAGAAAAAGCAACAATTAAATTTTCACTAATGCCTTGAATGTTACCGTCAGCTAGCCCTTTAAGAGCCGGTCCCATTGGAACCATAGTGGCAATTAATCCAAGCATTGGTGCTAAACGACTGACATTTCTTACGCCTTCAAGTAAGGTTAAGGCATTAACATCGAGTTGATCTTTGGTTACTTGAGGATAGTTATTGGCGAGTTGTGCAAGAGGGTAACCGGTTAAGTTTAATTGATGATTTTTACCAAGTTCGCCATTCAGTAATTGGTAAAATGGTTGGGTGTTTTGTTTCCGCTGAATGCTTTGCATGACATATTGTCCGATAGCAAACAGTGAATAAATAAATAGCCCAGCAATTAAAATCAGTACTGGTGCCATAAAAAGTTCAGACAATTGATACATTGCCTGTTCAAGTTGATAAATCATAAATGCTCTCGAAGCTCCTGTAGAGCGATGAAAACTACCTTAACCCCGTTAAGGTAGTTGCTAGTTAAAGGTTATTTCAGCGCTTGTGCTCTAAAAGAGTAGTTACCAGATTCAGCATCGGTGTTGTAATAGCTTGTGATTTGAAACTTATAGCTGGCGGTAGCCGTTTTAATGATATAAACGCCATATTGAGACCAAATAATATGACCACCATCTAAGCCGTAGCTATACCAAGATAATTCATCAAAAGCACGCACGTTATATACATTTTCTTCGAAGTCGTAATAACGTAAAGCTTCTAAGTCAATGCCGGTATACGTGTTGTCAAAATCTTGCATGGCAGTTGCGTCTTCAGCTAGATTGATCTCAAAGCTTGCGCCTGTATTATCGTCGTTACAAGGTAAGGTGACATCCCAATCATCACTAGAGCTAACTACTTGGCCAAGCTCAAAATCAATAAAAATTCCTTCATAAGCAGCACAAGCTTCAGCAGCATTAACGACTACGTCAGACTCGACAGTGGCAAACTCAGTATCAACATCGGTTTGGTTACTATAGGTTAGGGTGATTTCAGCTAAATCATAACCTTCAGTGGTTATTGCACTTGCTTTAAATTTTGTATATGTACCATCAGAGTCAACGATATAAGCATGCGTGTCGTCAGCACTGACAACATGTGTTGTTGTATCGTATAAATAAAACCCATCAAGCACTCTATTACTTTGGTCTACTAAAAATAATTCGTTATCGGCCGGTACATCTTCAAGCATAACCGCTTCAAAATCTTCAAGTTCAGTCTCGGGTGTTGCATTGATAAACGAATCAGCAATAGCATTGCCATCACCATCAAAAAAATCACTATTGTTACCAGTAAAGTAAACTGAAACAGGCGCATCGGCATCTGCGTTATTTAAGTAAATATCAGTACGGTTAAAAGCTATATCCCATTGGGTATCTGTTTTAGCTTCTTCATCGGTTAACGTGACAACAGACATTGTTTCTAAATCGAAATAAACAGAGAGAGGTATTGATGTAGTGCCTGTTGAAAATGGGCCATGGATGACCACCTCTTCAACTTGTTCTTCTGGTGTTGTTGGTACTACTTCAGCGTCTGTGGTTGAATCACTACCACCACAAGCAGTTAATGCTAGCGAGGTAAATAATGATGTAAAAAAAATCGATTTATTATTCATGTTAATTTCCTTGTCATTGTTGATTTTGTTTAGATTGTTAATTTTTTATAGTTTATAGGTAAGCCCAAAGGACACATAACGACTGCTAATCGGTCGAGAATCAAATAATTGCTCTCTCACTGCGTTAATATCTTGGTGTTCATCGAGTATGTTTTCTATTGTGATACGCCATGAGAAATGGTCGTTCAATACTTGGCTTAATTTAAAATCTACAGTAAACCAGTTATTATTTAAGGTGCCATTTTCATAGCCTTCTGTGGGAATCGACTCACCATTTTGATAAACAAAATAAAGCATGCTGTTAATGTTATAGTGATCAGGGCGATAGCCTATACTGGCTTTTACTTGGTGAGTTGGTCTACCTTCTAACCGATGTCCATTATCATTTTTTGCACTTAAATAGTTATAATTTATTTTGCTAATCCATTGTGCATAAGTGGTTTCTATGGACCAATCAAACCCATTGATTGTTGCTTCTTTTACATTGGTATATACAGATATGTCTAATGCTTCTTCAATAGAGCGATCCGTATCAACAGTTGTATCAATTAAGTCTTTTGCTTGTGTATAAAAAGCATTAATAGCAGTTTTAAAATCAAAACTGCCGAGGATGGGATTGTCAATGCTGGTTTCATAAGATAGTGATGTGTTAGCAGTAATAGAGGTTTCAGGCTGCAACTCTTGATTTCCATATACTTTATAACCTAAAGAACTATGATCAAACTCATAAAAACGCTCTTTTAATGTTGGTACTCTGTAACCTTGACCAATGCCGTAACGCAGTTTTACTTTATGGTTACCTGTAATCAAGTCATTCATACCGCTTAAACGCAATGCAGAATGAAAACCAAAGCTTGAATCGTTTTGAACTCTAATACCTGCTAAGTATTGGCTTTTATCTTTAATCCAATTTAATTGGCTAAATGCCTCAAAACTTTCTTTACTAACAAAAGGAACTTCTTGATTACCATCAGCAACTTTTACTTGCTCTAATGTATCTTTATGAATTACGCCACCTGAAACACTTTCAAATGAAGCGGTAGACCAAACATATTGACCATTAAGTTCGTATAAACTAATTTCAGCATTGCGATGACTGCCACTTTGGCCACTAAGCTCTTGATGATTCATTATGCGGCTATTTAATTGCCAACTTTGTTGGATGAGATCTTTTTCATTAGACAAGTTTTGTTTTAAATCAATATCAAATTGTTGTTGTTTCACGTTGGAAATAAATTGTTGTAAAGCACTTTGCCCTGCAATTTTCCCTATGTTTTTTTCCTTATCTTCATCAAAATATTGGTACTTAAATGCCGTATTGATAGTGGAAATTTCACCTGTACTAGCGTAACTAATAAAAGATTTTTTTAAGCTACCAGCCGGCGTAGAACTATGATCATCATCGTAATCAAAGCCTGGAGAATCTTTAATTAGTGTATTAACTTGATGTCGCCAATCGCCAGTAACGAGCGTGGCGCTAAACCTTGCTTGATGTGAATAATTATCATCTTCAAGGGCATTCTGTGTGTAACTGCCAGCTTCATAACTAATACTTAGTTGATTTTCTTTACTATTATTGGTGATTATATTTATAACACCACCCATAGCCGAGCTACCGTACATTACCGAAGAAGCACCTCGAATAATTTCTATTTGTTTAATATCTTGTGCACTAATTTGATCGAGATCTACCGAGGCTCCCGTTGGAGAGATTAGAGGTTGGCTATCAAGAAGAATTAATACATTATCGCCATCAAATCCTTGCATTTGAACGTTATAGCCATCCTTTTCATTTCTAGTAACGACGACACCTGGCATAAAGTTTAATGCTTGAGCAATGGTTCCTTGCGTTAGCAAATTGATTTGATCTTGTTCTATAACTTCAATGTTAACGGGAGAGTTTGAAAGTAATTTAGGAGAGCGTGTGCCGGTGATAACAATAAGTTCATCCGTTGTTAGCTTTTCCTCCTGAGCTATTACATCGTATGAAGAAAAGAAGCTTGTGGTTAATGCAATAGCTAAATATTTTGTAGCAGATCTTGTATACATAAATATTGTTCTTAATGGGAATCATTATCATTTTTGTTGGATGATATAGTAAGTCAGTAAACCGATCAAGTGATAATTGTTCGTATTTGTATTTGTGTGGTTTTTTTGATGGTTGTTAAAGTTATTACCTTTAAGTTTTACAATAATTCCGTATAATTCATGATTCTATTCATTTCAATTCATGCTGTTACATCATGACTCCAGTTGCTCAAGCATTTTCCTCTAATGGTGCATTAGCGAAGGCTATTGACGGTTTTTTGCCTCGTCAAGCACAAACAGACATGGCATTAGAAGTAGAAAATGCTATTAAGCAGCAGTCATCACTTATTGTTGAAGCAGGAACCGGGACAGGTAAAACCTTTGCTTATTTAATTCCAGCTTTTCTTAGCGTGAACTCTGCTTCAAGTGGTGATGAACTTAATACTAAAATTATTGTGTCGACTGGAACAAAAAATTTACAAGAGCAATTATTCCATAAAGATATTCCGTTGGTTAAAAAGGCGTTAGCGAATAATGTTCAAGTTGCTTTATTAAAGGGCCGCGCTAACTATTTATGCCGTTATCGTTTAGCGCAATATCAAGAAACACGAGGCCAATTAGATGCTAATACGTTAAATGATTTGGTTAAGGTAAAAGCATGGGCTAATGGCACACAAACAGGTGATATTGGTGAATTGATTAATGTCACCGAAGATTCGGCGGTATTTCCTTTTATTACTAGTACGTTAGATAATTGTTTAGCGAAAGACTGCCCTGATTATGAACAATGTTACTTAGTTCGAGCGAGACAAAGGGCTATTGATGCCGATTTAATCGTGGTTAATCATCATTTATTCTTTGCTGATATGGCACTTAAAGACACTGGTTTTGGTGAGTTAATCCCTAAAGCACAAGTGGTCATTTTTGATGAAGCTCATCAAATAGGTGATATCGCTAGTGATTACTTTGGCGAAGCATTTTCTACCCGTCAACTTGTTGATTTATGCACGGATGTATCACAAATTTATCGTAGTAAATTAACTGATATGAAGCAACTAGGATTAGCCGCAGATAAATTAGAAAAAACTTGTCAAGAATTTAGGTTGCTATTTAATTACGATCCTGAACGGGGAAATTGGCGAGAAAAATATCAGTTACAATCTTTTATACAAAAATTTGAGCGGTTAAAAGTTGATTTGGACTTTTTATATCAAGTAATAAAATTGTGTGTATCTCGCAATGAAGCTATTGATAACTGCTTTGACCGTGCCGTTAATTTGTTATCGCAATATGATGTTATGGCTAATGTTGATATTAATGGCATGAGCTTTTGGTACGAAACAACTCCGCGACATGTTGTACTTCATTTAACGCCGCTAAGTGTTGCGGATAAATTTAACGCTTATGTTAAAGATTCTGGAGCTGGTTGGATATTTACGTCGGCAACACTAGCTGTAGATAATAATTTTGAACACTTTGCTAATCATTTAGGTTTACAAGGTGCCAGTCAACTATTATTGGAAAGTCCGTTTAATTATCAGCAGCAATCGCAATTAATCGTTCCGCGCTACTTACCTGAAGCAAATGATAGAAACCGTGCTCAACATTTAGCAGAATTAGCTAAACCGCTCATTATCGCGAGTAAAGGTGCTTGTTTTATGTTGTTTACTAGCTATCGTGTTATGAACCAAGTTGCGGAAATCTTAGCTGTTGATATTGATAACCCTTTGCTAGTTCAAGGGCAAATGGCAAAAAGAATTTTATTAGAACAATTTGTAAAAAAAGATAACGCAGTATTACTTGCTACAGCTAGTTTTTGGGAAGGTATTGATGTAAGAGGTGATAAACTCACCTGTGTTATTATTGATAAGTTACCCTTTGCTTCACCTGATGATCCTTTACTACAAGCGCGTTGTGAAGATGTTAGACGTCAAGGAGGGGATGCCTTTGCACAGATACAGTTACCTCAAGCTGTTATTGCTTTAAAGCAGGGCGTTGGTCGACTTATTCGTGATGTTAGTGATCGTGGTATTATGGTGATCTGTGATAACCGTTTAGTTAATCGTCCTTATGGGCAAACTTTTTTGAAGAGTCTTCCTGAAATGAGACGAAGCAGAGATTTAACTAAAGCAATAGCCTTTCTTGAAGGTATTAATTAGAAATTTAAAAGGTAAGAGAATAGTGAATTATTTAGCCATTGATGCTTCAACGGAAGCTTGCTCAGTTGCTTTACAAGTAGAAGGTAAGCTTTATAGCTGTTATGAGTTATGTCCACAATCCCATAGTTTACAATTATTACCTATGGTCGATAAATTATTAAAAGAAGCAGGGATCACAATATCACAATGTGATGGCTTAGTTTTTGGGCGTGGTCCTGGTAGCTTTACTGGTGTACGAATTGGCGTTGGAGTTGCTCAAGGGTTGGCTTTCTCTGCTGACCTACCTGTTATTGGCGTGTCAAGTTTACAAGCCATGGCGCAACTAGCTTTTATAAAGCATCAACAAACTAAAGTGATTTCGACTATTGATGCACGCATGGGAGAAGTTTATAACGCTTACTTTGTACTTGATGAAAATAATATAATGCAAGAGCAAGTGCTTGCCGACAAACAATGTGAAGCGGTAAGTGCACCCGAGGCAGTGAATACGCGTTTAGCGGGTATAGTTACTGAACCTATTTATGGTGTTGGTACTGGTTGGGATGCTTATAAAGAAGAGTTAACCGCATTAAAAAGTAATCAAGGTACACCTGATGTCTTGTTTCCTAGTGCGGAAGCAATGCTTGTTATAGGTAAAGCTATACTCGAACAAGGTGAAGGTGTTAAGGCCGAAGATGCTCAACCTGTTTATGTTCGCGACACGGTTTCTTGGAAAAAATTACCAGGAAAGTAAATATTGATAAGCTTTTGATTATAAATACTTATCAATAAGTATGGTTGAATAAATTGCCTATGAATAAATATTTTGTTAGATTATATTTATGAATATACCTAATTCTGTAGGCTCTACCTCTGCGTATGGGAAACTATCTACTGCTAATATTAGTCATAAGCAGAATACATCGATTAATGAGTCGAGGGATTCTGCTGACCCGAGTAAAGTAGAGCAGGAAACATCATCAAATAAACAAGCGACACCTAATTTTGTTATTGATGAGCAGGCTATTGCCTTATTTAAAGAGAACCAAACCTTACAACCATCACTGACACAAAAAAATGATGATAAGCATTCTTTTGCTAATCAAGTCTCATCAAACAATGAAACGGCTGTAGCAAGTTATCAATCGGTAAATAATTTGGCTCAACGTGAATCGGTACAAAAAATTTTTGGCGTTGACTTATTTGCTTAACAATTTTATTTAATTTGCTTTATTTTAGTGGCAGGCAAATACGTTAGTATATCTTCTATTTTATTTTTATAAGTCGAGCACCGATGTCTTCTCGTTCATCTAATAACAAGCTTAGTTCATCAAGCTTGTGGACTAAATACCATTTTTTCATTCTTTTATTTGTTGCTATTGTTATCAAGCAATTACCCTTGGTCTCCATCCCATTTAACTGGTTAGAGAGTTACTTTCATGAAGTTAGTCATGGTATAGCTGCAATGCTAACAGGGGGGGAAGTTCTCCGCATACAATTATTTACTAATGGTGCAGGGTTATGTACTACGCAAGGGGGGATTAGTTTTGTTATTAGTTTTGCTGGCTATGCAGGCGCAACGCTTTGGGGGTGGGGAATTTATAAATTAGCTAGTGCCCATAAAAAAATAGCGCAAATTTTTTCTATTTCATTATTTTTATTATTGCTTAGCTCTATTGTTTTTTGGGGACGAGATTTATTAACTTGGTTTATTTTAGGCGTGCTAGCCTGTTTATTTTTACTTACTATTAAGTTACATAAAACTTATTATCTTCAGCGCTTAATGCAACTAATAGGGCTTTTAATTTTATTGAATAGCCTATCTAGTCCATCATACTTGCTTGATGGTCGACATTTAGGAGATGGTGCTGCCTTAGCGTCCATTACCTATATTCCTGAATTGATTTGGGTATTCATTTGGTTTTCAATCGCATTGCTTGCTTTATATTCCTTATATAAAACAGCAAAAAAATAAGGGGACTCTATGCTTGCAGTTAACGCTATTAAAGAAGTTAGCTATTCACTTGAAACTATGACTATACAAGGGTTAGCGTGTGGAGAGAAAGATAATGAAAATAATATCGTGCTTTGTTTGCATGGCTGGCTTGATAACGCTGCTAGTTTTTTGCCGCTCATGCCTTATCTTCAAAAAAAGCTACCAGATAAACATATAGTTGCTATAGATTGGGCTGGCCATGGCAACTCAAGCCATAAAAGCGCTGATGCTCACTATCACTTTATCGACTGGACTTATGACTTATTACAGCTATTTGAAACTAATTCTTGGCAACAAATCGATATTGTCGCCCACTCAATGGGGGGGATGATAGCCAGTGCATTTGCTGCCGCTTTTCCTGAAAAAGTTAAATCATTGACATTAATAGACTCTATTGGTTTCATCAGCTCAGCAGCTGATGAAACCACTAAACAGTTACGTAAAGGTATGCTAAGTAGACTAAGAGATAGCTCATTAAAGATAAGAAAGTCGGGTGTTAAGAAAAAATATCATGAGAGCATGGAATCAGCTGTTCATGCACGTGCTAATGTGTCTGATCTGAAATACGAACACGCCAAACTAATTGTTGAACGTGGTATAATTAAAGAAGCACAAGGTTACCGTTGGAGAAGTGATGCACGTTTACGTAATACTTCTCCTTATCGATTAACACTTCAACAGGCGCAGCAACTTATTCGGGATATACAATGTCCAGTGAAATTGATTTATGGAAGTAATGGCTTAGATATGGTGAGTTCAGGAATGAAAGATTTTGGTGCTTTATTTACCAATTTTTCGAGCGAAAAGCTTATTGGTGGGCATCATGTTCATATGGAGAACCCAGAGAAAACTGCTGAATTAATTAAGTGTTTTATAGTCAATTAGTCTTAATTTGTTAATAATTCAAACAAGTGTTTAAATTTAACTGGTAGTATCAGTTGAAATTTGATAAAACTGTTTGCTAATTAAAGCTTCACCATTGATGAAGTGATATATACAAACAATAAGCTACACTATTAAGTCGTTGCTAAAAAAATATATGAGGAAGATATTGTGGAAAGAATCTGGCTAGAAAAAAGTTACCCCCCTGGAGTCCCGTTTGAAATAAATCCAGATAAATATCCTTCATTAGTGGCAATGTTTAATAAGTATACTAGTCAGTATAGTAACAAGGCTGCTTTCATTAATATGGGAGTAGAAATAACGTATGCTGAATTAGCAGAGCAAGCAACTGCTTTTGCGGCTTATTTACAAAGAGATCTTGGGCTGGTTAAAGGTGATAAATTTGCCATTATGGTGCCTAACACTTTGCAGTACCCGATTGCTTTATTTGGTGCACTACTGGCCGGTTTAACAGTAGTTAATGTCAATCCTTTGTACACAGCACGTGAATTAGAGCATCAGCTTAAAGACTCTGATTCTAAAGCAATGTTAATTATTGAAAATTTTGCACAAACACTTGAACATATTATAGATAAAACGCCGGTTAAACATGTCATTATGACATCTTTAGGTGATCGCCTTGGTTTTGTAAAAGGTAAGGTTGTTAATGCGGTTGTAAAGTATGTTAAAAAAATGGTGCCTGCTTTTAACTTACCTCATGCGGTACCTTTTAATACTACTTTAGCTAAAGGGAGAAAATTAGACTTTACTCCTGTTGAGCTTTGCGGTGATGATTTGGCTTTTCTGCAATATACCGGTGGAACAACTGGCTTATCAAAAGGTGCTATGTTAACGCATCGCAATATGGTTGCTAATTTAGAGCAAGCTAAAGCCGCAATAAAGCCGCTGCTTGAAGAAGGAAAAGAATTAGTTGTAACTGCGTTGCCGCTATATCATATCTTCGCATTGACAGCGAATTGCTTAACTTTTATCACCTTAGGCGGCACGAATCTACTTATTACTAATCCACGAGATATGCCTGCGTTTATTAAAGAGTTAGGTAAATATCCGTTCTCTGCAATAACTGGCGTGAATACATTGTTTAATGGTTTATTAAATACACCAGGCTTTAAAGATATCGACTTTTCAACTCTTAAAATGTCTTTGGGTGGCGGTATGGCTGTTCAAAGGCCTGTGGCTGAACGTTGGGAAAAAGTGACAGGCTCTCGACTGTTAGAAGGTTATGGTTTAACAGAATGTGCGCCAATGGTGTCCCTAAGTCCTTATAACCAAGAACATTATAATGGCACCATAGGTTTGCCTGCACCATCAACTGATATTAAAATTATGTTAGATGATGGTAGTGAAGCTGCCTTAGGAGAAGCCGGCGAAATGTGGGTAAAAGGACCTCAGGTGATGAAGGGGTATTATAATCGTGATGAGGCAACAGCTGAAATTTTAAAAGATGGATGGTTAGCAACAGGTGATATTGCTTATATGGATGAGCATGGTTATTTTAAAATAGTCGATCGTAAGAAAGATATGATTATTGTTTCTGGTTTTAATGTTTTCCCTAATGAAATTGAAGAAGTAGTAATGATGCATGAAGGAGTTGCTGAAGCTGCGGCTATCGGAATACCTAATGAAGCTAGCGGTGAAATGGTAAAAATATTTGTTGTGGCTAAGCAAAAAGGTTTAGATGAAGCAACAATAATTAAGCACTGTCGTGAAAATTTAACCAATTACAAGGTACCTAAACTAGTAGAATTTAGGGATGAATTACCTAAAACTAATGTGGGTAAAATATTAAGAAGAGAATTAAGGTAATTTGTAACTGATTAGTTTAAGGAAAGTATTCATCAGAATACTTTCCTAGACAATAGTTGTGATTTAATTAGTTTATTGTGCTTTTATGGTTTTTCCATTCACCGCAATACTGTCATCTGACATCAAATAAACATAAAGCGGCATAATATCCTTTGCTGTTGCTAATTTGTCTTTATCTTCTGCGGGGTAAGCGCTAGTGCGCATTCCCGTATTTGTCGCTCCAGGGTTAATTGCATTGGTGCGTAAAGTTGAATTCTCATACTCATCGGCAATTACTTGCATCATCCCTTCGGTAGCAAATTTAGATATGCTGTATGCACCCCAGTATGCGCGACCTTGGTTACCAACGCCTGAAGAAGTAAATATTAACGAGGCGGTGGGTGCTAGCTTTAACGTTGGAATTAATGCTTGTGCTAATAGGTATTGAGCATTGACATTGACTTTCATCACATCTTTAAATATCTGCTCATGTATTTGAGTAAAAGGTGTTAACTCTCCCAATATAGAAGCATTCAGTAATGCGCCGTCTAATCGACCGAATTGATTGGCAATTGTCGCTGCCATATCAATATAGTTTTGCTTAGTTGCTCCTTTTAAATCTAACGGAATAATTGCTGGTTCAGCTAAGCCCAATGCGATTATTTCATCATAAACTGCTTCAAGTTTACTTACTGTTTTTCCAAGTAAAATAACTGTAGCACCGAGTTTCGCGTAAGTTATTGCTGCCTCTTTACCTATACCTGCACCTGCACCGGTGATGAGTATTATTTTATTTTCTAAACTTTTATCTATAATAGTATATTCAAACATTTCTTATCCGAGTTTAGGTATTAATGACTTTTAATTTGTATAATAGGCATTTTACTTAGGTTTATTTCTAATAACGAGAAATAAATCAATTAAAATAGAAAAACAACTGGCACATTGTCAGCGCTTGCGTTAAGTTTATTAACTGGTCTAATTAGTTAATTTGACGTTTACTTTGTAATTTGAGGTAAACGACTATAACAAATAGCATATACTTATTAAAAAATAATAGAAATAAAATAAGCATTGGGGAGATAAAAATGAAAAAATTAGTTCTTAGTTTAGCTATAATCAGCGCACTTGGTTTAAGTGGCTGTGATAGTGAAACCGTTGAAGATGTAAAACAAGATGCGGTTGAAAATGGTGCACCTATTGTGGCACCGGCAAGAATTGTCTTTGACCCTGCAGGAGGCGTTTTATCAGTACCTAATGATTTACTATTTCAAGGTAGTCAAGATGGCTCATTAAATCTACCTGTGAGTGATCCTACTGATTCTTCAGATCCATTTTTTGCTTTAAGCACTTTAGATGGTTGGTCGACAACGAACCCATTTGTACTTGCTATTGATTTTCCTGAAGGTACATCACTTGATAGCAACTCTGCTTTTAGCGCTGCATCTGTAAAAATATATGAAACCTTAATGGGAGGTGATACTGGGTGTGAAGAAGTTCCTCGTGGTGCTGCTTGTACCGTTGTTGGTGAATTAACTTTTGGTATTGATTTTATTACTCAGGCATCAGGCAATAGTGTTGCTGTTATCCCGTTAAAGCCTTTTAAAGCTAAAACAGGCTATGTGTTAGCATTAACAAACAATCTACAAGATAATAATGGTAAGGCTATTTCAGGCTCTACAACCTATGAATCAGTTCGTCAAAATATTACCACTCACCCACTAGCTACTGATGCACAAAAAGGTTTACAGGCCGTTATTAATAGCTACGAAGCTGCAGTTGTTGCGGCAGGTGCTGATAAAGATTCACTTATCTATACCATGGCATTTACTACGCAGTCGACAGTTGATGTACTTTCTACAACTAAAGCGTTAATGGCTAATAATGTTCCAGCTATGGTCGCGAATGCGATGCAAGGAGTACCTACTATCGGCGTACAAGATACTGGTATGACAGTTGCTGATATATTAGTAGGAAAAATACCTGACACTCTAGTGCCTTTATATTCAGCTGCTAATTTTATGCAAGGTAATATTACACTACCTTATTATTTAGGTATTCCTTCAGCTGAAAACCCAATGGCACCTATTAATGATTGGTGGAAGTCTTTATGTGACTCTGGCGCTATGTTAGCTGGTCTTGCAGTAAGTAACCCTGAAGTAATTCCTGCTGATGCGACGAGTGTATCAGATGGAACTTGTATGGCTATTTCTCAAGCTCAAGGGTTGGCAGCACCAGGGCTTCGTGATTTAGGTATTGATACAGAACGTAACCTAACTAAATATAGTCCAGTACCTAAAGCTAATACAGAGATGTCGCTTGTTGTACAAATGACAACGCCAGATGTAAATGTTGCTAATGCGGTTCGAGAAGGCTTAGGTTTACCAGCTAATTTAGCTGAGCCTGAAAATGGTTGGCCAGTGGTTATTCTGCAACATGGTATAACTTCTAAAAAAGAAGATATGCTAGCAGTTACTGGTCTTCTTTCAGTTTATGGTTTTTCAACTGTAGCTATCGATCATCCATTACATGGTAGTCGAGGATTTGATATAACTGGACCTGCAGGAACACCTGATGGTGTAGACGATATCAATGCTTCAACGGTATCTGCTACACATTATATGAACTTAGCTAGTTTATTGACTACCCGCGATAACTTACGCCAATCAACCTCTGACTTAATGGGCTTACGATTAGGTTTGAATTTTTTGGGTGGGACTCATACAGAAGGTAATTCAATTAATATTGATAGCTCTAATGTACATTTCCTAGGTCATTCTTTAGGTGCAATTACGGGGATGAATTTTATCGCATTAGCGAATACTTCTCTTGATCCACAAGTTGATCCATTATTTGCTGTTCAAACAAATAGCCTTGCAATGCCAGGTATCATGGTAGCTAACTTCTTAATGGAATCAGGCGCTTTTGGTGATGTCATTAAATCAAACTTAGCTTATTCAGCATCAGAAGCGTTCCAAGGTTATGTTGCACAGGCTCACCTGAGTGAAACAGCACCTTCAGAGACTGAGTTAGTTGGTTATTACAGAGCCTTTTATGCCTTACTTACGTCTGAGCAACAAGCCGAATTAAATGGTACTTTTACGCAATTTGCTTTTGCTGCACAGACAGTGGTTGATGCTGGTGATCCAGCTAACTATGCCGCTATGATGGTTGCTACCGATACGCCAACACACTTAATTGAAGTTGTTGGTAATGGTAGTGACAATTTAAGCGACCAAGTTATTCCTAATACTGTATCAACAGCTCCTTTCGCTGGTACGGAAGGTGCTATTGCTTTATTAGGCTTACCAGGTGTTTCGGAAACAACTCAGGATGCAGACTCATCAATATCTGGTGCTGTACGTTACTTATTTGGTCATCATGGTTCGATCTTAGATCCTACACCAGGATCAAGAGGTGAGGCCCCTGATGCAGCTATGACTAGTGCAGCCACTACAGAGATGCAAAGCCAAGTTGCTAATTTCTTTAGTAGTAACGGACATCTTATTTCAGTGCAAAATGATGCTGTTGTTAAATAACTGCTAACACATATCAGAATGGGACATTAAATTGTCAAAAGCCTTTAGTTTTATAACTAAAGGCTTTTTTTTACTTAAAAAGAGCGTGTATAAAATTGGATAGCCATATGCTAAATAGTAATTAAAGTATTAAGTTTGATAGTTATTTAACCTTAATCCTCTGATGATTTTGTTTTTATTAATGTTAGTCTAAGTGTGACAATAATAAATAATCGGGGATATAAAATGATTAATAAAAACGGATGTTTCTTAAGTTTGGCTATACTCTTTGGCTTAAGCGCCTGTGGCAGTGATAATGATAAAAACACTGAGTTGCCAGCACCGGTAGAGCCACCTGTAGTGTCTCCAAGTTTGGTGGCTTTTGATGAAGATGGAACACTAAGCGCTAATATACGGCGAACTAGTTATGGCGTACCTCATATCACAGGTGATAATTTACAAAGTGTTGCTTTCGGTTCGGGTTACGCTTATGCACAAGATAATGCTTGTATTTTGGCAGATCAAATACTGAAAGTACGTAGTGAACGTGCTAAATATTTTGGTCCTGATAAAGTTTTAGGCTCAGGTGATTCTGGTAATATTATTTCTGACTTTGGCCATCATGCATTAGGTGTAATGAACTCAGCAAAAGAATTATACCCAAGCTTGTCAGAAAATACCCGTGCAACAATTGAGGGGTATGTGGCCGGTTACAATAAATATATAGAAGAAACGGGGAATGAGAATTTAGCGCCTTTTTGTGCAGGAGCATCTTGGGTGACAGCTATTACACCGATAGACTTAACCGCTTATTTATTTGCAACTTCTCAATATGCGAGTGGCGCTAACTCAACGTTTATGCAACTTGCCTTTTTAGCGAATCCAAATAGTGCAACTGAATATCTACCTTATGTTGGTGCTAGAACAAAAGGTGCACCTGAACAATCGTCAATTGGCTATGCAAATGAAATCATTGCTAATGTTGCATCGGTATCCTCTACATTTGGTAATACAAATATAGATTTGGGAGATTTAGGATCGAATGGTTGGGGAATAGGCAAAGATAAAACAGAAAATGGCAAAGGTATACTTCTGGCTAATCCACATTTTCCACACACAGGTCACTTACGATTCTATCAATCACATATTACTATTCCTGGCGTTATGGATGTTATGGGCGGCGCTCTGCAAGGCTTTCCTATTCAAAATATTGGCTTTAACCAAAATTTAGGGTGGACACATACTGTTTCTAAGTCACGTCGGTTTGTTGTTTATCAATTAAGCTTAGAAGGTGACAATAAGCAACAATATAATATGGATGGCGAAAGTCGTGATATAGAAAAGAAAACTTACTTTGTTGAAGTAGCCGCTGGCGGTGGGCAGTCGGTCATTTTATCTAAAGATTACTATTACTCACATCATGGTTTAATTATTGAGACGCCGCCAAATAATGGTATGGAGTGGACAGAGAGTAATGCTTTTACGTTACGAGATGCTGCTAAAGAAAATACTGATATGATTGATCATTGGTTAGCCATGAATTTAGCGACTAACCTTGACGAGTTTCAACAGGCGTTTAAAGATTTTGATGGTATTCCTTGGGTGAATACTATGTATGCAGATGATCAGGGAAATGCTTTTTATATAGATAAATCCCGTGTATTAAATTTAAATGATACCGCCCTTGATTTAATGCGAACAGACCCTGTATTAGTAGGAACACGTCAATCGGTTGGTTTTGATATTCTTCCGGGCAATACTGCATTGTTTGAACCTAATGGATTGAATAGTTATGAGCAAGCACCACAACTGTTAAATACCGACTATGTCCAAAACTCCAATGATCCTTATTGGTTTACCAATCCAACAACGCCGTTATCGGGCGCTTCAATTTTATATGGCGATGATTTTAGTCCCCTATCATTAAGGACTCGTATGGGGTTGAAAATGTTAGCAGACAGCTCTGGTGAGGATAATAAGTTTTCCGCTCAAGAAGTTGAGGAAGCGCTATTAAATAATCGTGCTTATTTAGCAGAAGCAGTGGTTGATGATTTAGTCGCACAATGTCAGGCACAAGGTAATACATTAGTGGTCTTAGATAACGGTATTACCGTTGATGTTTCTGCTGGTTGTTCAGTTTTGGCTAATTGGGATAAACGCTTTAATAAAGAGAGTAGTGGTGCACACTTATTTAGAGAATTTTCTTTTAAATTTAATAGTACAAGTCAATTTTCAGTTCCGTTTGATCCTGATTTAGCAAGCACAACACCTAATACCTTAGTTAATGACGGCTCAGCGTTAAAGTCACTGGCTGCAGCAATTAAAAACGTGGAAGCCTCAGGTTTAACATTAGGTGCAATGATAGGTGATATACAGTTTACCGAGAAAACGATGGCAAGTGGTAATGCGAGTGGAACTAAATTTTCATGGGCAGGCAGTATGCATCAGGAAGGTGGGTTTAATGTGTTTTCTTCAGCTCAATCTGATGATACCTTAATGCCAATACATCAATATCCAGCGGTTGTTGATATAGAAACAGCACAGCCGCTCCCTTCAGAGTTAACAACAGAAGGGTATCATATAAATTATGGTTCAAGCTGGATGTTTGTTGTTAATTTTACAGATAATGGGCCAAGTGCTCGTGGGTTACTTAGCTATTCTCAGTCATCAAATACTGACTCTGTACATGTCGATGATCAGAATAGGTTATATTCAGAAACCACAGCTTTAAGACCATTACTGTTTAGCGAAGAAGATATTAGTGCGAATATTATTAGTGAAATAAATATTAGTTCTAATTAGGTATGTGATTTGAAATATAGCTCTTGGTCAAGACTAAGGGCTTTTTTTTATTTTTTTTATCCCCATATAACACCTTGATTTGAAAAATTTAAAATAGCGTAAAACGCTCAGGAGATAAGCTTGGAATTTTTATACGAATATGGTTTGTTTTTAGCTAAAACAATAACTTTTGTCATCGCTGTTGTTGCTATTGTTGTGTTAGCTACAGCTTCAGCTATTAAGCATAAACATAAAAAGGGTGAGTTAGAAATTACCGACTTGTCTGAACAATTTGAAGAAGTTGAACAGGAAATTGTTCATGCTTTATTAAATGACGAAGAGTTAAAACAGAAAGAAAAAAAGGATAAAAAATTAGCAAAAGAAAAAGCTAAGGCTGATAAAGCATTAGCTAAGCAAAAAGAAAAATCAGATGATGAAACTGAAACTAAGAGTAAGCCCAAAGTGTTTGTGCTTGACTTTAAAGGCAGCATAGACGCTAAAGAAGTCAGCTCTTTACGTGAGGAAGTTTCTGCTATTTTGTCTGTAGCTACGAAAGATGATGAAGTTTTTGTTCGATTAGAAAGTGGCGGCGGCATGGTTCATGGCTATGGTTTAGCCTCATCACAGTTAGACCGAATTCGCCAACATGAAATACCTTTAACAGTGTCTGTTGATAAAGTCGCTGCGTCGGGTGGTTATATGATGGCTTGTGTTGCAAATAATATCATTGCAGCACCTTTTGCTATTCTTGGCTCTATTGGGGTTATTGCTCAATTACCTAATTTTAATAAGTTATTAAAGAAAAATGATATTGATTTTGAACAATTCACTGCGGGTGAATTTAAGCGTACCGTTACAATGTTTGGTGAAAATACCGAAAAAGGTAAGGAAAAATTTATTGAAGAGCTTGAAGAAACTCATGTACTGTTTAAAGATTTTGTTAGCGCACACAGACCAAGTTTAGATTTAGCTAAAGTTGCCACGGGTGAACATTGGTTTGGTACAACGGCATTAGCGTTAGGTTTAGTTGATAGTATTCAGACAAGTGATGATTATTTACAAAACTTAAGTAAAAGTCATAAAATTGTTGCAATTAAGTATGAAGTTAAGAAAGGTTTAGCAGAAAAGTTTTCTAAAGCCGCGTCACTTTCTGTTGACGGTATATTAGGTAAGTTAATGCAGAAAAACCGTATCTTTCCTGGCTAAAAATAAATGATAAACCTTAGAAAGGCTTGCTAAGGTTTATCTAACTTATGTTTACTTAAATCATATTTGTTTAGGTCGTTTAAAATACCCACTATATAACCTTCTATATTGCTGCTGATAATAGCATATAGAAGGTATTTATAGTGTAGTAAAGTATGCAGCTTACTTAAAACTGCTAAGACTTAGTCTTTCAAATGATGGAAATCGATATCTTCAATCTTACTGCCAGCCTTTTCATCTAAATACATATCATTATCAAATTGTCCTTCTGATTTTGCGACAATAATACTTACCATGCTATCCCCAGTGACATTAACCGCTGTTCTCGTCATATCTAATAGGCGATCAACACCAATAATTAAAGCAATACCTTCAACCGGTAGGCCGACTTGTTCTAGTACCATAGCTAACATAATTAAACCTACACCAGGAACACCAGCAGTACCAATAGAGGCAAGTGTTGCTGTTAATACTACAGTTACATAATCTGCTAAGGTCAAATCTTGACTAAATACTTGTGCAATAAATACAGTAGCAACACCTTGCATAATTGCTGTACCGTCCATATTAATAGTTGCACCTAAAGGTACTGTAAATGAAGCAATTGAATTCTTCACTCCCATCTTTTTTGTTGCTGTTTCTAGAGTTACGGGAATGGTCGCGTTAGAACTCGCTGTAGAAAAAGCAAAGATAGTAGCATCACGCATTTTCTTTAAGAAAATAATAGGGTTTAAACCTGTCATTAGTTTGAGTATTAAGGGGTAGGTAATTACGGCATGACCAATTAATACAAACAATACAACTAAGAAATAAACGATTAAATTACCAAAGGTTTCAAGTGAAACCGTAGTAAATAACGTCGCTAATAATGCAAATACACCGTAAGGCGCAAGATTCATTAGTATTGCTACTAAGCGCATTATAACTTCGCTTAAGTCTTCAAATAAACTCGCTATTCGTTCACCTGCCTTACCAGATAAAGCAATAGCAATACCAAAAAGTAAGGCGAAAATGATAATTTGTAGCATTTTTCCTTGTGCAAACGCTTCAAATGGGTTGGTTGGAAACATTTGAATAATGACTTGAGCAAATGAAGGAGCTTCTCGACTACTAAAGCTTGTATTAGCTGTCATACCTACGCCTTCTCCTGGGCCTATAATAATAGCAACGAAAATAGCAAAACTAATCGCTATTGCCGTTGTTATTAGGTATAAACCAATCGCTTTACCGCCTATTCTGCCGAGCTTGGTCGTATCTTGAAGTGAGCAAACACCACAAACAAGTGATACAAAAACTAATGGCACTACTAGCATGCGTAAGCTAGCCATAAATATTTGGCCAATAATTTCAAGTACGCCATCGACAAGAAAATTTTGAAGTGATAACTCGAATAAATATAAGTTGAAAACTAAGTCGTCACCATTAGGCATTAGCACCTGTAAAAAAGAACCTAGGGCTATACCTGAAATCATACCGATAACTATTCGGGTAGTTAAACTGCTTTTTTGGAGAGTTGTCATAGTGTGTAAATACATTATTAATATTATTAGCTTAATAGATTAACAATAAATAAGAGGATTAAAAACTGTTTTGCAAATTTAGCGTTTGGATTATTTAATTTTTTTCTTAACTTGCTTGATGCTTAAGCTTTTTTGGAAAATTTAAGGGATTAAATTGTACTTTTTTGTTATTTATCAGTTAATATGATTTATGTAAATTAATTAAAAGACAATAGGAATACCTTTTATGGAGTTACTTCGACGCTTTAGTTTCACTCTGTTATTAATGACGTTAACTACACTAGTAGCATGTGGTGGCGGTGATGAGGGGTTTTCAGTAGATGGTGAGGCAGGTAGCAGTAATGGCTCGAATGATGCCATAACTATTACATTAGCTCTCGCTGATGAAGAACTGCCTTCTACGTTAACTGCAACGGTTTTGAATGCAGGTGTGCCTTTAAGCAACACACGTGTTCTATTTCAAATCGATGATGCAGACTATGGATTTTTTACTCCAGAAAAAGGCACTGCAACAACTGATATAAATGGTCTCGCTAATATTACATTAAACTCTGGTGTTTCTGCAGGTACAGGTCAGATAATAGCTCTCCTTGATAGTGGCGAAGAAAGTGAACCATTTTATTTTAAGAATCAAGGCGCAATAGATGTTGTTGTTCGTCTAGGAAGTGGTGAACCTTTTGCTGATGGAGTAGCTGAATTAGGGTTATCTCAAATATCAGCAGGTGCGACGACAGTAGTGACAGTCAGAATTATTGATGAACAAGGTAATCTTTATAAAGATCCTGTGGAAGTTGACTTTTCTTCACGCTGTACGCGTACGACGCCGGAAACTGCTTCGTTAAATTCCCCCGTAACTACTTCTAATGGCGTAGCTACCAGTACCTATTTAGCCAAAGGTTGCGTTCATGATGATCAAATAGATGTGACTGCTAATGTTGGTGATATGAATTTATCTGCAACTGCTGTCGTTAATGTTCAGGCTGCGGATATTGGTAGTATCGAGTTTGTTTCATCTTCACCTGAAGTTATTGGTATTTTAGGAACTGGTGCTGTTGGCGGATCAGAAAGCTCAATAATTAAATTCAGAGTATTAGATACAAACAGTAACCCAGTGAATAACCAAGTTATTAACTTCTCTTTAAACTCCAATGTTGGTGGAATAAAGTTAATTCCTGAAAGTGCAACTACTAATAGTGAAGGTATTGCACAAACGGTTGTTAATTCGGGGACTGTTGCTACATCGGTGAGAGTTAAAGCTGAGATTGATGATAGTGACCCTATAATCGCATCGCAATCTAGTTTATTAGTGATCTCTACAGGGATACCAGATCAAGATAGTTTTAGTTTATCTGCTGATATACTTAACCCAGAAGGTTGGAATATTGATGGAACTGAAGTTGTTGTGACCGCACGATTAGCTGATGCTTATAATAACCCAGTTCCAGATGGTACTGCCGTTAGCTTTACCACCGAAGGGGGGAGAATTGAACCATCATGTGTTACTGTGAATGGTACTTGTAGCGTAGTATGGAATAGTCAGAATACGAGACCAGAAGGTCATGTTTTACAACATACGACTGCGGATCCATATACCTTGATTGATGGTACTTTGGCGGATAGAGTTCACCCATCTGAGCGTTTAAATACCTTAGGACAAAAGTATGGCGGTAGAGCGACGATACTTGCTACGGCTATTGGTGAAGAATCTTTTCCTGATTTAAACGGGAATGGTCGGTTCGATGCTGATGAAATGACAACCTTCTTATCCACGGACATTAGTGGTCGTTCCTATGATTTAACAGAAGCTTTTGTTGATCATAATGAAGATGGTTTTTATAACCCGAGTGAAGGGCGTGATGTCAATGATAGTGGTAAATTAGAAGAGTTTACAGATTTTAATAGTGATAACCTTTTTACAGATAAAGATAATAAATATAATGGTGTCTTATGTGCTATTCCTGCTCATGCTGGTTGCTCTGAAACGGATAAATCAATAAATGTAAGAGGTTCAATTGTTTTGGTTATGTCTGGTAGTAAGGCTTTTTTTACCAGAGAAACAACATTGGATGGTGTTTCAGCAACGTATGATCATGATTCTGATGAAGATACAGCTGAGATTATGAATCCAGACTATAACTTAAATGATGACATTGTACATATTGATGGCGAATCGGTTGGTGGGGCTGTAATAACTATCAGTGATTTACATAATCAACCTATGCCAGCAGGTACACAGATTAATTTCAGTTCTTCAGTAGGTTCTATTGTTGGCCCAAGTAGTTTTGTTTGGGGGAATGATAATCATAATGGCGGTGAAACGTTTAGCGTCAATATTAAAGGTGAAACAGAGCCTAAATCTGGTAGCTTAATTGTCGAAGTTATCACACCTAGTGGTAGCTCAACAATTTATAATGGGATAGGTATCACGATTAATTAACTATTAATACAGTTCAGGCGCCATATGAGCATTGCGGCGTAAGTGATAACTATTTAAAAATTCATTAACAGTTTTTTATATAATTGAAAATCCGATATCAGGACACTGTTATCGGATTTTTTTATCAATTTAAAAATAATTAATTAACTTCTTTAAGACAGAGGTTGATAAATAGCACATTTACTTGAAAGTAGTATCCTATCTAATGTAACAGTTATTAATCAGTATCGCTGACTGTAATTAGGCTATGTCAGGCTGATTAATAACTATTATTTACTTATTTCATTTATCAAAAAAGCTGAAATTTCCCCCGCTACTTTTAATGTTTTTTCTTGGCTAATTACGCCCAGCCCTGAACTATCAGTAAAGGGAGCTATTTCCATCATATCAGCAGCTGTTATTGGGTATTTTTCTGCAATGGCTTGTAATATTTGCATGGCTTCTTGTGGCATTAATCCGTCAGGCTCTGGTGTTCCTGTTGCTGAAGCATAACTGTCGTCAATAGCATCAATATCAAAACTAACATAAAGTTCATCAATATTTTGTTCTGCTAATTGCGCAAGAATATTACTGATAACCTTCTCTATGCCTGCCTCTTTAATTTCATGTGCCCAATGTTGTTTGACGCCAAAGGTATTTTCCCAATGTGACTTTGGTTTACCACTTGAACGAATACCTATTTGAATTAAATGCTCAGGTGCCGGTAAGTCATTTAAAATATGGGTACACCAAGAGCCAAAACATAAATCGATACCTAAACGTTCTATTAATAAGTCTGTGTGGGCATCAAAATGAATAATGCTAACACGCTTACCTTGTTCCTTCTTAGCTTGTAAATATGTTTTTGTTAAAGGGTAGCTAACACTATGGTCCCCTCCTAAACCAAAAATACCTTTTTCAGGAAATGCAGCATAAAAATCATGCAGAACATCTTCAGTAATGCTTAAGGGGCTAACGCAATAGTTACTTTGAACATTTTGATACAAAGCTTTACGACAATTGCTGAGGGTGGCTTCGTTTAAATACTTATCTGACAGTAAGTGAGGAATAACGCGAACATCACCTAAATCAAAAGTGTTCAGGTCAGGATAATTTTCAAGTAGTGTCGAACGAATAAATAAGGGCCCCCAATTGGCACCACGTAATATTCCACCGCCACAATCTGATGCTATACCTAAAATAACGGCGTTAGAAGCATCAGGAAGCCTATTTAACGAGCTTTTCCATAAATCATCAATGCCAGTGGCTTGACCGAAGATTGTTTGATGTAATTGCGCTTTACGCTCCTTGGCTGTATTTACGGTAAAAACACCGTTACCAGGCGGGCATAAACATTGTGTTAATTTATCTTTTAGTTGTTCTGGTAATTGCGACATATTTATCTCAGTTAGCGGTTTTTATTATTGAAAATTACAAGCTTAAATTAGTTTTTTAGAATTTAACCCTTATTTTTTCTAGCAAAGTCGATTATGATTGCGCTCAAAAGGGCATTAAGTGGTGTAATTAAGCTTGATGTTATTAGTTGGTATTCGTCTTTGGTTATTATAGCCAAAAGCAGCCTTTAGTTATAGGCGAGTAAGTAAGTGCAAAAATAAATACTTGTTAATTTGCATATTTATAGATATATGTATAAATAGGTATGCAACTATATTTTTTAAAATGAAACTATTTTTATCTTTGTTTGGGTGAGGTTAAAGGGCACGCTCGCACTTTTTAACTCAAATAATAAATGAATAATAAAACAAAAATTAATTTATCTTCATGTGTAGATAAACTGTCGAATAAGCAGGATTACAAATTTTTATGGCAAAATCACTTGTTATTGTCGAGTCGCCAGCCAAAGCGAAGACAATTAATAAATATTTAGGTAAAGACTTTATTGTAAAGTCGAGTGTTGGTCATGTGCGCGATTTACCTCATAGTAGTACGGGTAAAAAAGTCGCCGCTAAATCACCTGCAGAAGTGCGTAAAATGGCACCGGAAGCAAAAGCTAAATATAAAGCAAAACGTGATAAATTAGCGTTAGTTAATCGAATGGGAATCGATCCAGAAAAGAACTGGGCTGCTAATTATCAAATACTTCCAGGTAAAGAAAAAGTTGTAACCGAACTTCAAAAACTTGCTGAAAAAGCTGACACCATCTATCTCGCAACCGATTTGGATCGCGAGGGAGAGGCGATAGCATGGCACTTAAAAGAGCTCATTGGTGGTGATGATGCTAAATTCCGTCGAGTTGTTTTTAATGAAATAACGGAAAGCTCTATTCAACAAGCATTTTCAACACCCGGTGAATTAAGTATGCCTGGTGTTAACGCGCAGCAAGCACGTCGTTTTCTTGATCGTGTTGTTGGTTTTATGGTTAGCCCTCTATTGTGGAAAAAAGTCGCTAGAGGATTATCGGCTGGGCGTGTTCAATCCGTTGCTGTTAAATTAGTTGTTGAAAAAGAAAGAGAAATTAAAGCATTCGATCCTAAAGAGTTTTGGGATATTATTGCCGATACACACGCTAGCACGGGAGAAGCATTAACCTTAGATGTTACTCACGAAAATGGTAAGGCTTTTAAGCCTACCAATAAAGCAGATACAGATAAAGCATTAGCGCTGTTAAAACCTGCCAATTATGTTGTTAGTAAACGTGAAGATAAACCGTCAAAGAGTATGCCTTCTGCGCCATTTATTACTTCTACATTACAACAAGCAGCAAGTACTAAATTAGGTTATGGTGTTAAACGTACGATGGGTTTAGCTCAACGTTTATATGAAGCCGGTCACATTACTTATATGCGTACCGATTCAACTAACTTAAGTAAAGATGCTGTGGAAATGTGTCGTACTTTTATTAGTAAAAGTTTTGGTGAAAATTACCTTCCTGAAAAACCGAAGGTATACGGCTCTAAAGCTGGTGCTCAAGAGGCGCATGAAGCGATTCGTCCATCGAATGTGAAAGTTGAATCTGCCTTTATGGAAGGCATTGATGCTGATGCTAAAAAACTTTACGATTTAATCTGGCGTCAGTTTGTTGCTTGTCAAATGACAGCAGCACGTTATACGGTTAGTACACTTACTATCAGCGCTGCTGATTTTGATTTAAAAGCGAAAGGTCGTGTGATGCAATTTGACGGTTGGACACGTGTTCACCCTCAACTTGCTAAAGGTGATGATAAACACTTACCTGATTTAGCGGTAGGTGAGGTATTAACACTTGATCATTTAGAGCCAACTCAGCATTTTACTAAGCCACCAGCTCGTTATGGTGAAGCTTCACTGGTTAAAGAATTAGAAAAACGCTCTATTGGTCGACCATCAACGTATGCATCGATTATTTCAACCATTCAAGATCGTGGTTATGTACGTTTAGATAAAAAACGTTTTTATGCTGAAAAAATGGGTGAAATAATCACAGATAGCCTGTCAATTAGTTTTGAAAAATTAATGAGCTATGACTTTACCGCGAATATGGAGCAAGAGCTTGATGCTATTGCTGCAGGTGAACTTGATTGGAAAAGTGTTTTAGATGAATTCTATAAGAACTTCAGCAAAAAATTAGCTTTAGCTAATATGGACTCTGAAGAAGGTGGTATGCCAAATAATAACCCTGTCTTAACTGATATTGACTGTCCTACTTGTGGCCGTAAAATGGGGATTAGAACTGCATCTACAGGGGTGTTTTTAGGTTGTTCAGGATATGCCTTGCCACCTAAAGAGCGTTGTACCACTACAATGAACTTAACACCAGGTGAAGAAGCCGTTAGTGTCTTGGCTGAAGATCAAGAAACAGAAGCGTTACGAGCAATGCATCGTTGTAAAAAATGTAACACTGCTATGGATAGTTACCTTATTGATGAGACCCGTAAGTTACATGTGTGTGGTAATAACCCTATTTGTGATGGTATTGAAGTAGAGCAGGGCACATTTAAAATTAAAGGTTATGATGGTCCGGTGTTAGAGTGTGATCGTTGTGAAGCTGATATGGAGTTGAAGTCAGGCCGTTTTGGTAAGTATTTTGATTGCACTAATGCTGAATGTAAAAATACACGTAAGCTATTGGCAAACGGAGAGGCCGCGCCACCAAAAGAAGATCCTGTTCAATTACCTGAACTTGCGTGTGAAAAATCTGATGCACATTTTGTCTTGCGTGATGGTGCTGCGGGTATTTTCTTGGCTGCGAACACGTTTCCTCGGTCTCGTGAAACCAGAGCGCCAAAAGTTGCTGAGTTGAAGCGCTTTAGAGACAGAATTTCTCCTAAGTTTTATTACTTGGCAGATGCTCCAGCAGAAGATCATGAAGGTAACTTATCAGTTGTACGTTATAGTCGTAAAACGAAAGAGCAGTATGTTATGACTGAGATTGTAACTGATGATAAGCCTAAAGCTACAGGATGGACTGCAAAGTACATCGATGGTGAGTGGGTTGAAGATATTCCTAAACCCAAGAAAAAAGTAGCAAAAAAGAAAGTAGCCAATAAGAAAAAATCAACTGCTAAAGAAGATTGATTTTTAAAGGGGTGAGCCATGTGAGTTAAAAAGAGAAGTTGATTATTTATAAGTTAACTTCATCACTATTAACTCAAGGCTCGCCACAAGCTTATCGATCTAATCAAACCCTTCCAACTCATCGATAATTTTCCTTGCTTGCGCTATAGTGCAGTCTGTTCTGGCAATAAGCGCACTTATCGTGACATTGTCTATTGTTGATGCAATCCTGAGTAGCTCATCATGACTCAAGTGTTGGTATTCACTTTTTAACAGTTTAGTTAACCATGACCAACTCGGTTCATTTGAGGCTTCTATAAAGGTAATTATTGCCTGTAGCTGTTCAAAGTTTGCAGTAAGCAGCCAATGACGAGAGCGACCAATACGTTTAAGTTCACAGCCTTGTTCTCTTATGTGAGCCTTTAAAGCATAAGCCTTCATTGTTCTACGTAAGAAGGAGTTTAGTGTAATGGAATTATTTTTTTCCACGTTATAATCTCATTGGGTAAAGCTATAAGAAAAAGCCAGCAAAAGCTGGCTTAGTTTTAATCTATATCAAGCTAAAGGTAGTGTTGCTACCATTTCTTTTTAGGCTGGAATAAAATATCTAATTCATTTTCTTCTTCTTTCGCCCTTTTCGCGGCATCTGACGCGTTGGTTGTTTTTAATGAGTCTGTTATATCTTCTAATTGTTGCTCTATTTCACTAGTTTTTGTATTGATATAGTCTGTTTTTATTGGATGGTTCGCCATTGTTTGTAAGGCTTTTTCAAAGTATTGGCGTGCTGAGCCAAACATCTCTTTATTTTGTGCTTGTATGCCTCGTTTCATTAAACTTTCTATATTAATTTTCAATTGCATTGCGTCTAAACGTTGATCCTCTTGTGTAAACGTTTGCGGATCAAGGGCACCCTTTTTTTGCTCAGATTTAATTATGACACGTAGTTTTTTAATGCATTGTAGAACCGCTAATACTTGCTGCTCATTCTCCGGAAGTACAAAATTTTCATCGTTACCTTGGCTAGTTGTTAATTCTTCTGCTGCCTTGATTTGAGCCTTAAGCGCGTTAATTCTATCTTCAAGCCCCTTAACCTCAGGCTTTAATTCTCGCATTGTAGTTGCGGCAGTTAAGCTTCGATTAGCTAATATTCGGGTTAGTTTTGGGCTGGAAGGAAGATTAACTAAATTAAGTATCAGTTCTTCGCTTTCATCCATAATAGCTTTTTGCTTTGCTACCTTAACTCTTTTTTCTGCATCTTGCTTTTCTTTATGTTGTTGAAAGGCACTGACAACCACAACTAATACAACGAGTGTGATGAGTAAACCTATGATAATAGCGATCATGTTAAAGCTCTTGTTTTAATAATGTGAACAATTATTCACTTTGATAGCTGTCAGTCTACAAAAAATGTCATGTTTAGCAAAGCCTAACTTACATTTAATTACCAGATTTAATTAGAGTACTTCATATTAAAACTAATCTTTGAAAACTGAATATTAAAATGAACATTCAAGTGTAGGGAATAATTAACCAATCTTATTGGTGGTTATAAATTATAATAAAATAATCTTTAGGTGTTTTTTCCATTAATGTTGAATTTTATTTACAAAAAATGCAATTTAACATGGAATAAATGTTCAATTAAGTATATCCTTTTGGTCTAAGAGTGTTCCTAAAAATCTTGGCTTTGGTATATATATGAAATTGCAACAATTGCGCTACATCGTTGAAGTGCTGAATAATAACCTGAATGTTTCAGCTACGGCAGAAGTGCTTTTCACCTCCCAACCAGGTATTTCTAAACAAGTTAGAATGCTGGAAGATGAATTAGGAATTCAAATTTTTGGTCGTAGTGGTAAGCATTTAACTCATGTTACGCCTGCGGGCCAAGAAGTTATTAATATTTCCCAACAAATACTTTCAAAGGTTGAAGGTATCAAAGCTGTTGCTCGCGAGCATACTCAGCCTGATGAAGGAAAGTTACGTATTGCAACTACGCATACACAAGCACGATATGCTTTACCTGAAGTGATACAAGGTTTTATTAAAAAATACTCCAAAGTATCACTACAAATGTCTCAAGGGACACCTGCACAAATTAGTGATGCAGCGGCAAAAGGTGATGCTGACTTTGCTATAGCAACTGAGTCACTACACCTCTATAACGATTTGGTTATGCTGCCTTGTTATCACTGGAACCGTAGTATTATCGTGTGTAAAGATCATCCTTTAGCACGCAAAACAGATATAACGATTCAGGATATTGCTAAATATGCTTTAGTTACCTATGTGTTTGGTTTTACTGGGCGCTCTGAATTAGACACTGCATTTGAAAAAGCTGGTGCTGTACCTAAAATTGCTTTTACAGCCACAGATGCTGATGTAATTAAAACTTATGTTCGTTTAGGTATTGGTATTGGTGTAATTGCTACTATGGCGATTGATCCTAAAATTGATCATGACCTTGTAACTATTGATGCTAGTCATTTATTTAGTGCAAGTACCACAAAAATAGGCTTTAGACGAGGTAGTTTTTTACGTGGTTATATGTTTGATTTTATTGAACGATTTGCTCCACATTTAAATAAGCATGTTGTAACTCAAGCTATGTTGTTAAAAAACAATACAGAAGTCGATGAAATGTTTGCTGATATAGAGTTACCCACTAAATAAACCATCGACTAGCTACGGTATCAATTACATCAATTGTTGATTAACCAAACTTTATACTGGCAGTGAATTAGCACTCTGTGATATTTACTGCCAAACCCCCTCGAGAAGTTTCTTTATATTTTGTTTTCATATCATTACCTGTTTCCCACATGGTTTTGATTACTTTATCTAAAGATACTTTCGATGTGCCATTACCACGAAGTGCTAATCTAGATGCATTAATTGCTTTTACTGAGCCCATTGCATTTCGTTCAATACAAGGTACTTGGACTAAACCACCAACAGGGTCGCAGGTCAGACCTAAATTGTGCTCCATACCTATTTCTGCTGCATTCTCTACTTGGATAGGTGTTCCGCCCATAATTTCAGTTAGTGCACCAGCAGCCATAGAACAAGCAACGCCTACCTCTCCTTGACAGCCTACTTCTGCACCGGAAATAGAAGCATTGGTTTTATATAAAATACCAATAGCTGCTGCAGTAAGTAGGTATCGGCTACAATCATCATCAGAAACGGGTTTGACAAATTTATCGTAGTAACATAATACGGCTGGAATAATACCCGCAGCTCCATTTGTTGGTGCCGTAACAACACGGCTACCGGCCGCATTCTCCTCATTAACAGCAAGTGCAAATAAGTTGACCCAATCCATTGCTGTTAATGGATCATTAGATCTTTCTACCATTAAAGAGCGATATAGAGCAGGTGCACGGCGAGTTACTTTTAAACCACCTGGTAAAATACCTTCAGTGGCGATGCCACGATCGACACTGCTACGCATAGCTTGCCAAATATTTATCAATTCAGCACGAATAAATGCCTCATCATTTAAACATTTTTCATTATCCATCATGATTGTACTAATACTAAGGCCTTTTTCTTGAGCGATTGCTAATAATTCTGCGGCATTAGTAAACTTGTGTGGTTTATCGATATTTTCATGTAGTGATAACGCTTTATCTTTCTCTCTTTCAAAGTCAATGTCTTGTACGATAAAGCCACCACCAATAGAGTAATATGTTTGTTCTAAAAGAAGGGTTTCTTCGTGATAGGCAAAAAGAGTCATTGCATTCGCGTGTGCTGGTAATGTTTTTCTATGATGATAAATAATGGCATTATCTTTAGGAAAGTTGACGATATGACTGCCATCGAGTTTAATTTTTTTAGTTTCAACTACTTGAGCAAGAATTTTATCAATGGAATCTACTAGAATACTTTCAGGTGCTTCACCAGATAAACCTAAAATAACGGCCTTACCTGTACCGTGCCCAATACCTGTTTGACCTAAAGAGCCAAATAACTCACATTTTACTCTATTCGTTTTAGTCAGTAATGCCTCCGCTTTAAGTGAATCCACAAAAAGTTTTGCAGCTTTCATCGGGCCAACTGTATGAGAGCTAGATGGTCCGATGCCAATTGAAAACATATCAAATACACTAATCATAATTAAATACCGAATAAAATTTGAATAATCTTATATTTTGTTGTTATTAATTTATGTGATGATAGCTGAAATTTGCTGTTTGTTACAACCTATATTATTTTATTCGCGTGACCAAGTCTTTTATCATGGAAGCTGTTGCTCCCCATATATTATAGTGTCGGTAAGGATAGAAGTGGACATTGTGATGGCAGCCGTTACGATAAGATTTGACGATATGATGGTTTTTATCCTGTAAAAAATGCTTTAGTGGTACATGAAATATTTCATCTACTTCATTTTCATCTTTTTGGTATGTTTGAAGGGAGTTAATCATGGCGACAATTGGTGTCACTTGATAACCACTAATAATTTCATAATTAGGTAATTGACCAATAACATTGACCGCTTTAGGATCCAACCCCACCTCTTCTTGTGCTTCTCTTAATGCCGTATGAACTAAATTAGTATCGGTTAATTCCACCTTACCGCCGGGGAAACTTATTTGTGAGGGGTGATGTTTTAAGTGGCTCGCTCTTTTTGTTAGTAATACTTGTAAGCCATCAGGTGAAAAAGGGTCATCAGCTTTACTATTATTATCAAACAGCGCAATTAATACAGCAGCTGATTTTAATGGCGCTTTATGTTGATATGTATGACAAGAATCATAGTGTTGTTTCAGATGAAATCTAAAGAGAAATTCATTTTTATTCATTACTATTTTCCTCTTATTTACCCAACTTTTTTAGCACAGGCAAAATACAATTTACTTTATCAAATGTTTCTTGATATTCACTTGCTGCAATAGAATCAGCAACTAAACCACCACCAGCCCAACAATATATATGATTAGGCGTAGTTGACGTGTTTTTCTGGCTTTTTTCACAAATTAATGTGCGAATAGTAATATTGGTATCCATAGTACCACAGCTTGAAATGTAACCAATACTACCACAGTATACGCTACGTCGGTGTGGTTCAAGTTGTTCAATAATTTGCATCGCGCGGATTTTTGGTGCACCAGTAATTGAACCACCTGGAAATGCACCTCGTAACAAATCACTCGCACTATTGTGCTCTGCAATTTCTCCTTCGACGGTACTAACTAAATGATGTACTGCTGGAAAGCTTTCAATATCAAATAGTTTAGGCACAACAACTGTCCCTGGCTTGCATACTTTAGATATATCATTGCGAAGTAAATCAACAATCATCAAGTTTTCAGCACGATCTTTTGTTGAATTAGCGAGAATGTCAGCGTTGTTTTGATCTTCTGTTTTATTAGTGCTTCTAGGCATAGTACCTTTTATGGGCTTACTTTGAACTTTATTTTGTTTCTTTTGTAAAAAACGTTCAGGAGAAACACTTAAGATACTAGCATTGTCTAATTGTATGAAAGCAGAAAAAGGGGCTTTATTTTTTGCTCTAAGAGCACAATATGCTTCAAATTCATTACCTTGGTATTGTGCTTTAAAACGTTGCGCTAAATTAATTTGATAACAATCGCCTGATAGTAAATAGTTTTGAACTTGACCAAATTTTTCTGTGTAACTGGCTTTATCCATATTACTTTGCCAGTCTGATAGTAAGGTAAACTGTGTTTGTTTAGCATTAGTCGCTTTATTTTTTGCTTTTTTCAATAACGTTTGTAAAAAACACGTTATTTCTGAACGGTTTTCAGGAGGGCAAACTAAATAGAATTGTTGGTGCTTATGATCAAATATTATTGCTTGACTATATATACCAACAGCCATTTCTGGCAATGTAATATCTTGCTCTGCTTGTGCTGGCAACTTCTCAAAACGTCGCCCTAAATCATACGAAAAGTAGCCTAAAGCTCCGCCTAAGAAAGGAAGCATTTGTTGTGATACTTCAAGCGGCAATAATACCTGTTGTTGAACTTTTTCGACTAAAGATAAAGGATCTTCTTCACTTGTATATGTGTGTTTAGTTTTTACATCGCATATTGTCGTTTTGTCACCATATGTACATAAAGTAACGTTGGGGTGCCACACTAAAATATCAAAGCAAACATCAATATGCTGGCTTTGTCCTGAATCTAACCAAATAGACCAAGGAGTATTTGATAATGGCGTGAATAAATCTAAAGGAGTAACTTCATTTTCGAATGTTAATTGCTCAACTGAAAGTTTCAATGGATTAAATGAAGGTAGGGTATTGGAATGCAAGGTGATAGTCACTCTACTAATTGACGTATTTATAAGGTATTTGTTCGGTTTATGTTGAGTATAAATCTACAAATTTTGCTATTGGCTACTAGCAGCAGTTTCAATAGAGAGGTATTATAATGGAAACATTTTATATACCCAAATGAATTTATATTTTTAACGAAAGCTGAGAGCAACATGTCCCATAAAATTATCAAGCAACAAGACTTAATCGATAGTATTGAAGATGCACTTCAATATATTTCTTATTATCATCCGCTCGATTTTATTCAAGCGCTAGAAAAAGCTTACCATAAAGAGCAAAATACCGCGGCAAAAGACGCCATTGCACAAATCCTTATTAACTCACGTATGTCAGCTACAGGAAAACGTCCTATTTGCCAAGATACAGGCATTGTAACTTGTTTCGTTAAGGTAGGTATGGCTGTTCAGTGGGATAAAACTGATATGACTGTTCAGCAAATGGTGGATGAAGGCACACGTCGTGCTTATATGAATCCAGATAACCCTTTACGTGCATCTATTGTTGCAGACCCAGTCGGAGCTCGCAAAAATACAAAAGATAACACACCTTCAGTTGTTCATATTGACTTAGTTGAAGGTGATGAAATTGAAGTTATGATTGCTGCCAAAGGCGGCGGTAGTGAAAATAAAACAAAAATGGCGATGTTAAACCCGTCTGATTCTATTGCTGATTGGGTTGTCGCTACATTACCTTCTATGGGAGCTGGTTGGTGCCCACCAGGTATGTTAGGTATTGGTATTGGTGGTACAGCTGAAAAAGCAGGTGTATTAGCAAAAGAAAGTTTAATGGACCCTGTTAATATTCAAGAATTGATGGATAGAGGCCCACAAAACGCAGAAGAAGAATTACGTTTAGAGATTTTTGAACGTGTTAATAAATTAGGTATTGGCGCACAGGGATTAGGTGGCTTAACAACAGTTGTTGATGTGAAAATTAATGCTGTGCCCACTCATGCAGCGTCTAAACCTGTAGTAATGATTCCAAATTGTGCTGCTACACGCCATATTCACTTTCATTTAGATGGCTCAGGTCCAGCAGATTTAACACCACCTAAACTTGAAGAGTGGCCTGATATTACTTGGGAAGTCGGCGAGAATGTCCGTCGTGTTAACGTTGATGGCTTAACTAAAGCTGATATAGCTGAGTGGAAAACAGGAGAAACTGTTCTGCTTAGTGGTACTATTTTAACCGGTCGTGATGCCGCCCATAAACGTATTCAAGACATGTTAGCTAAAGGTGAGAAATTACCTGTAGATTTTACTAATAAGTTTATTTATTACGTAGGCCCAGTTGATGCAATTGGTGATGAAGCTGTTGGTCCTGCAGGCCCTACCACAGCTACACGTATGGATAAATTCAATGATATGATGTTATCTGAAACCGGCCTTTTAGGATCTATCGGTAAATCTGAACGTGGCGCAGCAACGGTTGAAAATATTAAAAAGCACAAGTCTGTCTATTTAATGGCCGTTGGTGGTGCAGCATATTTAGTCTCTAAGGCTGTGAAGAAAGCGCGCGTAGTTGCTTTTGAAGAACTAGGAATGGAAGCTATTTATGAATTTGAAGTAGAGGATATGCCAGTAACCGTTGCCGTTGACAGCGCAGGTGAGTCTGCTCATGTTACAGGACCAGCGATTTGGAAAGTGAAAATTGAAGAAATGGATGAGCAACTTAAAAAATAGTTGGCAATCCCGAGTATAATAAACTAAAAAGACGGTAAGTTAGCTAACTTACCGTCTTTTTTGTGTAATGCTTTTTTTGTAATTTTAACTGAATTAGATCATTGAACCATTAATGTCTCAATTTTCTGGTTGTTAGTCAGCTAAACGTAACAGCTCATTAATGCCTGTTTTTTCACGCGTTTTAGCATCTACTTTTTTTACTATGATTGCGGCATATAAACTGTATTTTCCACAAGTAGAAGGAAGATTACCTGGAACAACAACCGAGCCTGCAGGAACACGACCATAATGTATTTCACCGGTTTCGCGGTCATAAATACGTGTACTTTGGCCAATATAAACGCCCATTGAAATAACAGCACCTTCTTCAACAATAACACCTTCCACTATTTCAGAGCGTGCGCCGATAAAACAATTATCTTCTATGATTGTTGGACCTGCTTGTAGCGGCTCTAATACGCCACCAATACCAACACCACCAGATAAATGTACGTTTTTACCTATTTGAGCACACGAGCCAACGGTGGCCCAGCCGTCAACCATACACCCTTCATCAACGAAAGCACCAATATTAACAAAGCTTGGCATCACTACGACATTTTTACCGATAAAACTACCCGTACGTACCGATGCGCCAGGTACAATACGCACCCCATCAGCCTCAAACATTTCTTGTGTATAATCGCTGTACTTCATTGGTACTTTATCAAAAAAAGTACTTTCAGCACCGTCTATAACTTGGTTGTCCCATATACGAAAAGAAAGTAATACCGCTTTTTTTAACCATTGATGGACATGCCATTGGCCATTAATTTTTTCAGCAACACGTGCAGAGCCATTATTTAGTGCTGATAAAGATGCTAATACAGCTGTTTTTACTTCATTGGTAACTGTTGCAGGGCTTATGTTTGCTCTATCTTCAAAAGCTTGCTCTATGGTGTTTGCTAAAGCCGTTAAGTCGGTCATTTAAAATTCCTATTACTTATTTAAACTTATTTAAATTTATTTTAATCTATTTCCTGAGTTAATTTATCAGAAAGCTGTTGTTTTTCTTCTTCGGTTAATGCCATGTTCTCATAGGTTGATATAGTGAAAACATCATCAGCCTTTTCGCCAAAAGTTGTGATTTTAGCTGAATGAATATTAATATGTAATTGTTGAAAAACTTGCGCGATATTACCTAATAAGCCAGCTCTATCTAGTGCAATAATTTCAATCATTGTTTTACTTTTGGCTTTAATTTTAATAAAGCTTACTTTTAATGGAAACTTAAATTGTTTTACTTCTCTTCTTGCTGGTTGCAATGGAATATCACCGCAATCATCTTGCTTAAGCTTTTCGCTAAGAGCTTTCGTTATTTCAGCGGTTTGGTAGCTCTCTTTTAAGGCTTTTCCTCGTGAGTCTAGGATGATGAAGGTATTGACGGTATAGCCTGTTTTTGTCGTAATAATTTTTGCATCATGTATGGAAAGTTTTTTAGCCCCTAATACTTGTACTATACTAGCAAAGGTATTTACTTTTTCTTTCGCAAAAACAAAAACTTCTGTTCCACCTCGGTAAGGCTTCGTACTAATAATGACTAGTGGCTCTGTTCTATCGTGACCTATTATACGTTGACAGTGTCTGGCTATTTGCTCTGGCGAGTACCGTAAGAAATAATCGGCTCTGAATTCTCGCCATAAAGAATCCAATTGGCTTTTATCAATATGAGTTGTCGCTAATATATCTCTAGCTTGCTGCTGATTTTCACGGATTTTAGAACGTGTTTCAACTGGCTTTGATAAACCACGACGTAGTGCTCTTAGGGTATTAAAGTATAAGTCATGTAATAAGTTGGCTTTCCAATTATTCCATAAGCTTTCATTAGTCGCTCGCATATCTGCAACGGTTAAACAGTATAAATAATCTAAATGTGCTTCATCACGGACAGTGCCAGCAAAAGTGCGAATAACATTTTCATCATTAATATCGCGACGTTGTGCTGTTACTGACATTATTAAATGTTGCTCAACTAACCAAGCAACCATTCTACTGTCATGTTTACTCATTTGATGAGATTGACAAAATATTAACGCATCGACAGCGCCTAATTTAGCATGATCGCCGCCACGGCCTTTCGCTATATCATGAAAAATTCCTGCTAAATACAAAACTTCTGGTTTACGTATTTTTTGCATTATTTTGCTACACAAAGGGAATTTGTGGTTATGTTCTTTTTGGCTAAACTGATACAAGTTTTTGACAACACGGTAGCTATGTTCATCAACAGAGTAAGCATGAAATAAATCGAATTGCATTTGACCTGCGATATTGCGCCATAACGGGAGATAAGAACCAATAATTCCATGACGGTGCATCAAATTAAACGCTAAACCTAGTCCTCTTGGGTGTTTAATAATAGCCATGAAAATTTGACGACACTGAGCATAATCAACTAACCCCGAAACTAACCGACGTCTTGCATTTCTCATTAACCGTAGTGTATTTGAATGAATACCTTTGATATTGGGCTCTTGAGCAATAATTAAAAACATTTCGAGCATTTTTGCTGAACGCATAAAAACTCTGTTGCTGGTTGCATTAATTAGGGTATCAACAGATTCAAAATCCTGATTAATTACTTTAATATCAGCTTCTTTAGGATCTTGAATTGTTTCTTGTTGAAATCGATGCAATAAAATCGTGTTAAGTTCTGAAACTCGAGAAATGATGCGATAAAAACGCTTCATCATTCGTTCAACAGGTGCTTTACCTTCATCACCAAAGCCCATCATTTTCGCGACATCGGCTTGATAATCAAACAACAAACGATTTTCGCTACGCTTAGCAACAAAATGCAAGGCAAAACGCAGACGCCATAAATAGTCTTGTGCTTCAATTAGTTCAGATAATTCATTAGGGTAAAGGTATTGATGTTCTACAAGCTCTTCAAGGGAATCAGCGAGAAAGTGACGCTTTGCAACCCAAGCAATTGTTTGAATATCACGTAATCCGCCTGGGTTTGCTTTTAAGTTCGGCTCTAGAGTATAGGCTGCACCGTGATATTGTAAATGTCTCTGTTTTTGCTCTTTTCGTTTAGCTAGAAAGAAGTTTTTAGAAGTCCAAAATGCATCATCGTTTAATAAAGGTAATAGTTGCTGTGTAAGTGCTTCATTACCAGCTATTTGCCTCATTTCCATTAAGTTCGTTGCTATAGTGACATCATTAATTGCTTGTTTAATGCATTCTTTAATTGAACGTACACTGTGTCCTATATCTAGCTTTATATCCCATAGCTGAGTGATAAAACTCGAAATTCTTTCTTCTAAAACTAAATCAATATCAGGTTGAGTTAATAATAAAATATCAATATCTGAAAAAGGATGCAGTTCACCACGGCCATAACCGCCTACAGCGATTAAGCTTATTTGAGATTCGTCAAGGTGGTGTTGACACCAAAGCTTAGCAAGTATGTTATCAACAAACATTGCTCGAGCAGTCAAAAGGTCTTGAACATCATGTTCAGAAAAGGCTGCTTTTAGCCACTCATTGAAGTTAAGTGTTAATTGGCAAATATCTTTGCTAGATAAAGTGTCAGCGGTAATGGCTAAGCGCTCTATAAAATCTGAAGGGATTATATGGCTTTCTATTGGATGATTATTCACATGCTTACCTTTGATTCAGAAAGTGACTGATATTTTTTAGTTATGTAAAATACGGCTAATGCTTTCTTCTTTTCTTAAGGTCAAAATCTCACAGCCTGTTTTAGTAACAACCAGTGTATGTTCCCATTGAGCAGAATTTTTACTATCACTGGTATAAACAGTCCAATTGTCATCTTTGTCTAAAACAGTTGTTGCCTTACCTAAGTTGATCATTGGCTCAATAGTGAAACACATGCCTTCTTGCATTTTGGTTTTATCATTGTTTTTGTAATGAACAATTTGTGGCTCTTCGTGAAATTCAACGCCAATGCCATGACCGCAATAATCTTTAACAATAGAATAGCGACCTTTGCTTTTAATGAATTTTTGAATAGCAGTACCAATTTCTCCAAAAGTAGCGCCAGGCTTTACTTTTTTTAGACCAATATATAAGGCTTCTTGAGCTAAACGGCATAGGCGGCTGTTTTCAGGAGAAACTTCTCCAATTAAAAACATTTTACTGGTATCACCATGATAACCATCTTTAATAACGGTAATATCAAGATTGATAATATCTCCATCTTTTAATACTGTATTGTCTGGAATACCATGACAAACAACATGATTAATAGAGGTACAGATAGACTTTGGGAAGTTATGGTAATTTAGGGGGGCAGAAATGGCTTGCTGTACCTTTTCAGTATATTCAGCACATAAGGCGTCTAGTTCATTAGTTGTGACTCCTGCTTTTACATGTGGAGCAATCATTTCTAATACATCACAAGCGAGTTGCCCTGCTATACGCATTTTAGCAATTTCATCTTGGCTTTTAATTGGTATGGTCATTGAATTCTCTTTTCTTTCTTAAATTTAAGTGTGTTTATATCAATTGAAATAGATTATTTCTATTGATATTTATTTAGCTCTAATTCAACCGCTTCAATAATGGCGCTAGGTTGAGTTAAATAAAAATTGTGGTTCAATAATATTAATTGATCATTAACTGCCAATAATAAAGCTGGAATTGCTTCAGTATTCATCATTTCTTGCAGTGAATATATTTCTTCTAGCTGCATAAAAACATCTTTGCTGTGTTTATCATTTTTAAACACTTTCGTTGGTGGTGATAATTTCAGTTCATTGATAATATCATCTAAATCAGCTTGATTAGTTAACTTGTTGCCTTGCTCAAAATGCGCCTTTTGTAATGCATTTAGCAACGTTAATGCTAAATGTGGCGTTTTATGTTGTGCCCAAGTCATTAAGTTAGCCGCTAATATAGAGCTTTTATTGGTTTCGAGTAGTTTTTTATAAACCGGTGGAAATTTTATATTAGCTAAGTTTTCAACGGCTTTAATTTCGTTAAGCTTACTACTGGTAGAATCATCATTCTTACCATCAAAAAAAGCAGCATGCCATAAATTTATAGTAATGGCAGGAAATGCTTGATTAATTTCATTTACAAGCTTGGTAGTTACATAACTCCAAGGGCAATGGCTGTCATATAGAAAAAACAGCTGTGCAGGTATGTTCTGTGTTGTCATGGATTACCTAAAAATTGATTGTTTGAGCGTATTAGTTATCTTACTTACAGGTAATTTTACCGTGATAATAGTAATTATCCCAGTGAATTTTTTTCTGGTTAAAGATGCGTTTTTATGGTATAAAATGCGGCGCTGAAATATTGGAGTTTACTTTTTAACGAAAAGTAGTCCTTATTTTAGTGCCAATTAAACAGGTCATGTCTGCTAAAGTCAGCTTGATTATATTATAAACTCACATACATCTATCAAAGATATACCGGGGTGCCCCGCTGGAAAATATCTTGTTGTTTACTTAATAAAGTAACTCAAGATTACAGTAAAAGGGTCGTGTGTATTGGATGTATGAACGCTTAACCCCATTAAAGGAAAATACAATGTCAAACGTTTCAATGCGCGATATGCTTAAAGCTGGTGTTCATTTCGGTCACAAAACTCGTTACTGGAATCCAAAAATGAAGCCGTTTATTTTCGGTTCTCGTGATAAAGTTCATATCATCAACCTTGAGCAAACAGTTCCTATGTTTAATGAAGCACTTGCTTTCATTAACAATGTTTCATCTAAGAAAGGTAAAGTTTTATTTGTTGGTACTAAACGTGCTGCAAGTGATGCTATCAAAGATGCAGCAATTAAATCAGACCAATTCTTCGTTAATCACCGTTGGTTAGGTGGTATGTTGACTAACTGGAAAACAGTTCGTCAATCAATTAAACGTTTAAAAGATCTTGAGTCTCAAAGCACTGACGGTACTTTTGAAGCTTTAACTAAAAAAGAAGCGTTAATGCGTACTCGTGAAATGGAAAAGCTTGATAAGAGCTTAGGTGGTATTAAGAACATGGGTGGTTTACCTGATGTTATTTTTATCATTGATGCTGATCATGAGCATATTGCTATTAAAGAAGCAAATAACCTTGGTATCCCAGTAGTTTCTGTTGTTGATACTAACTCAAATCCAGATAACATTGATTACATTGTACCTGGTAACGATGATGCAATCCGTGCAGTAACTTTATACTGTGATGCTGTTGCTAATGCTGTAATTTCTGGTCGTGAACAAAACATTGTTGTTCAAGCAGAAAAAGACGGTTTTGTTGAAACTGAATAATTATTTGATTACGCTTTTTCATTAACTAAGCGTAATTAAAAATAATTAAGTACAATAATTCGTTTAATCATAAAAGCATTGTTATAAAATTTATATTTACAGCTTTGCTTTTATGACACCTAATTTACTATTTATTCCCATCACATTGTTGTTTAACACTTTATGTTTAAGCGGTAATGATGGGGGTAACTGCAAACAGAGGAATTAACTCATGGCAATTACTGCTGCAATGGTTAAAGAACTTCGTGAACGCACAGCTGCGGGCATGATGGATTGTAAAAAAGCGTTACAAGAAGCTGACGGTGACATGGAACTTGCGATTGAAAATATGCGTAAGAACGGTCAAGCAAAAGCGGCTAAAAAAGCAGGCAACATTGCTGCTGAAGGTACTATCTTAATTAAAGATGTAAACGGCGTTGCTGCATTATTAGAAGTTAACTGTCAAACTGATTTCGTTGCAAAAGATGCTAACTTCTTAGCGTTTGCTAATGAAGTATTAGATGTTGCTGCTGAATCAAAAGTAACAATTGAAGAATTACAAGCACAATTTGAAGAAAAGCGTATTGCTTTAGTGACTAAAATTGGTGAAAACATCAATATTCGTCGTGTTGAGTATGTTGAAGGTGCAGCGTTAGCTTCTTACCGTCACGGTGCTACTATTGGTGTTGTTGTTGCAGGTGAAGGTGATGCTGAATCACTTAAACATATTGCAATGCATGTTGCTGCAAGTAAGCCTGAATTTTTAACTCCGGATGACGTTCCTGCTGAAGTTGTTGAAAAAGAAAAAGCAATTCAAATTGAAATTGCTATGAATGAAGGCAAGCCACAAGAAATCGCTGAAAAAATGGTTTCTGGTCGCATGCGTAAGTTCACAGGTGAAGTATCTTTAACTGGTCAAGCTTTTATTATGGAACCTAAGAAAACTGTTGGTGAAGTATTAAAAGAAAAAGGTATTACAATTTCTTCTTTCACTCGTCTTGAAGTGGGCGAAGGTATTGAGAAGAAAGATGAAGATTTTGCCGCTGAAGTTGAAGCGCAAATCGCAGCTGCTAAAGCTTAATATTCTTTATATTTGATGTCATAGCGTTAATATTATCAAGAGGTATTTTAATCACTAGTTTTTCTGAGTGATATCAATAATACCTTCTGTTGTTAAGTTAAATTCATCAAAATTTTTGAATTAATAAAAAACGTCTATTTTGCATTTGCAAGGTAGGCGTTTTTTTATACATTTTTTTATACTTTTTTTTAGGTTTTTCATAAAATTGGAATAATAATAGTGGTTTTTTCAGTTAAGGCTTTCTTGGATAAGCTAAACGTATTAAAATGTTTGCGGTCTTTTTTGACCCTAGCCTTTTTTCAGCGAGCCAAATAGGAATTTTCACATATGAGTACTAACCCCAAATCATCTTATCGACGTATTCTTCTTAAACTTAGTGGTGAAGCTCTTATGGGAGAAGAAGGTTTTGGCATAGATCCAAAAATTCTTGATCGCATGGCGCAAGAAATTAAAGAGTTAGTTGAAATGGATATTCAAGTAGGTCTTGTTATTGGTGGTGGTAATCTATTTCGTGGAGCAGGGCTTGCACAAGCCGGAATGAATCGAGTTGTAGGTGACCAAATGGGTATGCTAGCCACAGTAATGAATGGGCTGGCTATGCGTGATGCATTACATCGTGCTTTTGTGAACACTCGATTAATGTCTGCAATTGATTTAGCGGGTGTTTGTGAACGTTATAATTGGGCTAATGCCATTAGTTTATTAAAATCAGGCCGTGTTGTTATTTTTTCTGCTGGTACTGGTAATCCCTTTTTTACAACAGACTCTGCCGCATGTTTGCGAGGTATAGAAATTGAGGCTGATGTTGTGTTAAAAGCAACAAAAGTTGATGGGATATATTCAGAAGACCCAATGAAAAATCCGGCAGCTGAACTTTACAGCGAATTGACGTTTGATGAAGTATTAGACAAAGAATTAAAAGTTATGGATTTAGCTGCTTTTACTTTAGCACGCGACCATAATATGCCTATTCGTGTTTTTAACATGAACAAGCCTGGTGCTCTTAAAGCTGTCATCATGGGACAAGACGAAGGCACAGTAATTAAGAATAAATAAACTTAATTGATTTTTAGAAAAAAAAGCAATTAAGCTTTATAAAGTTTGTATAAATTGTGAATTTAACATTATTTAAATAATTGTAGGAAGAAACATTGTGATAGATGAAATTATCGAAGATGCGCAAGAGCGTATGGCAAAAAGCATTGAATCTCTTAAGGGTAGTCTGAATAAGATTAGAACTGGGCGTGCTCACGCTTCATTACTAGATAATATTACGGTTGATTATTATGGAATGGAAAGCCCTTTAAACCAAGTAGGTAATATCTCAGTACCGGATGCTCGTAACCTTTCAATTACTGTTTTTGATAAAGGTATGATAGCAGCAGTAGAAAAAGCCATCATGAAATCTGATCTTGGTTTAAATCCACAGTCAAACGGAACCTTGATACGTATTCCGTTGCCACCATTAACTGAAGAACGTCGTAAAGACTTAGTTAAAGTAGTACGTGGTGAAGCTGAAGGCGGTAAAATAGCAATTCGTAATATTCGTCGTGACTCTAATTCTGACTTCAAAAGTTTGTTAAAAGATAAAGAAATCAGTGAAGATGAGCATCATCAAGCTGAAGAGAGTATTCAAAAAGTTACCGATATTTATGTGAAACAAGTTGATGAGATTTTAGAGAAAAAAGAAGCTGAATTAATGGAAATTTAATTCGTTTTTTGTAAATAACGCCAGATAGTAGTAATTACTGACTGGCGTTTTTGTATAATAAATTTACTTGTCATGAAAGGATAATCAGTGGCTACTGACATAGCATCACTAGATGAAGGAAAAATAATTCCAGATCATATTGCTATTATAATGGATGGTAATGGTCGTTGGGCGCAAGCTCAGGGAAAAGGGCGCGTTGCCGGTCATAAAGCTGGTGTTTCCTCTGTTCAAGCTGTTGTTAAGGGCGCGCGTCAATTAGGAGTAAAAGCGCTAACTTTATTTGCTTTTAGTAGTGAAAATTGGCAACGACCAGAAAAAGAAGTTAGTGTCCTAATGGACTTGTTTATGTTTGTGCTCACCAAAGAAGTTAAACGCTTGCACAAGCATAATATTCGCTTTCAAGTGATTGGTGACTTAAGTCGTTTTTCTGAAAAATTACAAAAAAGTATCAAAAAATCAGAAGAGTTAACGATATTAAATGATGGCTTAGTGTTATCGATAGCTGCAAATTATGGTGGACGTTGGGATATTGCTAATGCGGCAAAACTGCTGGCAAGCAAAGTTCAAAAAAATGAGATGTCGCTTGACGATATCAATGAAAATTCACTGCACAAACAAACTTGTTTAGCTGATTTACCCGAACTTGATCTACTGATTCGCACAGGTGGTGATTATCGTATTAGCAACTTTTTATTATGGCAAGCCGCTTATGCAGAGTTTTATTTTACTGAAACATTATGGCCTGACTTTGATGAAATGCAATTTGATAAAGCAATTGATGCTTTTACTCAAAGAGAGCGCCGTTTTGGTAAAACGGGTGAACAAGTTAAACAAATAGAAGAATAAAAGTAGTTAAGTCAGAAAAACTATAACAAAGATGGCTTAGCACTTACTAAAATAAAAAGGATATAACTTGCTTAAACAACGTATTATTACTGCTTTAATTTTGGCACCTGCGGCAATTGTGGCAATCTTTTATTTACCTTTAATGTATTTTGCAATTTTATTGCTAGTTATTATTGGTATTGGTGCTTGGGAGTGGGGACCTTTTATGGGGTTTGACACTACAACTCGAAGAGTAGGTTTCGTTGGAACGACACTTTTTCTGATTGCAGGTCTTTGGACTACCGTATCACTGAATGATTTATGGACAAGTTCTGGGCAGTTACATAGCTATGCTTTGGCCGTATTATGGCTAGCTGTCGCGTGGTGGATATTCTCTGCTTTTTTAATGCTTTCATATCCTAAAGCGAGTGGTTTTTGGTCTAAACATCGCTCAGTTCGTGGTGTTTTTGGCTGGCTAACACTAGTACCTACTTGGCTAGCATTTATGGTAATTCGTGCGAATGACTACCAAGTCGACACCTATCATGGTGCTCAGTTGTTAATGTTTTTATTGTTAATGGTATGGAGTGCTGATATAGGTGCCTATTTTGTTGGTAAAGCTTTTGGTAAAAATAAATTAATGCCAAATGTTAGTCCAGGAAAAACCTTTGAAGGTTTCCTTGGTGGTATTGCTTCTGCTTGTATTCTGGTTGCTATTGCTGCCTATCTATTAGCATGGAATCAAGGACAGGTTATTACAGTCTTGTTAGTGACCGTGTTAATTACAACCGTTTCGGTATTAGGCGACTTAAATGAAAGCATGCTTAAACGCCAAGCAGGTGTTAAAGATAGTGGATCTATCTTGCCAGGACATGGCGGAATTTTAGATAGAATTGATAGTTTAACTGCAACAGCGCCTGTTTTTGCACTTTGTTACGTATTATTTGGTTGGTAAGATTTGTGATAAAAGAAAAGTCAGGCAAACAAGTAACTGTGCGTGAGCTTTGTATTTTAGGTTCAACAGGCTCTATTGGGCAGAGTACGTTAGAGGTTGTTCGTTTACACCCTGAAAAATTTAACGTAGTGAGTTTATCTGCCAATGAAAGTGTTGATAAAATTGTTGAGCAATGTATTGAGTTTTTACCTAAAACGGTTGTAATGACCTCTGAATCTCATGCTGAATTATTAACGCTACGTCTAGCAGAAGAAGGGCTTAATAATATCACGGTAGAATCTGGTAATGACGCTCTTTTAGATATTGCTGCTTCAAAGGATTCTGACACAGTTATGGCTGCAATTGTCGGAGCAGCAGGGCTAATGGCAACATTAGCAGCAGTAGAAGCTGGTAAAAGAGTGTTATTAGCTAATAAAGAAGCCTTAGTCACTTCTGGTGCTATTTTTATTGAGGCTGTTAAGAAATCAGGAGCAGAATTATTGCCAATAGATAGTGAACACAATGCTATCTTTCAAAGTTTACCTTGGCAAGAGCAAGGACGAGTGGGGCACTGCCAGTTAGGTCAAAATGGTATTAGTAAAATATTATTAACAGGATCAGGCGGACCATTTAGAACTTGGTCGTTAAGTGACATTGAAATGGCAACACCAGACCAAGCTTGTGCACATCCTAATTGGGAAATGGGCAGAAAGATATCGGTCGATTCTGCTACCATGATGAATAAAGGCTTAGAGTTTATTGAAGCTAAATGGTTGTTCAATGTGACAGCAGATGATATCGAAGTTGTGTTACACCCACAAAGCACTATTCATTCAATGGTACAATATATCGATGGCTCCGTTATTGCGCAAATGGGAAATCCTGATATGCGTACACCTATTGCTCATGCATTAGCTTATCCTGAAAGAATCGACTCTGGCGTTGCGCCCTTAGACTTTTTTAATACGGCGTCATTTGATTTTCAATCTGTTGATTTTAAAAGGTATCCTAATTTGAAATTAGCAATTGAGGCTTGTGAAAGTGGTCAAGCTGCATGTACAGCACTTAATGCAGCGAATGAAATTGCAGTAGCGGCATTTTTAGATGAAACAATTAAATTTAACGATATTTACAAAATAAATGAAACTTCTGTGAAAAAATTTGTCTCAGAACAGGTAAGTAATATAAATGAGGTTATTTCCTTAGATATACGAGCTAGAGAATTTGCTCAACAATTGTTAGTAGAGTATTCATGAGTTTTACCTGTATATTAAGGAACAAAAAGCATAATGTTTGATTTTATTTGGAATGCAGCCTCTTTTGTTGTTGCCCTAGGTATTTTAGTTACTGTGCACGAATATGGTCATTTTTGGGTTGCACGTAAAAATGGTGTAAAGGTTGAACGTTTTTCTGTAGGTTTTGGTAAAGCACTTTGGCGTAAAACGGGAAAAGATGGTACTGAATATGTTGTCGCTATGATCCCGCTTGGTGGTTATGTCAAAATGCTTGATGAGCGTGTTGATGATGTTGCTGAAGAAGATAAAGATAAAACGTTTAATTCAAAGTCGGTGTACCAACGAATAGCAATTATTGCTGCCGGTCCTTTTGCTAACTTTGCTTTTGCTATCTTTGCTTTTTATCTCATGTTTTTAATTGGTGTACCAAGTATTAAACCAGTTATCGGCAGTATTAGCCCTAATTCTATAGCTGCTCAAGCACAAGTACCAAGTGATGTGCAAGTTGTTGAGGTTGCGGGTAAAACAACACAAGATTGGCAGGATGTTAATTTAGCTTTAATTGGCGAAATTGGCGCTAATACTATTGTAATCAAAACAAAAAGTAGCGATAGCCAATATGTAAGTAGTCACAGTCTATTAACAAAAGATTGGCAGTTTTCACCAGAAAAAACAACTGCTTTAACGAGTTTAGGAATTACACCGTACAGACCAGCTGTTTATAACGAACTAGCAGCGATCGGTAAAGATAGTCCTGCAGAAAAAAGTGGCTTACAAGTAGGTGATAAGCTTGTTGCTATTAACAATGAGCCTATAGCTGAAGGTTGGTTAGATTTTGCTAATAAAATTAAACGTTACCCAGATGAGACAGTTTCGTTAACTATTGAGCGTGCTGGTAACCAACAGGTAATAGCAGTAACACCGCAAGGTATTGAACAAAATGGTAAATTAATTGGTTACTTAGGCGTTTCTCCTAAATCTGATAACTGGCCAGATGAATACCGTATTGACATTAGCTATGGCTTATTTCCAGCAATTGGAGAAAGTGTTCACCGGACTTGGAACTTAATTACGCTAAGTTTTAATATGATTGGCAAATTAATTACAGGTGATGTATCAGTTAAGAATTTAAGTGGTCCAATTGCAATTGCTCAAGGAGCAGGTGATAGTGCAGGGTATGGTTTTGTTTATTTTTTAGGCTTTTTAGCGTTAATTAGCATTAATTTAGGAATAATTAACCTTTTACCGTTACCGGTACTTGATGGCGGACACTTACTCTATTATCTTATAGAGCTTTTAACAGGAAAACCTGTTCCGGAAAAAATACAAGAAGCAGGATTTAAGTTTGGTGCGTTGGCTTTATTAGCATTAATGAGTGTAGCTCTATTTAATGATTTTAGTCGGGTATTAGGGTAAATAGATAAGAAGTAAAGGAAGAAGGTATAATCAACCTTTACGCTATAATTTTTAATATCGACTTAGTAAAGAATTAAAAGAATAATGGTTAATTGTAGGTATTAGATTTTAATCTATTACCTAGGTTTAGAAATTAAAAGAAGTAATAAAAGTAAGCATTTATGATAATTAAAAAATTAGCCTTTGCCGTTTTATTAGGCGCTCTAGGTACAACAGCTCAAGCAGCCGAAGAATTTCAGGTTGAAGATATCGAAGTAAAAGGCTTGCAGCGTGTTGCTTTAGGCGCTGCGTTAACACATATTCCTTTTAATGTTGGTGATAATCTTAATCCATTTAGAATTTCTCAGTCAATTAAGTCTTTATATAAATCGGGTCATTTTAATGATATCCGTGTTTACCGTGACGGGAATCGCATTATCTATCGCGTAAGAGAACGTGAAACGATAAGTGATATTACTTTTGACGGTAATAGTGATTTAAAAGATGAGCAGTTAACAGAAAGTCTTGATGGCAGTAATATACGTGTTGGTGAAACACTAGATCGAACTGTTATTTCAGGTATTGAAACCGGGTTAGAAGATTTTTATCATAGTGTCGGAAAATATAATGCCGACGTAACGGCAAGTATTACTCATTTACCTCGTAATAGGGTAAATTTAGAGTTTAAGTTTGTCGAGGGTGATGCCGCAGCTATTAAGCAAATTAACTTGATCGGTAATGAAGTTTTTACTGATGCTGAAGTTCTTGAAAAAACAGAGCTCACTTTTGATTCGCCATGGTGGAATTTTATGGCGCAAGATAGATATCAAAAGCAAACACTACAAGGTGATATGGAAACGATCAATAGCTACTATTTAGATCGGGGTTATCTTCGCTTTAATGTTGATTCTACTCAAGTATCAATGACGCCAGATAAAGAGTCCGTCTATATTGCTTTGAATGTAACAGAGGGCGAAACCTATACTATTAGTGATGTTGATTTTATTGGTGATTTAGCTGGCTTTGAGAAAACTATAAGAGCTATTAACCCGTTACAAGCGGGCAACCTTTATAATGGTGCAGAAGTTACTTACACTGAAGAAGTTATCAGTAAATTTCTAGGCCGCTTTGGTTATGCTTACCCTAAAGTTACGACTATTCCGAATATTAATGATGAAGATAACACTGTTAAACTGTCAATATCTATCGATCCAGGTAAACGTATTTATGTTAACAAAGTAAACTTTACTGGTAACCATGTTACTGCAGATAAAGTTTTACGTCGTGAACTAAGACAAATGGAAGGTGCTTGGCTATCTAATAGCCTAGTTGAACATTCTAAATCACGCTTATCTCGATTGCCTTATATGGAAACGGTTGAATTTGAAACTAATCAAATTGCCGGTGAAGATGATTTAGTTAATGTAGATTTTGCCGTAAAAGAACAAGCATCAGGTTCATTTACTGCCGGTATCGGTTATGGTGATTCAACCAGTTTAAGTTTGAATGCTGGTATTCAGCAGAATAACTTCTTGGGAACAGGTAATCGTGTAGGCTTTAACATTAACACAAACAGATACTCTAAAAGTGCTAGCCTTTCATATACAGATCCTTATTTTACTGTTGATGCTATCTCTCTTGGTGGTCAAATATTTTATCAAGCTTTTGATGCAGGACAAGCTAACCTAGTTGAGTATAATAATAGAACATACGGTATTGGCCTTAACTGGGGCTTCCCAATTAATGAATACGTTCGAGTTGGTTTTGGGGTCGGTTTTAAAAATAATGAAATTACTTCATTAGAAACCTATGAACAAATTCAAACCTTTTATGATCTACATTCTGATCCGAGTGATCCAGATGCAGCGCTAGCATTTAAAAACTATGATATTAATGCCAATATTTCGCGCTCAACGTTGAACAGAGGTACATTCCCAACAGCAGGTTCATCACAACTTTTGTCTTTTAAAGTGACAACTCCTAGCTCGTCTGATGTACAATATTTTAAACTTAATTTTGACAGTAAATTTTACTTCCCACTCACTAGAAACCAACGTTGGACAGTGTTAACTCGTTTACAGTTAGGTTATGGTAACGGTTATGGCGATGTACGTGGTAATGATCAGTTGCTACCATTTTGGGAAAATTTTAGAGCAGGTGGTTCAGATACTTTACGTGGTTTTGAAAACAACACTGTAGGACCTAGAGCTATATATCGTTACCCAACAGCTGTTAGTGGTACGCCTAGTTCAATAGGAGGAACTGCTTGTTGTTTAGGTCCTGATCATGATTTTATCTATGCTACACCGCGAAGTGTTGGTGGTAATGCTATTGCTTTAGGTGGTGTTGAATTAATTGTACCTACACCATTTTTAGATGAAAGTTATTCTAATAGTGTAAGAACAAGCTTTTTTGTTGATGTTGGTAACGTTTGGGATACTGAATTTGATATAGCCGACTATCAAGATTTAGCAGCTGTAGAATTAGAAAAACTTGGTGATTATTCTGATCCAAGTCATTATCGTGCATCTGGAGGTTTATCAATTCAGTGGTTATCTCCAATGGGACCAATGGTTTTTAACTTTGCTAAAACAATTAAACAAGAAGAAGATGATGACACAGCATTCTTTAGTTTTAATATTGGTAAAACATTTTAAGATTCACCCGATAATATAATCTAGTAAAGAACATCGTCTAGCTGTTAAATTAAGTTAAGCGAATAATACTCTAAATCCAATTATAGAAAAGAAGAGGAAAATACCTTGAAAAAATTTATCAAATCTATGGCTATTACAGCTACAGCTTCAACCATGTTATTAGCAAGTAGCGCAATGGCTTTTGAACAAAAAATTGCTGTGGTAAATGTACAAGAAGCGATTAGTCAAATCCCTCAAGCCGCGGTTTTAATGCAAACGCTAGAAACAGAATTTAAAGACGAAAAAGCTGTTATTGAGAAATTACAAAAAGATTTATCTTTTGAAGATGAAAACTTAAAACGTAATGGTTCATTAATGAATGAAAAAGAAAAAACTGAGTTACAAACTAAAATGGCTGGTTTATACCAAGAATATCAAGTCAAAGTAAAAGAGTTTCAACAAAAGGTTGCTCAACGTCGAAATGAAGAAACAAACAAATTGTTAGCTTTAGTAACTCAAGCGGTAGACAATATTGCAGCTAAAGAAAAATATGACTTAGTGTTATCTCAACAAACAGTTGTTTTTTCAAAAGAATCAACAGATATTACAGCTTCTGTAGTTGAACAAGTAAGCAAAATTAAATAAGAGATGGCTTACACTCTTGATGAAATAGCGAAACATATTCAAGCGAAGCTAGTGACTTATGATGAAGATAAATCTTCAGCAAATGACGCCATAGAAAGTTTGGCAACACTGGCTAATGCTAAAATAGGGCAAGTCGCTTTTCTAGCAAATAAAAAATATATATCACAGCTCAGTAATACAAAGGCTAGTGCAGTTATTATTGCACCAGATATGTTAGCGCAATGTCCTGTGAATGCTTTAGTAATGGATAACCCTTACATGGGGTATGCTCTGTTGGCTAATTTACTTGATACCACACCAAAGGTGGCAAGTGGCATTCATACGAGCGCAGTAATCGACGAAAGTGTTCACTTAGGTGAAAATGTTAGCATTGGTGCTAATGCAGTTATCGAATCAGGTGTTTATTTGAATGATGATGTATGTATTGGTGCCGGTTGTTTTATTGGTAAAAATAGCTCAATAGGTAAAGGAACACGTCTCTGGGCAAATACTAGTATTTATCATAATGTTATTATTGGTGAAGATTGCTTAATTCAAGCAAATACCGTTATTGGCTCTGATGGCTTTGGTTATGCTCCAGTTAATGCAAACTATAAATGGCATAAAATTCCTCAATTAGGCCGAGTTATTATTGGTAACAAGGTTGAAATAGGAGCTAGTACTACAATAGATCGAGGAGCACTTGAAGATACTGTGATCAAAGATGGTGTTATTCTTGATAATCAAATTCAAATTGCTCATAACGTTGTTATTGGTGAAAATACAGCTATGGCTGCCTGTAGTGTTATTGCCGGTAGTACTGTCATTGGAAAAAACTGTACGATAGCAGGTCTTGTTGGTGTTAATGGACATATTAATATTACAGATAACTGTGTTTTTACTGGCATGTCAATGGTAACTAAATCTATTGTTAAACCTGGGGTTTATTCTTCAGGTATGCCTGTAGTAGATAATAGTGAATGGCATAAAATAAACGCACGCGTTAAACGCCTAGATAGTTTAACTCAACGTGTCAAAGCGTTAGAAAAATTACTCGAAAGCAAATAAACTTGCTTATTAAATAACATAAAAAATAATAATAGCTGCAAAGGCAACATTATCTAATGTAAACTTGTACGTTGATCTTATATAATAAGTCAGCACAAGCCAATGAAAGGAAAAAATCAATTGGACACTCTTGATTTAAATAGAATAGCAAAGCCAATATCACTGAATGAAATTAAAGAATTAATTCCTCATCGTTACCCTATGTTACTTGTTGACAAAGTTCTTGATCATGAGCCTCTTAAAAGTTTACATGCGATAAAAAATGTAACTATCAATGAGCCTATTTTTACAGGACATTTTCCAGATGCCGCCATTTTTCCTGGTGTGTTAATTTTGGAAGCTCTTGCACAAGCAACAGGTATTTTGGGCTTTAAAAGCAGTGAAGGACGTGAAGAAAATGAAATGTACCTTTTTGCTTCTATAGATAAAGCACGTTTTAAACAACCAGTTTTACCTGGTGATACTATGCATCTTCATGTCGAATTTATTAAAGAACGACGTGGTATGTGGAAGTTTTATGGTGAAGCAAAAGTTGACGGTAAAGTCGTTTGTTCTGCTGATCTTATGTGTGCTAAAAGAAAGCTTTAAGCACGATATAACACTTCTCAAGTTTTACACTCCCAGCATTATACTTTAATTGAAATAGATAACAGAGATATTATGATTCATCCACAAGCGATAATTGAGCCAGGCGCAATTATTGGAAAAAATGTTACTATTGGTCCTTGGACTCATATAGCAAGCAATGTCATTATTGGTGACAATTGTCATATTAGTTCTCATGTAGTCATTAATGGACCAACTAAAATAGGTCAAGGTAATAGAATCTTCCAATTTGCTAGTATAGGAGAAGATTGCCAAGACTTAAAATATGATGGCGAGCCAACAGAGTTAGTTATTGGCGACAATAATATTTTTAGAGAATGTTGTACTATTCATCGAGGTACACCTCAAGACAACAGCCTTACCCAAATTGGTAATAATAACTTATTTATGGCTTACACTCATGTGGCACACGATTGCATGGTAGGTAACCACTGTATTATGGCTAACAATGCATCTATTGCTGGCCATGTTCATATAGGTGACCATGTTATTCTTGGTGGTATGTCGGGTGTTCATCAATTTTGCCATGTTGGTGCTCATAGTTTTATTGCTGCCAATGCGATTGTATTAAAAGATGTTCCTGCATATGTTATGGCTTCAGGTCATCCAGCGAAGCCTTTTGGCTTAAATAGTGAAGGTTTAAAACGCCGAGGTTTTAAAAGTGATACTATCTTATCAATTAAGCGATCTTATAAAGAGATTTATCGTAAAAAACAATCGGTTGATGACGCTTTACATGCTATAGCTGCACTCGGAGATCCTTCGTCAGAATTAGAGCTTTTTACTCAATCGATTAAAAACTCTACTCGCGGTATTATTCGTTAATACATTGCGATTTAATATTGCATTATTACTAAGTTTTAGCACCTAGGGGCTAGTACTTAGTAATAATAAGTACTAGTCTAAACTTGGTTTAATAAGTATTTTTCTTGCAAGTGCTTGTTTAACTTCATTGTCAAATCTACTCACAATAGCTAGCTATCGACATGAAGTTCACCTTGATTTTTTATAAAATAAAGTAGCAAACCACTGAGCTAGAGTATAAATATTATAAACCAAGTTCAGGTTACTTAGAAAAATAAACCTAGGAGCTAACTAGTGTCATCAATTTTAACCACTCATACTTCTTCCCCCATTTTTGCCATTGTTGTTGGTGAGCACTCCGGTGACACATTAGGAGCTGGCTTAATTACTGCATTAAAATCTCAATATCCTGATGCTAAATTTATTGGTATTGGCGGCGCTAAAATGGATAAACTTGGCTTTGAAAGTTTATTTTCTATGGAAGAATTAGCGGTTATGGGGATTGTTGAAGTACTGGGCCGCATTCGACGATTATTTGCGGTGAGAAAATCATTAGTTGACTATTTTACTGCCAATAAACCTGATGTGTTTATTGGTATTGATGCCCCAGATTTTAATATTGGCTTAGAGCTTCGTTTAAAACAACAAGCAATAAAAACTGTTCATTATGTTAGCCCTTCTGTTTGGGCCTGGCGTGAAAAAAGAATTGTTAAAATAGCGAAAGCAACCGATATGGTGCTTTCTTTATTACCTTTTGAAAAAGCTTTTTACGATAAACATCAAGTCCCTTGTACTTTTGTGGGTCATCCTTTAGCTGATGATATTCCAATGGAAAGTGATAAAAAACAAGCAAGAGCTATACTTAATCTTCCTCTTGAAAATAAAATCCTTGCGTTAATGCCTGGCAGTAGAGGTGGTGAGTTATCTCGTTTATTAGCACCTTTTTTTCAAAGTGCGATGCAATTACAGCAAGAGGATGAAAACTTACTCTTTATTGCGCCAATGGTTAGCGAAAAAAGAGCACAACAGTTCAATACGTTGAAAGCGCAATTAGCACCTAATTTAAAGGTACAACTTGTTATTGATAAAACTCAAACGGTTATGGCGGCTAGTGATTGCTTATTGACTGCTTCAGGAACGGTAACTTTAGAAGCAGCTTTAATTAAAAGACCTATGGTAATTTGCTATAAGTTTAATATGATTACGCACTTGCTAGCCAAATGGTTAGTAAAACTCCAATGGTTTTCTCTACCTAATTTATTAGCAAACAAAACATTGGTACCTGAGTTATTGCAAGAGGAAGTGTGTCCAGAAAAGATTATTCCTTTGGTAAAAGAACGCTTGTATCAAGATCAATCTCAATTAAACGATACGTTTACACTTATTCATCAACAGTTAAAATGTGATGCAAGTAAGCAAGCAGCAAATGCAGTGATTGATTTGCTTAATACTTCAAATACACCTCTTTTAAATAAGTAATAATTCCCATGGCTCCAAAAATAATTTTACCTGATTTTGAATACCCTGTTGCTTATTGTATTGCTGGGGTCGATGAAGTGGGGCGAGGCCCGTTAGTTGGCGATGTGGTTACTGCTGCCGTAATTTTAGATCCTGATAATTCTATTGAAGGACTTAAGGACTCGAAAAAACTTACTGAAAAAAAACGTGCCTTGTTAAGTGAAGAAATTAAAGAAAAAGCAGTTGCATGGTCTATCGGACGAGCTAGTCCGGAAGAAATTGACACCTTAAATATTTTACATGCCACTATGCTTGCTATGCAGCGAGCTGTTCAAGGTTTATCTGTTACTCCTGACTATGTGTTAGTTGATGGGAATCGTACACCAACCTTTAATAGTGAGCAAGGCCCTATTGCTAGTTTAGCGGTAGTGAAAGGAGATGCACGTGTTATTGAAATAAGCGCGGCATCAATACTTGCCAAGGTTGCTCGTGATAATGAAATGATTGCTCTTGATAAATTATACCCTGAATATGGTTTTGCTAAACATAAAGGGTATCCTACGAAAGCGCATTTAGAAAAAATCACTGAGCTTGGAGTGCTCGATTGTTATCGACAAAGTTTTAAACCTGTTGCTAGAGTATTGGGCCTTATAAATGAGTGATACAGTGAATAATGAAATAGCACAGATGGATCCTAACCAGGAATTGATTACAGATCCTAAATTTATTCATTTGCGCGTTCACAGTGATTATTCCATGTGTGATGGCTTGAAAAAGGTTAAGCCTATTGTTGCTAAAGCGGCTGAATTAAATATGCCTGCAATAGCTTTAACGGACCAAACAAACCTTTGTGGCTTGGTAAAGTATTATCACGCAGCTCACGGTGCAGGTCTAAAGCCTATAATCGGTTGTGATTTTTGGGTGAAAAGTGAAGAATTAGGCAATGAGCTTTTTCGTATCGTAGTTCTTGCTACAGATAATGTAGGCTATAAAAACCTGACTGAATTAATTTCCAAAGCCTATATGCGGGGACATATTCAAGATAAAGCTGTCATTGATAAAGCATGGTTAGCTGAATATAAACAAGGCTTAATACTGTTATCTGGAGGTAGAGAAGGCGATATAGGTAAAGCATTATTAAAAGGTAATAATGAACTTATTGAGCAAATGGTTAGCTTTTATCAGCAACACTTTCATGATTGCTTTTATCTTGAATTAATAAGAACTGGCAGAGTTGATGAAGAAAATTACCTACATCTTGTTGTTGATTTAGCTACACACTTCGAACTGCCTGTTGTTGCCACAAATGAAGTGATGTTTCTCTCGCCTGAGGATTTTGATGCACATGAAATCCGTGTTGCTATTCATGATGGTTATACATTAGATGATAAAAGACGCCCTAAACGTTATAGCGAACAACAATACTTACGCTCTGAAGCAGAAATGTGTGAGTTGTTTAGTGATATTCCTGAAGCGCTAGCTAATTCTGTAGAAATTGCTAAACGTTGTAATGTAACAGTGACATTAGGTGAATATGTATTACCTGACTTTCCTACAGATGGTCTAGAAATTAATGATTATTTTATCAAGGTATCTAAAGAAGGGTTAGAAAAGCGCCTTAATAAATTATTTGATACCAGTGCTGATAACTTTAGTGAAATCAGAAAACCTTACGACGAACGTTTAGCAATAGAGCTCGAAGTTGTAAATAATATGGGATTTCCTGGCTATTTCCTTATTGTAATGGAATTTATTCAATGGAGTAAGGATAACAATATTCCTGTTGGCCCGGGTCGTGGTTCAGGGGCTGGTTCACTTATCGCTTATGCGCTTGATATTACTGATCTTGATCCACTTGAATACGATTTACTTTTTGAACGTTTTTTAAATCCTGAACGTGTCTCCATGCCAGATTTTGATATTGATTTTTGCATGGATCGACGTGATGAGGTTATTGATCATGTTGCGGAACTTTATGGTCGTGATGCGGTTTCTCAAATTATTACTTTTGGTACTATGGCGGCGAAAGCGGTAATTCGCGATGTAGGTCGTGTACTTGGGCATCCTTATGGTTTTGTTGATAGAATTTCTAAGCTTATTCCGCCAACACCGGGCATGACTTTAGCAAAAGCATTTGAAGAAGAGCCGAAGCTACCTGAAATTTATGCACAAGACTCTGAAGTCAAAGATCTGATTGATATGTGTCGGATCCTTGAAGGCACCACACGTAATGCGGGTAAACATGCTGGTGGTGTTGTTATTTCGCCTACCACTATTACTGATTTTGCACCTTTATATTGTGATGATGAAGGTAAGAATCCAGTTACACAGTTTGATAAGAATGATGTTGAAGATGCTGGTTTAGTTAAGTTTGATTTCTTAGGGTTAAGAACCTTAACTATTTTACAGTGGGCAATTGAGATGGCTGATGCTCAGCTGTTAAAAGCCGGTAAAGAGCCTATTGATATAACGACCATTGATCTTGAAGACCCTGCCAGTTTTAAAGTTTTACTTGCGTCACAAACAACCGCAGTTTTTCAGCTTGAATCTAGCGGTATGAAGTCGTTAATTGATAAATTAAAACCCGATTGTTTTGAAGATATTATCGCTTTGGTGGCGTTATTTCGCCCTGGGCCATTGCAATCAGGCATGGTTGATAACTTTATCGAGCGTAAACATGGCCGCGAAGAAATCAGCTACCCAGATGCGACATGGCAACATGAAGATTTAAAGCCTGTTTTAGAGCCAACTTACGGTATTATCTTGTATCAAGAACAAGTTATGCAAATTGCACAAGTCTTGGCTGGGTACTCATTAGGTGGTGCAGATATGCTGCGTCGTGCTATGGGTAAGAAAAAGCCTGAAGAAATGGCAAAGCAGCGTGCTGGCTTTGAAAAAGGTGCAATAGATCGCGGTGTTGATGGCGAGTTAGCTATTAAAATATTCGATTTAGTAGAAAAATTTGCGGGTTATGGCTTTAACAAGTCTCATTCAGCAGCCTATGCGTTGGTCTCCTATCAAACTTTATGGATGAAAACCCACTTTCCGGCACCGTTCATGGCAGCCGTTATGTCTGCGGATATGGATAACACTGAAAAAATTGTTACATTAGTCGATGAATGTAGCAATATGAATATTGATTTATTACCGCCAGATGTTAATGCTGGTCAGTATAAATTTACTGTTAATGATAATAATCAAATTGTTTATGGTATTGGCGCGGTAAAAGGTGTAGGAGAAGGTCCTATTGAAGCGATTATTGCCGCACGTCAATCAGGCGGTCCTTTTATTGATCTTTTTGATTTTTGTGCGCGTTTAGATTTAAAGAAAACAAATAAACGTGTTTTAGAGAAGTTAATAAAATCAGGTGCTATGGATGCACTTGGACCGACCTATAAATTAACAAGTGACGGTAAAGACTTACCACATCGAGCAGCTTTATTTGAAACATTGCCAGAAGCAATAAAAGCAGCTGAGCAGCATGCAAAAGCTGAGTCGTTAGGACAAAATGATTTATTTGGTTTAATTAATGATGAACAAACCGATTCTAGGCAGTCATTTAAAGAAGTAAAAAAGTGGCCGGAAGAAGTTTGGCTTAATGGTGAAAAAGAGACCTTAGGTTTATATTTAACAGGTCACCCTATTAATCGTTATTTAGCTGAAATTAAAAAATATTCTACTAGTCGTTTAGTGGGCATGCAGCCAACCGGTCGTGATAAGCAAGCGGTTGCTGTCGGTTTAGTTATTGGTGTGCGCGTTATGGTTAATAAACGTGGTCGTCGCTGGGCATTAGTAACGTTGGATGATAAAAGTGCGCGTATGGATATACGATTATTTCCAGATGACTATGATAGATTTTCTGAATTGCTCGAAATTGATGCAATTTTAGTGTGTAGTGGACAGGTCAGCTTTGATGATTACTCTGGAGGTAATACAATGACCGCCAGAGATATTATGACGGTAGCTGATGCTAGAGAAAACTATGTTACTTCTTTAGATGTTAGAGTGCATAAAGAAAAACTAGGCGACAGTTTTATTGAACAATTTACACAAGTTTTAACGCCACATAAAGAAGGTACTTGCCCTGTGAGGGTTTATTATCAAAGAGAAGAAGCTCGCGGCATGTTAGAACTTGGAGTACAATGGCGGGTATCGCCAGCAGATATGTTATTATATGATTTAAAAGAACTATTAGGTGAAGAAAATGTCACCTTACAGTTTAAGTAGCTGAATAGTTTTTATAATATATATTTCAGAGCTAGCTTTAACGCTATCCGTTAAAATTAATAATTAAGTGTTATCGATGATAAAATCGGTAATGAAAGAAAATTAAGACCATTTTTTAGGTGCAAAATAGCATATGTCATTAAATTTTTTAGATTTCGAACAACCTATTGCCGAACTTGATGCAAAAATAGAAGAGCTTCAGCTTGTTAATGCAGGTCAGGAGCTAGATCTTGATTTAGAAGATCAAATTTCTCAGTTACGTGAAAAAAATAAAGAACAAACCAAAAAGATTTTTGCCAATTTAGATCCTTGGCAAACAGCACGAGTAGCCCGTCATCCACAACGTCCATATACGTTAGATTACTTATCTCGTATATTTACTGAATTTGATGAATTAGCTGGTGATAGAGCGTATGCTGATGATAGCGCTATTGTTGGTGGTACTGCACGTTTAGATGGTCGACCTGTGATGATTATTGGTCATCAAAAAGGTCGTTCGACCACTGAAAAAGTTAAACGTAATTTTGGTATGCCTCGTCCTGAAGGATATCGAAAAGCATTACGTCTAATGAAGATGGCAGAGCGTTTTAATATGCCAATTATTACTTTTATTGACACTCCTGGTGCTTATCCTGGCATTGGTGCAGAAGAGCGTGGTCAAAGTGAAGCTATAGCAACGAACTTAAAAGTAATGGCACGCTTGTCAGTTCCTATTATTTGTACCGTTATTGGTGAAGGTGGCTCTGGTGGTGCGTTAGCAATTGGGGTTGGTGATAGAGTTAATATGCTACAATATTCTACTTATGCTGTAATCTCACCTGAAGGTTGTGCATCTATTTTGTGGAAAACCGCTGCTAAAGCATCAACAGCTGCAGAAGCTATGGGTATAACTGCACAGCGTATTAAAGAATTAGAGTTAATTGATAATATTGTGGAAGAGCCATTAGGTGGTGCACATCGCGATATGGATCATATGGCAGCAATGTTAAAAGAATCTTTAAAAAGTAACTTAGCAGAACTTGATCTGTTAGATAAAGAACAGTTGATTGAAAGTCGATATGATAAGTTAATGTCATTTGGCTACTGCTAATATATTATATTGCCAACCTATATTAATACTTATTATTAATATAGGTTGTAGATAAAGTGTTTATACCCTTAAAGACTTTATCTACAACCAGTCTTTCATGACTATCTCCCCTCTATTAATTTTCAATCCACACAAGTATCAATTTGGTTTTATAATGTTTAACCAGTTAAAAAAATTGATTAAAACAAGTTTAGGCTATTTATGCATCCCATAGAGTTAGCACTGCTAAACGCCATCAGTAAACATCCGAACATGCCTGTGGTTGTTGCTTATAGTGGTGGTGTCGATTCGCAAGTCTTATTACATGCCATAGCATCGTTAAAGAAAGCATCTCCTTTAACGCAACCTATTACTAACCTTGTAACTGTATGTCATGTTAATCATGGTTTAAGTGACAATGCTTTTTCTTGGCAAGTTTTTGCTGAACAAGCTTGCTTAGCGCTTAATTTACCGTTAAAAATATGTCGGGTTAATGTCCAAGCACAAGCACAGAAGTCATTAGAGTCTTTAGCGCGTGATGCAAGGTATCAAGCTTTACATTCGATTTATCAAACACCTTCATTGATCATTACTGGGCACCATAGTGACGACCAAGCAGAAACTTTCTTACTTGCCCTTAAGCGAGGGTCAGGTTTAAAAGGTCTATCAGCTATGGGTAATGAAACTAGACAAGAGAAAGATTTATTACTGCGACCATTATTATCAATATCTCGAGCTGACATTATTGATTATGCCAAAATTAATGATTTAACCTGGGTCGAAGATGAGTCAAATACAGATACTCGGTTTGATCGTAATTTTATTCGCAATAATATTATGCCACTATTAATGAAGCGCTGGCCTAGCATTACTAGTACCATTAATCGCAGTAGTGAACATTGCAGAGAAGGGCAGTTATTACTTGATGAGTTGGCTGAAGAAGACCTTAACCTTTGTATTAGTGGCGTGAATAGCTTAACGGTGAGATCGTTAACTCAGTTATCTCAACAACGGTTTAATAATGTAATTCGTTATTTTTTAACTAAAAATAATTGTTTAATGCCAAGTACTGAACAGCTAGCTCAACTGTACCTACAATTGAATGCGGATAGTGATAAAAACCCTGTAGTGAAAGTTGGTGATAATGTGATTCGTCGTCATAAGGGGACTTTATATTTAACCGCTGACTTTATAGATATTAGCAATTGGCATACTGATATCGTGTTCAATGAGCCGAAAACAGAAATTGAGCTACCCGATAATTTGGGGAAATTATATTTTTTAAAGAAAACTAGCCAAGACATTACCGTAGCATCTCAACGAATTATAATGCCGAATGCAGGACAAAAAGTGACAATACGTTTTAATCATAGCAATCCTATTTGTTTACCTGATTATAGAAATCATTCTCGTAGTCTAAAAAAGATACTTCAAGAGTTAAATATTCCAGTTTGGCAACGGAAAAGGATCCCTTTTTTATATTATGATGATGTATTAGTCGCTGCGATAGGGCACTTTGTTTGTCAACGTTATATCCCTAAAAATAATGATGATAGTATTCTTTTAAACTGGTCATAATCACCAGGTAACTAGCAGTCCCTTTCTTAGTCACACGCTACAAATAACCTGTACAAAAAACAACCTATGCGATTATTTTAATTAAATTAAATCATTATTTTTGTGTCGAGTTTTTTTACACTAGTAGCTTTTAAAATAAGTGGAAAATAATAAGTTGTAAAATATCTTTATATATCAACACCTTATTGCTCCTATTTTTGTTGGCATGATATGTGCTTTATTTTGGTAGGCTGTTGTAAAACAGTACTTTTTTTAAACTGTTTCTAGAGTATATGAAAGGTATAGTAAAACATTTGCATATCATTCATAGGATAACAGAATGAATTTATCGATAAATAAAGGATGACAATGAAAACTTTCAAGAAAAAATTACTAGCTGCTGTTACTGTTATGGCATTATCTCCACTAGCTCAAGCCGGTGTGATTTCTTTTTCAGATAACCATGCTGCTTCTACCACTGAATGGAGTGATGTATTAACTGTTTCACAATTTGATGCTAGCTTAGGTAACCTTGATACTATTAATATTAGTTTTTCTGCTAGCATGTTATCAGACATCACTCTAAACAATAATGATAATCTAGCACAAACTACAAGAGGCAGTGTAGGTATTGAAACTATAGGTACATTTTTAGGTTTGGGTTCACTTACTATAAACTTGAGTGCTGATACTGGTTTTGTAGCTCTTGGTGCAGATGGAGCACTTGATGGCTCTGATATATTTACCGCGTTTGGTTTAACTGGTACTGATACGATCAACGCTACTATCGATTCTTCAAATACTGATTTCCTAAGCTTTATCGGTACTGGTAATGTTTCTACTTCAGGTTTAACTGCTTTCGGTAATTTTGGTGGAACTGGCGGTAGTAACACTGTAATTTCAGTAGATACTGTAGCTGGTGCTAGCTTAAATGTTACATATAACTACACTGAAACTACTAATCCTACACCAGTATCTGAGCCTACTTCTTTAGCTATTTTAGGTCTTGGTTTAGCTGGTATAGCTTTACGTCGTAAGAAAAAATCACTTTAATTTAATTATTCTATTAGTTTATAAAAATTCACTAATAAAGAATGATTAAGTTTGATTAATAAAAAACGCCGCACATTTTGTGAGGCGTTTTTTATTGGCATTCATTTTACTCTGTAATGGTGTTTCTATACTTGTACTAATGCGGTAATAGCCAGTTTATTAAAGTGCTTTCACTGCATAAGGTTTAACAACTGAACTATAAAATACACATATTATAGAATAGCCAATCGAGATAATATCTTCTAGTATTACTTAAACTCTATTTTGTGATGTTGTGCGAAGCTGCAGCAGAAAAAACAACATCAGTAGAGCTGTTAAGTGCTGTTTCAGCTGAATCTTGAATAACACCAATAATAAAACCAATAGCAACCACTTGCATTGCGATGTCATTATTGATACCAAATAAATTACAAGCTAAAGGTATTAGTAATAGTGAACCACCTGCGACACCTGATGCACCACAGGCTGAAATAGACGCCACGATTGATAATAAGATAGCTGTGCCAAAATCTACATCGATATTTAAGCTGTTAGCTGTCGCTAGGGTTAACACGGTAATTGTTATTGCCGCACCTGCCATATTTATAGTTGCACCTAAAGGAATTGAAACAGAGTAGGTATCTTCATGTAAATCTAACTTTTTGCATAACGCCATATTGACTGGAATATTTGCAGCAGAGCTGCGAGTAAAAAATGCGGTGATACCTGACTCACGAAGACACGTAAAAATTAATGGATATGGATTTTTCCCCATAATAATAAATACAATTAATGGATTAACGGCTAATGCAATAATTAACATTGCAGCAAGTAGGATCACAACAAGATGGCTATATTCAGCTAATGCTGAAAACCCGGTAGTCGCAATGGTATTGGCAACTAAACCAAAAATACCGATAGGGGCAAAGCGAATGACAATACGCACAATGCTCGATATCGCTTCACTGAAATCATGTACCATTATTTTTGTTTGTTCATTCGCATGTTTAAGTGAGAAGCCTAAGCCAAGCCCCCAAGCCAATAGGGCAATAAAATTTCCGTTTACGATGGCACTAATTGGATTTTCGACTACTTTAAAAGCCAAGGTTGATAATACTTCACCTAAGCCCTGTGGTGGAGTAGCACTCGCGCTAGCTATATCTAATGTTAATGTCGTTGGGAATATAAAACTAAGCACTACAGCGACAAAAGCAGCACAAAGTGTACCAAGTAAATATAAGCCAACTATTGGTTTTAATTTAGCATCACTGTTGATTTTTTGATTAGCGATACTCGAGGCAACTAACACTAATACTAAAATTGGCGCTACAGCTTTTAGTGCATTAACAAATAAACTACCAAGAATTGAAAATGAAATAGCGACTTCTGGGGCTAGTACAGCAAGTGTTATCCCTAATATAATGGCAATGATGATTTGGGGTACTAACCCGAATGCGTTTAGTTTAGTTAGTAGTGATTTTTTTTCTGTGTTGGAATGTATTGTCATGCTGACGCCTTATTATATTTTTATTGCCGAGCTTTTTATCATTGAAGTTAAGCTTTGTCTATCATTAGCAACAATATTTAATTACCAAGTGAGTATAGATTTTCTTACAAAAGATATAAAAAAATAATGTATAATTATGTTACTGAAAATTAAGTTTATCTTATATCATCAAGGTTAATATTAGGAACCAATATGCCTAACGAAAATGCATTAAAACAACGTAGTAATAATAGCTGTGAACTTTGCACAGCAACAAATAACCTCTCAGTATATCCTGTACCGCCAACGAGTGATTTAAGTGCACAACAGTGTGTTTATATTTGTGATACTTGTCAAAAGCAAATTGACGGTGAAGCAGAATTAGATATGAACCACTGGCGCTGTTTAAATGACAGCATGTGGAACCAAGAGCCTGCTGTACAAGTAATATCTTATCGTATGTTGCATAAGTTATCAGCTGAAAGTTGGGCACAAGACGCATTAGACATGATTTATATGGAAGATGACGTAAAAACTTGGGCAGAGCAAGGTATTGCAGCTGAGCAACGTGAGGGCCCAACACGTGATAGTAATGGTGCTGAGTTACATGACGGTGATGATGTTACTTTGATCAAAGACTTAAAAGTAAAAGGTGCCAACTTTACGGCAAAACAAGGTACTCTAGTACGTGGTATTACGTTAACTGATAACCCTGAACATATTGAAGGTAAAGTTAATGGTACGCGTATCGTACTTGTTTCAGCCTATTTAAAGAAAGCTTAAGCTAGGGGGATTTTCTAGTTTATTGACTATAAAAGGGCAGACGTGCCTTTTTATAGTTGCTCAACGTAACTTATTTCAAATCACTTTAACTCTATATGTACCCCCAGAAATTAAAATCTATAATAAGCTGACAGTTAAGCGCTAAGCAGGGGGAATAACTGTTGGTTGCTGTGACTCTATTTAATATTTTCGCTGATTATTCTGGGTGTATTAGCAGGCATCAGTATTGTCTAATTGACTCTCAATTACGAATAACTGAGGATATTTGTATTAGTAGAGCATGCAAAAGTTAGCTTATCGTAAGAGATTGATTCAGGTTTCACATAACGTATTTTTCAGGATTTTATCTACTCGTTCTTAAGGTATAATTTCCTAAAAGATAAGTTCTACAGCATTATTATGAGTACGGCATATGAATATAAATTTTAAAGCACTTAATAAGCATGATGCTAATTACACTGAGGTTATAAAACTTTATAAAGAGGCGTTCCCTGGTGCTAAGCGCATACCAACATTTTTACTTCGTTATAAACTTAGAAATGGTAAGGAAGGTTTTAATGTACTCTATGAAAATGATGTGTGGATTGGGCTGATTTATTCTGCTGAGTTTAAGGACATTGTTTTTGTACAGTTTTTGGCTATATCAGAATCATTACGCTCTCAAGGGTATGGAAGTAAGGTGATGGCATCATTAAAAGATAGATATATTGGGAAAAGAATAATATTAAATATCGAAGAACTTGATAAAAAAGCTAAAAACTATGAACAGCGAGTGAAGCGCAAAGCGTTTTATGAAAAGAACGGGTTTATTTCTACCGAGTATATGGTGAAAGAGCCTGATCAAAAGTATGAGATGTTGATACGTGAGGGCAGTATTAGTAAAGAGGAAATAGAATCATTATATGATGATCTTTTTGGCTCTATTATTAGTTTTTTTATACGACCTAAAGTACTAAAAATTAAGTACTAAAAATTTGAAGCAACATAGTTGTGGCATTAAGAAGTGATAAGTCAATGAATAAGGAACAAAAATAAGTATTTTTGCTCCTTAATTACTTATGGTAGCCGATAAAACTTTATTCTCGTGGAAGATTATCCCATACGCTAAAAATAAGTATCTATGTTTTAATAAGGTTTATTTATTAAAGGTTCGCTTTTCTATAGGCTTCACACGCATCTTGATCTTTACATTCCCCGTATAGATATAAACTATGGTTTGTTAATGTGATTTGATGTGATTCAGCAATATCTTTTTGTCTTTGTTCTATTACATCATCTTCAAATTCAACAACTTTACCGCACTTTAAACAAACTAAGTGGTCATGATGTTTTTTATGCGATAATTCAAAAACAGATTTACCACCTTCAAAATGATGGCGGCTAACAATACCAGCATCATCAAATTGGTTAAGCACGCGATATACTGTTGCTAAGCCAATCTCTTCTTGTTGCTCAAGTAATAGTTTATAAACATCTTCAGCACTAATATGCTGATTTTTTGGGTTTTGTAGAATGGTAAGAATTTTAATACGTGGCAGGGTAATTTTTAGTCCAGCTCTTTTTAGTTCTTCATTTTGATCTGCCATGGAATTAATTTCTCTATGTATAATGATAAAAGTGAAAGTATAGGTTGTTATCAAGCTTGGTGAAAGTGATAGTTTGGTTAAATGTTATATTTTTTCGTTTTAAAATACAAAAAGCTCAATAAATGAGCTTTTTGTATTTTATCAAAGATGACTCTTCTGCTTTATGAGCGCAAAAGCTAACAATTAAGAGAGTTCAGATAAACACATTTCATCATTGAGTTGATTTACCCATTTATCAACACGTTCTTCAGTTAGCTCTGACTGTCTATCTTCGTCAATACATAAACCGATAAAGGTATTTTCATCAATTAAGGCTTTAGAAGCTTCAAATTCATAACCTTCAGTTGGCCAATTACCCACAACAATAGCACCTTTGCTTTCCACAATATCACGTAGTGGCTCCATTGCATCACAAAAGTATTCAGCATAGTCTTCTTGATCGCCTAAACCAAATATAGCAACAAGTTTGTCAGTAAAGTCAATTTCTTCTAGCTCAGGTAAAAAATCATCCCAATCACACTGGTTTTCACCATAATACCAGGTTGGAATGCCTAAAATAATTAAATCAAATTCAGCGATTTCTTCTTTTGTACTTTTAGCGATGTCTTTAACATCGATCATTTTTTTGCCTAGTTTTTTCTGGATCATCTTACTTATTGCTTCAGTATTACCAGTATCACTACCAAAAAATAAACCTACGATTGCCATGGAAATTTACCTTATAACTTTAATTTAGTATTAATTTAATTACTTTCTTTTGCTAATGACTTAATCAACAGTGTTTCGATTAATTCACTACGATTAATATTTTTACTTTTAGCTAATTCTTCTAGTTGCTCAAATAAGCTAAGGTGAACTTTAAATTCAACCCTTTTTAAACCGTTACTTTTATCTCGTTTAACCTGATTTCGTTTATTGATTCTAATTTGAACATTACGTGGATGTGGACTAGTTTTCGGTCGTCCAGGACGCTTTTCATCATTAAATAAATCAATGGTGGTTAAATCTGTTAACTCTTTTGCCACTAGCCAACTCCCTGACTTTCCCAGATGAATTGAATAATACCCTTGGCAATGAAACCAGCACAGCCTAAAAATAATACAAAATAAACGACCAGTCGACCGACTTTTGGGACGTCATTTTTATTCATCACATCATGGATGGACAAACCAATAAAGCCAAAAATGAAAAGAAAAAATAAATTAAGACCGATAGTTTCTATTAGTTCGAAATGTTCAGCTAGCATTTTAATCAGTTAGTATAGTAAGCATAAAAATTGGCGGAACTATAGCACAGTGTTGGCATAAACTCATTTATTTTCATTGATATTCGAGCTAAATTTTGAGTTTTTTTGTAAGAAAAATTGTGTTAATTGTTCCAAATCATTGTTCAAGAGAAAACTAACTTAAAAAGTCTAAGGTTAACTTGTTAAAGGCAACTGTTTTTTCAGCATGCAACCAATGACCTGCACCTTGAATTACTTTAGCTTTCGCGTTAGGAAACAGAGTATTTATAACGCTTTGATGCTCAGGTAAAATATAATCAGAATTCCCACCTTTAATAAATAAAGTATCGCCAGTAAAAGGACCTTTATTCATTTCAATTCCTTGCATTATTTGATGATAACCTTGTTCGATATTTGCTAGGTTACATCTAAAAGAAAACTGCTCATCTTCATTGATAGATAGGTTGCGTAGTAAAAATTGTCTTACGCCTACATTGTCTACATAAATTGCTAATTGATCATCAGCATCTTTACGTTTTTTTACTTTACTTAAGTCTAGCGCTTGTAAACCTTTAATAATCGTTAGGTGATGAGCTGGATAGTTAATAGGTGCAATATCCGCTACGATTAGTTTTTTTATTCTTTTAGGAAAGGATAGTGCAATTTGCATTGCAATTTTTCCACCCATTGAGTGACCTAAAATACAACAAGACTCAATTGCTAAACTATCTAATAGGTTAATAACATCTTGAGCAAGCTCATGGTAATTCATCCCTTGGCGATGAAATGAATTACCATGATTTCTAACGTCAATACTGGTAACACAATAGTGTTTACTTAACCCTTTAGCGACCATGTTTAAGTTTTCTAAACTGCCAAATAAACCATGAATTAATACAATATGTTCACCTTGGCCAAGCTGCTGATAATGTAGATGTCGCTCACTTAGTTGTTTATTGTGTAATTGATCATCGTTTAACTGTGACAAGTTCTTTGCTGCCATTTTATTTTTCGCCATTAACATTTCATTTATGATAATTTTATCATGAAATATTAAATTTTTTTTATTTTATGTTGAGTAATTATCTCATTGTTGTAAGTTTTTTCTCGTTGAATTCTGTACCCTTAATTAATTTAATTGGTATAATCTTGTAGCCATTAAAAAATTATAGAAGCTAATGATAAATGAAAAATATTGAAATAGACGATGACTTATATCTTCACATTGTTGCCAATACACAGTTTATTGGTGAGAATGCTTCAAGTATTTTGCGTCGTTTACTTAAACTTAATGAGACAGCTCAACAGGCAGTTTTGTCAGAAGAAAGTGTAGACAACGATGTTTTAGAAGAGCCTTTATCAGAAAGTTCTGCTAATACTGAAGCAGATACTAGTGAATCGAGTGAGATTGAAGCGCTTGATAATAGTTCAGAAAGTGTCTTTAATTTTATTAATAAAGAAGAACTGGCTATGCAGCGCGGTGCTGTTGGGCGATTTTTACTTATATTAGCTGCACTTTATCGAGCTCATCCAAACCGTTTTAGAGTTGTGACAGAAATCTGTGGTCGTGATCGTTTGTATTTTGCTAATTCAGAAGCTGAATTAGCTGCTAGTGGTAGTAGCACTAAACCAAAACAAATACCAGATAGTCCATTTTGGGTATTAACTAACTCAAATACTACGCGTAAAAAAATGATGCTAACTAAAGCCGCAACATCACTTGGTTACAATGATGATGATGTAGAAAAAATCAGAGAATTACTTTAACGCTAATATATTCACATTAATATACGTCGAATAATATAAATAATAAGTCGATTAACAAAAGGAATACTATGTCAGTTCATCCACACGCAGGTAAGCCAGTTCGCCCTGAAGATAGAATTAATATTGGTCAATTAGTTAGCGACTATTTTTTACAAGTGCCAGATGTAGCTATTACGGCTCAGCGAGTAAGCTTTGGTACTTCAGGACATAGAGGTTCGTCTGCTAAAATTAGCTTTAATGAAGCTCATATTCTTGCAATATGTCAAGCAGTGGTTGAATATCGTCATGAACAAAAAATTACCGGGCCACTTTTTTTAGGTAAAGACACCCATGCTTTATCAGAGCCGGCTTTTGCTAGCACAATCGCGGTACTTATTGCCAATGGCGTTAATGTTGTTATTCAAAATGATTCACTATCTGGTGGTGGTTTTACACCGACTCCTGTTATCTCACGTTTAATTATTAGTCATAATAAGATTGAGAACCAAAGTGATTTAGCTGACGGTTTAATTATAACGCCTTCACATAATCCTCCTACAGATGGTGGCATTAAATATAACCCACCTCATGGGGGGCCTGCAGAAGGTGAAATAACGAAACAGATAGAACAAAGAGCAAATGCGTTAATTAAAGCGGGTTTAGTCGACGTAAAACAAGTTTCATTTGCTCAAGCGGTACAATCGCCATTGCTTTCTCAACAAGATTTTATTGAGCATTATGTTAGTCAGCTTAATCAAGTGATTGATATGGAGGCTATCGCAAAAGCTGGTGTAACTATTGGTGTTGATCCTTTAGGTGGTTCAGGTATCGCATATTGGCCAGTTATTGCTAAAAAATATGGCTTAAATATTAAGGTGGTAAACCCTGTTGTTGATGCCAGTTTTGCTTTTATGCCTTTAGATAAAGATGGAAAAATTCGTATGGATTGTTCATCGCCTTATGCAATGGCTGGTTTAATTGCTATGAAAGATGATTTTGATATAAGTGTGGGTAATGATCCTGATTTTGATCGACACGGCATTGTTACTAAGTTAGGTGGTTTAATGAACCCTAATCATTATTTAGCGGTCGCCATTAATTACCTAATGACTCATAGAAATTGGTCAGCGGATTGTAAAATTGGTAAAACCCTCGTATCAAGTTCATTAATTAACCGCGTTGCGAAAAAAATAGCGCGTCCTTTATCTGAAGTTCCTGTTGGTTTTAAGTGGTTTGTTGATGGTTTACATGATTCAAGCTACGCCTTTGGCGGAGAAGAAAGTGCGGGTGCAACGTTTCTAGCACGTGATGGCAGCACATGGACTACTGATAAAGACGGTTTTATTATGGCTTTACTAGCAGCAGAAATTTTAGCTGTGACAGGTAAAGATCCTCACCAGCATTATCTTGAACTGGCAAAAGAATTAGGCGAGCCTTGTTATGGTCGAGTTGAAGCGGTCGCTACTTTTGAACAGAAAAAAGTACTTACAGCATTATCAAGCAGTGATATTACGGCAGATGTTTTGGCTGGTGAAAAAATAACTGAAATTCTTTCACATGCACCAGGCAATAATGCTGCTATTGGTGGTATTAAAGTAGTTACTGAAAATGGCTGGTTTGCTGCTCGCCCATCTGGTACCGAAGAAATATACAAAATATATGCTGAAAGCTTTATTGATGAACAACATTTACACATGATTATTAAAGAAGCGCAAGATATTGTTAGTGCTGCTTTTCAAGCTGCAGGGCTTTAAATTAAATAAGACTTAATGTTACGCTCAACAGTATAAAAATATAAAGGTTAACAATGTCATACCCACAAAAACAATTGTCGGCAGAAAAGTTAAAAAAAGAATTATTGGCAAATGGAGACTTTTTACATTTAACGCGTAGTCATGAGTTTTCAATGGCTAGGTTTAATTTTGAGGTTGTTTGTCGTTACAGCTCGGCGAAAACAAAGGTCTCAGTACTTGATACAGGTATTATTGTTTTTGAACCCTTAAGTCATAGTTCAAGCAAAGATATTGTTTTATCAAGTGCTGTCCACGGTAATGAAACCGCACCAATTGAAATTTGTAATGAACTTATTAAGCAAGTTATCTTAGGTGAATTAAATGTAGAACATAGAACCTTATTTATTTTTGGTAATCCGCCGTCTATTAATATTAGTAAACGCTTTGTTGAAGAAAATTTGAATCGTCTTTTTTCTGGTGGTCATTCTATTGACCAAGGGCAGGGGGCAGGTTTAATAAACAAAGAACGTGATCGAGCCTTGTTATTAGAAAACACCGTTCGAGATTTTTTTATTGCCGGCTCTGAACAAGCTAGCTTACCTAGTAGTAAGGCAATTGAACGTTTTCATTATGACTTACATACGGCAATACGTGGCTCTAAAAATGACAAGTTTGCAGTTTATCCATTTCAGCATAATAAACCTTGGGTGAAAACTCAGCTACAGTTTATGTTTGCCTGTGGTATAAACACTATTTTGTTTTCTAATTCACCTACGACAACATTTAGTTATTTTTCATCAAATGAGTTTGGTGCACATGCTTTTACTGTTGAATTAGGTAAAGTGATGCCTTTTGGTGAAAATGATATGGCAAAATTCTCAAAGGTAAAAACGAGCTTATCGGCATTAATTTCACAAAAGTCGTTAACGTTACCTGAGTATAATAAAGACGACTTTAGTTTTTTTGAAATTGATCAAATTATTGATAGGAAAAATAAAGATTTTAAGTTTCATTTTGCTGATGATGTAGAGAATTTTACCGATTTTCCCATTGGTACTGTTATTGCCACTGATGGTGATAAAGCGATAAAAACTAAGCAGCAGGGCGAAGCTATTATTTTTCCAAATGCGAATGTTGCTATTGGCCAACGTGCCTTGTTAACGGTAATTCCAGTGGTTGTTAATCCAGAATAAGTGCTGATTTTTAATAAAATTTAGCATAATAACAAGCTTAAAATTATTTATAAAAATGAGGCTAAGGTCTCATTTTTATTGTTGTGTGTACTCACTTCTTAGTTATATGTATATATTCAGCTTAAACTTAAGTAAATTCAGGTTAAATATATTGAAGCTAAATATATATTCGTTACTTTACCTTGATTACGTTAGGCTAAGCGCTTAATAGCCTAATTGAGTATTGACCGTCTCAGGGATGATCAAAAATTCACGATAATTCTTTATATTGTCAGCTGCAACTTTTATTGATGAACTCATATCTGTTGGCGCTGAAATATGCGGAAGCACGGTTATATTTGGATTGCTCCATATAGGATCTGTGACAGGTAATGGCTCATGTTCAAATACATCAAGCACGGCATGTGAAATATGCCTACTCTCTAATAACTCAAGCATTGCCTTAGTGTCGATGATAGCACCGCGAGAGAAGTTTATTATTTTGGCTCCCCAAGGAAGTAACGTTAATAAAGGTGCGTTTAGTAAGTGATGTGTTTCAGCGGTAAGTGGTAATAAACTGATCAAAATATCACTATTTTTAACAATAGAGTGCAAACCACTATTACCGGAATAACTCTTTATTCCTTCAAGCTGTTTTGGTGTTCGGCTCCAACAACTTACTGGGTATTGTAATTGTTGTAGGCTTTTTAAAGACGTTCCCCCTAAATTACCAGCTCCTAATACACCAACACGTGTATCTCTAGCTGCTATGTAAGGTAATTGTTGCCATTGTTTGTTACGTTGCTGAAGAGCATATTCCGGCATGTTTCTATGTAAATATAAGGTCCAGGCAACAACCGCTTCCGCCATGGTTTTTGCCAATTCAGGATCAATTAACCTTACAATTTTAATGTGTTGAAGGGATTTTTCACTTATTAATTTTTCTACACCAGCCCATAGACTTTGTATCCAAACTAAATTTGGAAACTTAGCAATAACGCTTGGTTCAGGATTTGCAACAATGGCAATATCAACATATTGAAACTCATCTTCACTCACGTGTTCAGGCAGTAGAATGGTTTCCTCAGGTAATTGCTGTCTTAAACATGATAACCATTGTAATTGGACTTTATTGTCTAACCGACTTATAAAAACAATTTTTTTCATTTAGTAAATACCTGTTTATAGGAGAAGACACTCTGATTTTACGTCTATAAACATTTTATTCAACAGTAAAATAAAAGCCCAATCTCTATCTGTTGGGTATTATCACCTAAATAGCACGAGTGAACTGTCAGAGGTTTATTAAGATAAAAGCTGCATTATACTACTGACTTAGTTACGCTAGCCTTTTATATTGTATTATTTTAATTTATTAGGTTTCCTTATGATTTTAAGTTGTTTTTTTCGCAGAAAGCTTATCTCTAATTTAGTGTTTCTTTCATTGGTAATGACAAGCTCCATGATTTGGGCACAATCACTTGTTATCTTGGCTGATACTCCCTATAGCGATAAAGAAAAAACAATGCTGCAAGGGCCCGATGGTGTCTTATACCAACTAGTTAACAACGTTAAGCCAACAGTCGTTATGCATCTGGGTGATATGAAAAGTGGTGGTGAGTCGTGTACTGATGAGCTGCTAAAACAGCATAAGGCCATTATTAATCAAGTTTATCCTGGGAAGATAATTTATACCCCTGGTGATAATGAATGGACTGATTGTGACCGTGATACGTTAACTTACAGCTTTAATGAGTTAGAACGGTTAGATTTCATCACTACATTGATGTATCAAACACCGCCATTATTAGATAAATATTTAACCGCTATTAAGGCGCAGCCTGCACAAATAGAAAATAAATTATGGATTAATGATCGCTTAGCTGTAGGTACTCTACACATAGTTGGCACTAGTAATGGCAGAAATCATATCGATAAGTCAAATGTAGCATTGGCATTAAAAAAGGCAGATAAACGCGATGAGTTCAACTTTGCTTGGCTTAGTACCATTGAGAGTAAAGCAGAAGATTATGATGCTTTAATCATAGGCTTTCAAGCTGATATTTATCAAAAGGAAGTGTTGGAAAGTGGTATGTGCGACACCGTTACATTGAAAAAATGCGATGCTTTTATACAGTACCGAAAAGCATTTACAGAACTAGCAAAACGAATTAATAAACCTATATTAATTAGTCATGGCGATACAGGTGATTTTTGTTTTGAAAAGCTTGATGATAACTTATGGCATTTGAATGCAGCAGGAGATTTTAGTTATCTCGATGGAACTAAAGTTACATTTAATAAAAACTCAGTTAAAGAACCTTTTACTGTTAACGGCCTAATCAATACACACTTACCTCATAACGAATGTATTAATTAACCAGAATCATGTGGTTGGTATTTTGTGGTTAAAATTCTTTTTCAAAAAATTCTCGAAGTTGATTGTTGAAGTAGATTGCTGAAGGTTGTGGGGCTGTGCAACTTTGAATTCTTTTGTTAATCTTCATATACACTTATTATCAGGTTATAAAAATTTTATGAAGTATGTTCCATTAGGCAGTAGTTCTTTAAATGTTTCTCGAGTGTGTTTAGGTAGTATGACTTGGGGAGTACAAAATAATCAACAAGATGCTAATGCTCAAATTGACTATGCATTAGCGAAAAATGTTAACTTTATTGATACCGCTGAAATGTATGCAGTGCCGCCATCAGAGCAAACCTATGGTAAAACAGAAGCGATTATTGGTAACTGGTTAGCAGCTAATCCAGCTAAACGTAAAGATATTGTACTTGCATCAAAAATAGCTGGGCCAGGCTTTTCATATATACGTGAAGGAAGCCAGATTTCAGGTAAAACCGTTATTGAAGCGATCGACACTTCGTTAGCGCGCTTACAAACCGATTATATTGATTTATACCAATTACATTGGCCTAACCGTACTTCGCCACATTTTGGTAAACATTGGCCAAATAGTGATGGCTTCTTGGCAGAAGATACTGCTGAAGAAACTGAGAAAATGTTAGATATATTACAAGGGTTAGCGGATAGTGTTAAAGCAGGAAAAATCCGGTATTGCGGTCTATCAGACGATACGCCTTGGGGAATAAACCAATATTTACGCTTAAGTGAAAAATATGATCTCCCACGTATGGTGTCTATCCAAAATGAATTCAACTTATTACATACAAAAGACTGGCCTTATTTAATTGAAAGCTGTGTTCGTGAAAATATTGCTTATTTACCTTGGTCGCCGTTAGCGACAGGGATATTAACAGGTAAATATCTAAATGGAGCTCGTCCAGAGGGCAGTAGATGGACTTATATGCAAAGAAATGGCTTATTTAGAGACACAGAAAATAGCAATGCTGCTGCTCAAGCGTATGTTAATTTAGCGAATAAGTTTGATATAACTCCGGCACAATTAGCGTTGGCTTGGTGTGATCAAATTAGAGGCGTAACTTCTACTATTATCGGTGCAACAACCTTGCAACAGTTAGAAGACAATATAGCCGCATTTAGCACTGAATTACCTGAGCAGTTACTAATTGAAATTAATAATATTTTAAAAAAATATCCAGCCCCTTTTTAATAAACGATTCTATAACTGCCATCGTCTTTATCTTCCTGTTAAAGTCGAAAATATAAGTATGTAGCACCAGACATACTTACTTTGAAACATATCATCCATGAGCTGCTTTTATTAAAGTGGCTCATTTTATTGACAAATAATTACACCTCCTTTCCTACTGTAAACATTTTTGCTCACTTCTTATAAAAATAGGTCAACTTCATTAAGGTAGAATCTTGTTAATCAGTTTACGTAAAGGTAAAGTTTTGTTCGAAAGTCAAACATTATTGACTATACTTTTATAGCAATAAATAAAATGTGCAAATAAAAAAGTATAAATTATTTTCATCATCATCCAACAAACGTTGGTTAAATAATGATTAAAAAAAGCACAATACAATAAGAGAATGTTATGAGCAATGAACTTTATAATGATGGACCGGTAGTACATAAACCTACTTTTATCGACGGTACAAGTGTTGAAATTCCTGAATTAAAAATTTTACAACAAGACGGCACTGTTTATGAAGGCAGTGATATGCCAGATATCGATGAAGCATTAGCAGTCAAAGTATATAAAACCTTTGCTTTTCATCGAGTCTTAGATGAACGTATGGTGGCATCACAGCGCCAAGGTCGTTTAAGCTTTTATATGGCGGCGTTAGGTGAAGAAGCTGCAAGTATTGGTGGTGCTGCAGGTTTGAAGCCACAAGATATGATTATGAGCCAATACCGTGAGCAAGGCGCATTAATGTTTCGTGGTTTTAGTCTTGAAAACTTTATGAATCAAATGTTTTCTAACGATAAAGATTTAGGTAAAGGCCGTCAAATGCCCATTCATTATGGTTCAAAAGAATTGAACTATATGACTATTTCTTCTCCTTTAGGCACTCAAATTCCACAGGCAACAGGTTATGCGTATGGACAAAAGCTACAAGGCTTAGATGCAGTAACGCTATGTTATTTTGGCGAAGGGGCCGCATCAGAAGGTGATTTTCATGCCGGTTTAAATATGGCTGCAGTACAAGAAGCACCGGTTATATTTTTCTGTCGTAATAATGGTTACGCAATTTCCACACCAGCAGATGAACAATTTAAAGGTAACGGTATTGCTTCTCGCGGTGTTGGTTATGGTATTAAAACATTACGTGTTGATGGTAATGATATTTTAGCTGTAGTTAAAGCGACCCAAATCGCGCGAGCGTATGCGTTAAAAGAAAATGCGCCAGTGTTAATTGAAGCCATGTCGTATCGCTTAGGTGCTCATTCTACCTCTGATGATCCTTCTGGTTATCGTACGCGTGAAGAAGAACAAAAATGGCAAGCTAACGATCCTATTGTACGCATGAAAAATTGGATGCTTGCACAGAATTGGTGGGATGAAGCGCAAGAAACTGCATTGTATGAAAAACTAAGAGAAAAAGTATTAGCTGCTGTGAAGGTTGCTGAAAAAATAGAAAAACCTCACATTGATACCTTAATTAGCGACGTTTACGATGTCCCATCAGCTCAGTTAACAGCACAATTAGAACAAGTTAAAACACATATAAATAAATACCCAGAAGCCTATCCATTTACTGCAGGGAAATTTTAGTTATGGCACAAATGAATATGTTACACGCGATTAATAATGCCCTTGATATTGCGATGGATGAAGATGAAAGTACCTTATGTTTTGGGGAAGATGTTGGCCATTTTGGTGGCGTTTTCCGGGCGACTTCTGGTTTACAAGATAAATATGGAAAAATGCGTTGTTTTAATACCCCGTTAGTTGAGCAAGGTATTATTGGTTTTGCTAATGGTTTAGCAGCTCAAGGATCACGCCCGATAGCTGAAATTCAATTTGCGGATTATATTTTTCCTGCTTTTGATCAAATTGTAAATGAAGCCGCTAAATTTCGTTACAGAAGTGGTAATGAATTTGATGTGGGCAAATTAACTATTCGCTCGCCTTATGGAGGCGGCATTGCAGGCGGTTTATACCATAGCCAATCACCTGAAGCTTATTTTGCTCATACGCCAGGGTTAAAAATTATTATTCCTCGTAATCCTTATCAAGCTAAAGGTCTACTATTAGCCTCGATACGTGATGATAACCCAGTTCTATTTTTTGAACCTAAACGCCTTTATCGTGCTTCTGTGGGGGAAGTACCAACAGAAGACTATCAACTACCACTAGGTAAAGCTGAAATTGTACAAACAGGAAGTGATATCACCCTATTAGCTTGGGGTGCTCAAATGGAAATATTACAAAAAGCAGCTGATTTAGCAGCTAATGATGGTATCTCTTGTGAAGTAATAGATTTACGCAGCATATTACCTTGGGATGTCGACACAATTGCTAATTCTGTTATTAAAACGGGTCGTTTGTTGGTCACTCAAGAAGCGCCATTAACGGCAGGTTTTGCTAGTGAAATAGCAGCAACTATTCAACAAGAATGTTTTTTACATTTGGAATCACCTGTAGAGCGAGTGTGTGGGTTAGATACACCTTACCCATTAGCACTTGAAAAGGAATATGTTGCCGATCATCTAAAAATTTATGAAGCTATTAAACGCAGCGTAAACTATTAATTTACTGAATGATTTCTGATTAAGAAAATAGGAAAAAAATATGAGTATTGATTTTATTTTACCTGATATAGGTGAAGGAATTGTTGAATGTGAGCTTGTTGAATGGCTTGTAGAAGAAGGTGAGCAAGTAGCTGAAGATCAACCTATTGCCGATGTTATGACAGATAAAGCATTAGTACAAATACCGGCAATGCATGCTGGTGTAATAGAAAAATTATTTTATCAACAAGGTGAAATAGCACAAGTTCATGCACCGCTTTATTCGATGAGACCCGATGATTTACAATCAGAAGAAACGTTGGTTGAAGAAACAGCTTCAGCTGAAAATATTAAACCAGTTGTTGAATCAAGCAGTGCAGCGATAAGTGAAAGTAATACCAAGTCAGTTCAAGAAGATCATAATAAATTATGCCATGGTAAGGCTATTGCTAGCCCAGCAGTACGCCGTGTTGCACGTGAATTAGATATTGATATTAGTGAAGTGAAAGGGTCAGGTAAAAAAGGTCGGGTATACAAAGATGATGTGGTTGCTTTTGAGCAAGGTGGCAATAATGCTATTAGTGCTACTAGTACATTGTCAGCACAAGTAGAGTCTAGTTATGTTGAAAAAATCAAAGGTGTTAAAGCATTAATGGCAAAAGCCATGGTTGATTCTGTGAGCACGATTCCTCATTTTACTTATTGTGAAGAAATTGACATGACGGAGTTGATAAAGCTACGTTTAGCCTTTAAAGAAGATCCTACCATTAAGGCTGTATTGGAAAAAGCTGATAGTAAATTGACGATGATGCCCTTTTTTATGAAAGCTATTTCGTTAGCATTGAAAGAATTTCCTGTAATTAATAGTCAAGTAAATGAAGATTGTACCGAATTAACTTACTTCAATGATCATAATATTGGAATGGCGGTAGATTCAAAAGTGGGCTTGTTAGTCCCTAATGTTAAGCAAGTACAAACTAAATCAATTTTAGATTTAGCGATTGATATTACACGTTTAACTAATGATGCGCGAAGTGGGAGAGTGCAAAGTAGTGACTTAAAATTTGGCACTATAACAATTTCTAATATTGGCGCTATTGGTGGCACTGTGGCAACACCTATTATAAATAAGCCTGAATCGGCTATTGTTGCTTTAGGTAAAGTACAAGTGCTACCAAGGTTCAATGATAAAGGTGAAGTTGAAGCTCGCAGTATTATGCAAGTTAGCTGGTCTGGTGATCATCGTGTTATTGATGGCGGCAGTATTGCGCGTTTTTGTAATTTGTGGAAATCCTTTTTAGAAAAACCAAGCAATATGTTAGTTCATATGAGTTAATTTACCCAAGGATGAGAGTTTTATAGTTTATCGCTGAGCCTTTATAAATTATTTACCACTGGGTATAAAAGTATAACTCGTTGATATAATTAATTGGTAAGTTATAGATTGAAACACGCTCAAATTGGGCGTGTTTTTGTATTTGCAGATGTGTTTTAGTATAAATAGCCGATAATAAAGCTTGCTAGAGTAGGTATACTGAACAGAAGGCCGTTTTTATAAATAGTTTTTAGAGAATAATGCAGGGCAGGCGATATTTTTGTGACCGAGATCTTAATTAAAAATAATACAAAAAGTGGAGAAAAAAAACTTCAGCATTTCTATATTGCTGAAGAGCAATCTATTTACCTGCTAAACCACAAAGATGCGACAAAATTAAAGAAATGGGTTGAGCTGTGTCAACAACAATTGAAGTTTCTTGGTTATCATAATATTGCGCTGTTGGGGAAAGGAGCTTATGGTTTTGTTTTTTCCGCCGTAAATATTGCTGAAGAAGAGGTCGTTTTCAAATTTTCTCGTGCTAATTTACCACAGCATGTTCAAGATAGGTTGAGTGAAGAAGCTGATATTCAAAGCCAGCTTAATCACCCTAGAATCCCTAAAGTGATTGATTATCAAAAAATCAAACGTCAATCAATTCTACAAATGACTCGAGCGAAAGGTATTGATTTAGAAAAGCTTTCTCATCAACGGGGTCCTCTTGCCCCTGAGTTAGTCGTTAGTATTGCCATTCAGTTAGCTGAAATTTTGCTGTATTTACGCGACGAAAGGGCACATCAACACAGCCAATCTAAAGGGAAACCTTATGTGCATGGTGATATAAAGCCTTCAAACATTGTTTTTGATGAAAATACAGGGTTAGTGCAACTGATTGATTGGGGATCGTCTGTTATTGCGCAGCTTGATGTAAAAGGACAAAGTACCAGTAATAATGTCATGGACTTGATGAGTAGTGATTTACAACACAGCAATGCTAGGCTGGGTGATGTTTATTTTATAGGGCCAGAGCAAATTAGTGGTGGCTTGTCTTCGCCGCGTTTTGATGAACAAGGTTTAGCTGCCACATTGTATGCCATAGCGTCGGGACAATCGTGTCGATATGGCACTAAAATCATCGAACCAAATTCGTTAGGTCTACCTAAGATGCTAGCTAATGTCTTAACGGCTATGTTGAGTGATGATGAAAAAAAACGTTGTGAGGCAGGTGACTATTTTTTTAAAAATTTATCTTATTTAAAGCAAATAGTGTTATCAGATAAACCGACGGTTATAAAAGCTGAAGCACTTATTCCTGTGTGGGTTAAATCAAAATCAGCGAGTAAAGCAGGAGAAATAGATACAGTTGTTTATGGCTCACGCAAATCATTCTTAAGAGAAGAAGCTAATGGTGATAGCTTAAGTGATATTGATGATGTGCAGCTAGAAAAATATTATAAAAACTATTTAATGGGCATGGGCGATAATGAAAAAGCCTTTATTGCTGCATTGGGTAGATTAGGTAACTTCCCTGTTGTTGGTGGTTTAGCTATTCGTTGGGCCAAAGAAGGGGTTTATGTTGATTCAAACTTAACTTTGTTTGAACCCAGCTTAAAATACTCTTTTGAAAGTGCAGTGAATAATATGATTCATTTAGCACAAGGGATTTTTCGTATTGGTATGTTTAAGAGTTGCTTATTTAATGCCAGAAATACCCTTCATATTGAACGTAATAATTCAAATAAGCCTTTTATCGCCGACCCTAAGCAATATATACCGTTTGAAGTCAGTGATGTTGCTGATATTGACGATGTTACCCGTCTTCATTCTTATTTTGAAGATGGCAAAGATCCCGATGAGTATTTATATTTACCTGAAAAAATGATGGAAGTTTTGGCGCGTATTAATTTAATTCATCACACAGGGTGCATCATCTTTGAGGTATTACCTAAGCATTTAAAAATACACAGCTATTTGATGTTACTTAATCATGATAAAGGCGAAGAATTTAGTCAATGCTTAGCAGAATTAATGGCACTATTACCAACCATTGACGGCATTGGTATTTCAGGTTTTATGAAATTGCCTTATAAAGATACACGCTTTTTTGAACATATTAATAGTCTACCCGAACGTTTTTACCCTAAAAACCCCAAGTTAATTTAAGTTTACTTAACCTGAACTCGGTTTAAGATGTTTTTAATTTATTGAAATTATTAATAATATAACTATATTTTATACTCTAACTTGATAGTTTTGCTTAATTCAAGGCAAATTTCGCGTTAATACCTAGTCTATTGCAAGTAAATTTAACGAGGAAGTAAGGAGAAATAACGGTTAGAGAAAGATTTATTAAACCGAGCTAAGGTTACTTAAATGACAGCTATTATTCCTGCACTTTTTAAATCTTTGTAGATTATATTATTCGATTGTTTTTTAATTTTTTGTATTAATTTTATTAAATAGATAAAAAATTGTGACTTTTGAGTTTCTTATCCGTTTTAGAGCTAGTACTAGCATAGTACTCAAAATACCTGTTGGCATTTTACTATGTCATAAGCCAAAAAATTAAACCTTGGAAATATAGCCGAGCTGCTATAGTTAATTAGGTAAATTGGCATGGCGTAACCTTCAACTTGATATATAAAGAGCCCAACAGAATATTACTTCTATAATTATAAAGGGATAAAAATGACATTAACAAAAAAATTGGGTGCAGAGTTTATAGGCACTTTTTGGTTAGTACTTGGTGGCTGTGGTAGTGCTGTGCTTGCAGCAGCATTTCCAGATGTTGGCATTGGGCTATTAGGTGTTTCTTTAGCATTTGGTTTAACGGTATTAACAATGGCGTTTGCTATTGGGCATATCTCTGGTTGTCATCTTAATCCTGCCGTTTCAATTGGTCTTTGGTCTGGTGGTCGATTTTCAGCTGCTGAACTGGGTCCATACATTGTTGCACAAGTTGCTGGTGGTATTGCAGGAGCAGCAGTGTTGTACATTATTGCTAGTGGACAAGCGGGTTTTGATGTTACAGCGGGATTTGCCTCGAATGGCTATGCAGAGCACTCTCCAGGTGGTTATAGTTTAACAGCGGCATTAGTAATTGAGATTGTAATGACATTTATGTTTCTTATAATTATTTTAGGTGCTACAGATAAACGTGCTCCACAAGGATTCGCTCCTTTAGCTATCGGTCTTGGTCTTACATTAATTCACCTTATTAGTATTCCTGTCACAAATACATCAGTTAATCCGGCAAGAAGTACAGGCGTTGCCATTTTTCAGGGCGATTGGGCTGTATCTCAATTATGGCTTTTTTGGGTAGCACCCATTGTAGGAGCTATATTAGCCGGGATAGTTTATCGATGGTTTGAAGCTGACGAGAAGGCTTAAACAATAGCCATGATAATTGGTAACTAAGGTGTTTTATGTTTTTAGTTAAAAAAGCACGTGTATGCCAATATGATCAGGAAAATTTACACTTAGATGATTACAAGGAAATATATTTTATGAATAAACTAATACACATTATTTTAGCTTTGCTATTGCCACCTGTAGCGGTATTTTTGAAAAGTGGTGTAGGTAAAGATTTATTAATAAACATTATCTTATGCTTATGTTTTTATGTCCCAGGTATTTTACATGCCCTTTGGTTGATAACAAAAGATTAGTGCAATCTTTTTTCTTGCATGTAAACAACAAAATTAATTAGGAGTAAAAAATGGATAACAGAATTATTGGTGTGATCCTTATCATTGCTGGGGCGGCTCTCGGTTTATGGGGGTACGACGTTTATGATTCAGCTAGTTCTCAGCTAAGTCGTACATTAAATGGAGATACACCTATTGAAGCTTGGGCAGGAATGGCTGGTGGAGCAATTGCAGTTTTAGCTGGTATTATAAAGTTAAAGTAATATTTTTAACGTTATTTAGGTATTGATAATCAGTTAGCAGATAGATGACTGATTGTTCGGTAGGTCGATATAAATGTCGACCTACCTTTAGTTATACAGTCAGAGATATATACAAGGTTAATGCAATTTTAACCTAGGACGTAAAATACGGTTAATCCGTTCAACTAACATCATTAAAGCCGTTTTAATATAACCGTGCAGTGCAACCTTATGCATGCGATATAAAGAAGCGTAAACTAAGCGTGCTAAGCTTCCTTCAACTTTCATTGAACCTTTAGTAAGGCTTCCCATTAAACTACCCACAGTACTGTAATTACTAAGGGAAACTAATGATCCATAGTCAGTGTATTTGTACTCTCTAAGTGGCTTTTGTTTAAGGGTGGCAAAAATATTTTTTGCTACCAAAGAAGCCATTTGATGAGCTGATTGAGCGCGAGGAGGAACAAAACCACCTTGCGGTAGCGGGCAACTTGCACAATCACCAATGGCATAAATGTTATCATCTAGCGTTGTTTGTAATGTTTGCTTAACGACTAGTTGATTAATGCGGTTCGTTTCTAATCTTCCAATATCTTTTAAGAAATTGGGGGCTTTAATACCTGCAGCCCATACCATTAAGTCAGCCTCAATAAGTTCGCCATCTTTCGTTATTAAGCCTGCTTTTGTTGCTTCAGTCACCATTGTTTTAGTACGAACATCAACACCTAGGTTAAGTAATTCTTGGTGTGCAGAGCTAGAAATGCGCTCTGGCAAGGCGGGTAATATTTTTTCGCCAGCTTCTACTAGGCTAACCTTTAAGTCGGTGTTATTAATATGCTCAAAACCATAACTGGAGACTTGCTCTAATGAATTATACAGCTCAGCCGAAAGTTCAACGCCAGTAGCTCCTGCGCCCACAATAGCAATACTGACCTTATTGGTTTCTTTAACGCCTAATTGCAAATACTTATTAAGCATTAAATGATGAAATCTTTTTGCTTGTTGAGGATTATCTAAAAATATACAGTTATCACTAACACCTTTTGTATTAAAGTCATTAGTAACACTGCCTAATGCCATCACTAATATGTCATAATCTAGTGTGCTTTCTGGTAAGATTTCAGTGCCATCAGGATCAATGATTTTATCTAATTGGATAATCTTTGCTGCGCGATCAATATTTTTTAATGCAGCTAGTTTGAAATTAAAACCATGACTCTTTGCATGCACGCGATAACTTAACGCATCAATACCATCATCAAGTGACCCAGCGGCAACCTCATGTAATAAAGGTTTCCATAAATGCGTGTGGTTTTTGTCTACTAAAGTTATATGAGCCTTACCTTTCCTACCGAGTTTATTACCAAGTTTAGTGGCAAGCTCTAATCCTCCGGCTCCGCCGCCAACGATAACAATTTTATACATGGTATTTCCTCTCATATTTTTAGATTATTCATTAATATGCAAGCACAACATACTGTTAGTTAATTACTATTTTCGCTTATTTGTTTCGGATTAGCCATCGTTTGAACTATGGATAAAGCTCATTCATTAGTATAGTTAGCATAGCTATTTCTCATGCCTAGAGCGTTTTAGCAAAGTTCCTCTAGGTAATCTAAAATAAAATCACCAATAACCATACATAATATTAATCAGTCTACTGATTAAGCTAAAGATATTAGGTTAAAAGAGTAAATTAAAAACGCTGAATTTTATTGATATCTTGTTTAGCAATAAACTCATTAAACGCATCTGCTAATCGGTCTGTTTCGCTCAATACTTTAAGCCAATATTTAATACGAGTAGGAGCGTCTAATGTTTTAAAGTCATTTCTATCAGGAATTTTATTATAAGGTAATGATTGGATAAATTTTTCTGAAGGCACTAGTAATACGGTGTTTTCATAATGTTTATCGAGCACTTGACGAGACGAGCTCTTATCAAACCAACCCGCTTTAGGTGTATCACTAAAATGAGGATATAGGGTAAGGTTATCGAATTTTTTTTGTTTGGTATCAATCACTTTTTCATTGTGAAGTGCAAAGTCAAAATGATAATCAATAATACCACCATCTCTATAGGTACCTTGGGGGGAATTAGCAATATTTTTAATGCCAGACATCACCATGGGAATTGAGCCTGAAGCAAGAAGGGCATCAGGAATATTGTCTTGGGTAAAGTCTATGTAGTGACTAGTAAAGTTGTATGGATCATTTATGATCAAATTGCTTGATTTAGGACGATAGATAAATCGATCATATTGGTAACTTAATAAACGTCTATCTATTTTATTTAATAACATACTACCAAGTAAGCCAGCGCATTGAACCGCTTTATTTTCATAGCTTGTCAGCCCGTTACACTTAGCGACAATAAAATGTGCTTTGAAAATTTTATTGCTTAACACTTCATTTACACCGGATGTGCCAAAAATATGGGACAGCATATCAACAGCTGAATCTGATATATCAGCAGTGGTCGGCTTATCATCATACACTGTACGCGCGTACTTATCGGCTAAACGAGAAATAGCTGCTACAGGATCTTTTTGCGCGAAGCAAGCCGCACGAAATGCTCCAGCACTAGAGCCAATAAGGTTTAATTCTGTAGTGCGTTCTTTAAAGAAGTCACCGAATAGGTATTTATCTAAGCCGAAAAGGGTAAACCATTTTGGTCCACCTGATGCACCTAAGAAATTAGTAAACAGCTCTTGTTTAAAGCCATTTTCTTGAATCGTTGTTAAGGCGTTTTCGCCTGCGTAAATGTCTAGCATAAGTTATTAAATGGTATCGTTTAATGGAGTTGGAGTATTATTTTGGCGCGATAGATAATTGATATTACATTTAAATAAAGTATTAATCATAATTCTTTCTAATGCTTTGAATAATAATGGTGTTCTTGTTAATTTTTACAGTATAGCGAGGGAATTAGAAGATGAGAACAGCTTATGTAACAGATTATAAGGAGCTTTGTAGCATGTGCTTCAATAATACCGATTATAAAAAATAAACGCATTAACTATTTAACATGACCAAACAGGAGTTAATCGTGTTCAGGATGAATTATATTTAATGCGTTAAAATGAATACTTTTAACTTTTAACTTTTAACTAAAGCTTAAAAGCTATAAGTTAAGCCAACACTGGCTGTGATAGGCGCGCCATAAAAACCAATGTCTTTTAAACTAGTGATATACTTTTCATCTGTAATGTTATCAACATTAGCTTGTATAGAAAGATCGTTAGTTACGCTCCATTTAGCAAAAGCATTAAGAAGTAAGTAAGCGTCTTGTTTCACTGAGCCAGCAGCATTTTCAACGTCTGATTGCCATTTACCACCCAAACCAAGTTCAACTTCTGGTAACTTCGGTAAAGCATACCCTAATGAGAATTTAACCGTGTTTTTTGGTTCCCATGCACTAGTGCTCTCACCAAGTTCATCTTCTATATCGACAAAGGTATAAGAGAAATTAGCATTTAGGTTATCGGTAATATTACCTGCAACTTCAACCTCAAAACCGGTTGAATCCATTGTTGCGCCTTCGTAATAATAAGTTCCGTTATCATCAATACCAGCAAAAACGGCGATATTTTCTTGCTCAGCACTAAATACTGCAAATGTAGTCAATAGATTATCGTCAAACCATTGGGCTTTTACGCCCACTTCGTAATTAACACCTTTGCTAGGGTCTAGAAATTCACCATCAATATCGTACTGATCTAATGGTTGATAAATATCTGAGTAACTTACATATACATTAACATCGTCATTAATCATATATGTTGCAGCAAGGTATGGACTAATTTCACTTTCATCATTATCAACAGCCACACCTGAATTATTACCTTTACGGTTATAATCAATCGCATTAAACCCAGCGATAACAAATAAATCATCCGTTATATTCAACTTAGTCGATCCAAATATACGCGTAAGAGTGACATCAAGATCGGCATATGTAACTTGATCATCCCATTCTGGTTCAGGCAACGCGTCAGAGTTTGTTGAATAGGGGAAAGCTGGAGCGTATGTTACAGTTGAACCGTTATATTTAAAGTATGGTGCTGAGGCAATAGAAGGGTTTGTAAATGAAGTAGAAGTACTTTTGGAGGAACTTGTACCAAACATTAACTCGTGATTTTTACCCGCTAAGTTATATTCACCTTTAACAGTTACATCGAATAAATCAGCTTTAAACTCAGAATCATAACGGCCAGGTAAAGCAATTAAACCTAAGTTAGTTTCGCTGTCAAACAAACCTAGCGCATCATAAACATAGAGTAATTTACTTTGATCCTTAGATGCTTGTCTATTATAGGTAGCTTTCACTTCCCAATCGTTATTAAAAGTATAAGTATATTCAGCAAAAAAGTTTGTATTTACAGCATCCCACATAGTCCAGTCTTGAGTCGGACTACTACTTACATCAAAGTCTGCCTGTGTGCCATCGGCGTATGCTAATGATAAACCTCCCCACATAACACCATCACTATTAGCATCTTGGTGTGACGCACCAAAGGCTAGTGTTGAATTATCTGTTAGTTGGCCATCAACCACAAAAGAAATATAAGTGCGATCATCCTCTAAAGCATCAAGGTATGAACCAGAATCTTCTGCAACAGCAATAACGCGCGCTGCCCAACTACCGCTATCAGTTAAAAAGAATGAATAATCGGCTTGTAAACGTTTAAGATCGTACGAGCCTAAAGTTACACCTACTTCACCTTCATTTTCATTGGTTGGACGTTTACGTACATAGTTAATTGTACCAGCAGAGTTACCAACACCGGTTAATTGACCATTAGCACCACGAATAACTTCAATTTTTTCATAAGCGTAACTTTCCATTGCACCGGTAACAAGTCCCCAACCATTAGGTAGGCCGATACCATCTATTTGAGTACTTTGAATATCAAAACCGCGGGCTGTATATCGAGTACGGTTAGTTTCACCTTGTTCTACGGTAATACCTGTCGCCATTTTCATAACGTCATTAATACTATTCGCAGCAAAGTTTTCAATTTGTTCTGCACTTATAACGCTAATTGATTGTGGAGTTTCATTAAGCTCCATCGTTAAACCGGTGGCACCTTTGCTAACTCGGTCTTGACGAACGCCTACAATAAGTATTTTCTCAACATTATTATTTTCTATTTCTGCACTTTTTTCTGTTTGTACAGCTTGTGCATAAGCCGGAAGTCCCATAGCCAAAATTAACGTAGAAAATGCAAAAGTACATTTAAGTTTCATGTTTATCCTCAGGTTATCTATTCTGTTATTAGCAAATTTCTCGCCATTATACATTTAGTAACTTGTAATACAAATGATAATTGTTTTTATTTGTGCTAGTTATTGGAAAGTTAAGCTAATACCAATTTCATTAATTAATTGAACAATTGTATACGTAGCAAAAACGGCCAAATACAAGGCATTTATTGCAATAACGAGTTGTGTTATTTACTAAATAAATAATTTACTAAATAACGAGGCTGTTAGTGATTTTAGCAAGTAAAAATGATCATATAGCCAGTGAGGTTGGCCTAAGTTACTCTTTATATAAAATCGGCCTGTATTTATCTCTATAACCTGTTGGGGAATGTTATATTACTTTGTAATAAATAAGCACAAGTGGTCGTTTTCAGCCGTGCTTTTAACGTTAGAGAATATAGCTTATTTGATTAGTGAAAGTGAAGAAGAATTTGAACAATTCTCTTTGTAGATATATTTCTAAGGCTATTTAACGACTATCGCTATTAACCTTATGACCTTAAAGATCATTATGCAAAGTCATCATGAGTCTAATAATGTTATTCTCATTCACTGATTAAAGTAACAATGAGTTACGTTTTATGTGATTTACTTAGCTTAAATTATAACCGCTATTGGCGTTAGGGAAGAATAACGTTTGGTACAATCTTGTAGCATAGTCATCTGTCATTCCTGCAATATAATCAGCAATAACACGGTATTCATTTTCACCATTATCTTTAGCTTGTTGCCAACGTTTAGCACTATTTTTGGGCAATAACCTTAATGGATCAGATGATAATGCTTCAAATAGCTCCATCACTATTTGTTGGCCTCTATATTCAAGTCGCTGAATACTCGTTTGTTTTATAACAAAGTTATAAACGAAGTCTTTGAATATTTGTAGTACTTGCATTGTCACTTTAGGTAGTGTCGCATTGTACTTTAATAATGGCTCTTTGAAGTTAACATTAGTATAACGTTCATTTAAATCAGTTAATTCTATCGCGGTTATTAGGTAATTGACTAAGCCACCAATCGCGTCTTTTTGTAAATAATGTTGTTCGCTAAATAGGTTGCTCGTTAATGATTGGCAATACTGTAAAATCCAAGCGTCATCTAATTGCAATAATTTTTGAATAACATGAGTGTCAAAGTCATTCTGATTAACAACCCCTGTAACAATAGCATCTTCAAGATCATGGATACCATAAGCAATATCATCAGCTAGTTCCATAATTGAGCAGTCTAGTGATTTAAAGCGAGTTTTGTTATGACCTTTTTGTTGGATTTTTATTTGTTGAAATAATTCACGATCGGTTTCTGATAGAGGGGCTAGTAGCCAATTAATTATTTCTTCATCATCATAATATAACCCTTTAGGTGGATGCCATTCACCGGCTTTTAACTGCCTGAAATTATCAATAACTGAATGATTAGAGGCGTTGCTTAATTTTTCTAATGTTTGTGGATATTTTAATAAACCTAATAGCGTTCTTCGGCTTAAATTCATACCATGATGTTCGCTAAAAGGCTCTAAACGAGCAACAATTCTAAAGGTTTGTCCATTGCCTTCAAAACCGCCATGATCTCGCATCATGTAATGTAATGCTACTTCACCGCCATGCCCGAAAGGAGGGTGACCAATATCATGCGCTAAACAAATGGCTTCCACTAAGCTATCAGTAACTGGAAATAATGTTTGGCATAATTGAGGGTATTTACAGCGAAGTTGTGCGGTAATACCTGAGCCAATTTGCGCAGCTTCAAGAGAATGAGTTAACCGTGTGCGATAAAAATCACTTTGACCGCTACCCATGACCTGAGTTTTTGATTGTAATCGTCTAAAAGCGGCGGAGTGTAGAATTCTAGCACGATCTCGTTGAAAAGGATCACGATGATCATGTTGTCTTTTTGATACTTTCTTTAAACGTCTTTCCAACCAAACTTCATTCATAGCTTTCTCATACCGTCTTGATTTTTCATGAATAACAATATACCAATTGATGTTACACTGATTGATACTATAGCGAATAATAAATAGTATCAATCAGTCTTTATTTCGAAGTGAGCTAAGTATTAATTTGGGTATTAATTTAGGTATTAATTTAGGAGTGAATTGTTTTGAAATTTTTAGTTAAAACAAGTGTTTTTATAATGCTATTTTTTGCCTATATTCAGCCTAATGCATTTTGTGCTGAAGATAATCACATTATCTTGCTTGCCGGCTTATCTAAACCGCCTTTTATTTTTGTTGAGAATGATAAAGGTATGCAAATTGAAATTATCCAGGCGGCACTTGATAAATATCACTATCAAATAAGCTTTTTTTATTTGCCAATGACTAGGCATATAGAGGTGTATAAAAAACGTAATATTCAAGGCTTGATTACCTTATCAACGACAGAAAATGAATTAGGGTTATATCTTTCAAAACCTTATATAAGTTACCGAAATGTAGTGGTGACACTGGCAGATAATAACGTCAATATAACAAAAATTTCAGATTTATCAGGTATGCGCGTTGCTGGATTTCAAAATGCGCTCAAGTTTTTAGGAAAGGAATACAATGATATTTTCAAAGAGTCGAATAGTTATGTTGAATTAGCTGATCAGAAAAGCCAAGTAGCATTATTATTTACTCAACGAGTTGATGCTCTGGTAATTGATATAGATATTTTTAAGTATTTACTCACTTTAATGAAAAAAGAAGGCTTAAGTAAGAATATTTATAATGCCGAATTTGTCGTTCATCCATTGTTCGGAAATATTGATTATGTTGCTGGCTTTAGCAATCAGCAACTGCAGAAAGATTTTGATAATGGCATCAGCGAGATTAAGGCGAACGGTAACTATCAAAAAATTATTGATAGTTACCTAAAACCTCAAACTCAAAACTAGCTTAGAAAGCCTAGGATTTAGTAGGAAAGAATAATGAACCTGAGATCTTAGGTTCATTAAGCATTAGCAATAAAAATAGCCCTTTGTGGCGCTGGGTAGCCCTCGATTGTTTTACTGTTATCTTCTGGGTCTAAAAAGTCAGACAATGATTCAGTATCTATCCACTCTGTTTTTCGTTGCTCATCTAAGGCGGTAATATCTGTATTTACAACTCGAATATTGCTAAAGCCACAGCGCTCTAACCATGCGCACATTGCCTTAGCGCTTGGTAAAAACCAAACGTTGCGCATTTTAGCATAGCGTTCACCAGGTACTAATACCGTATTTTCATCGCCGTCTACAATTAAGGTTTCTAGCACTAGCTCACCACCTTTGACTAATTGTGATTTTAACTGGTAAAGGAAATCGATAGGAGAGCGGCGATGATATAAAACGCCCATGGCAAAAACAGTGTCAAAAGATTTTAATTCCGGTAATTGTTCAACACCTAAAGGTAATAAGTTAACCGCTTTATCTTGAATGAAATGTTGTACAGCATTAAATTGCATTAAAAAGAGTTGTGTGGGATCTACGCCAACAACAAATTTAGCTCCGGCACCGCGCATTCGCCATAAATGATAGCCGCTGCCACAACCTATATCTAAAACATACTTACCTGATAAATCGCCAATATGTTCCGCTAATCGATCCCATTTAAAGTCGCTACGCCATTCTGTATCTATGTGCAGGCCATGAATATGGTATGGACCTTTACGCCAAGGTTTAAACTTTTTCATTAAGTTTTCTAAGCGTTTTTCTTCACCGGGATTTAAATCACCCTTACTACCCACAGTAACACTTGTGGTTAAATCTACGTTGTTACTCTGACCATTAGGTAAGGCTTCTAGCGTTTTCTGCCAATGTTTAAATTCGCCATGAAGTTCGTTCTTTTGCCAGTGATCAAGCTGTGCAGGCAAAGTGTTTAACCAATGGCTTAAACGGTTAGTCGCAATTTGTTGATAAAAGTTACTAAAATTTGTCATAGTGTTTGTCTGTAGATTACTTCTATTTAGAAATTAATATATAAGGTAAAGTATTTGTTAGGTTAACTATTTTATTGCAATAAAAGAAATAAAATTAAAACACTGAAACCAAGGTGAAACATGGCTAAAGCCAGCCTCTTTTAAACGTTGAATATGTTGCTCTACTGAGTCAGTGCGCATCACGTTTTCTAATGCGGTACGCTTTTGTGCTACTTCTAATTCACTATAGCCATTTGCACGTTTAAAGTTATGATGTAAATCGATTAAGTGCTCATCAATAACAGAATCACCATGAGATATTTTTTCTGAAATAACAAGAATACCACCATCATTAATGCCTTCGGCTATATTATTAATTAAGCTTTGACGATCAGCTTTATCAACAAACTGCAGCGTAAAATTGAGCACGACCATTGAAGCATTAGTCACCTCTACATCTTGTATATTAGCTTCAATCACTTCGACGGGTGTTTCACCTTTAAAAGCATTAATATGCATTGTGCAGCGTTCAATCATTGCTGGTGAATTATCAACGGCTATAATTTTACATTTCGTGTTTTTTATACGCTTGCGCATGGCTAATGTTGCTGCACCTAAAGAACAGCCTAAATCATATATCAAGGTGTCTTGTTGTACAAAGCGTTGGCTCAGACGGCCAATAGTGTCAATAATTGTGTTATAGCCCGGCACAGAACGCGAAATCATATCGGGGAAAACTTCCACAACTTGTGCGTCAAAAGCAAAGTCTTTTACTTGTGCGTGTGGGTTTGAATAAATTAAATCAGTATTGGTTAAGTTAGTGTCTGAAGTATTCATGGCTTTCATTGTTGTAACAGTTTGAGTTATTTTAACTGATATTTATTCGATATATAAGCAAAGGAACCTGCAAAGTTGAATTTTAATATCGATTTACATGGGATAAAGCCATAACTGTCCTTTTTGAATGTCTGTTCAGTTAAGTTAATGAAATAATCACTCTGAGTTAGGGTGACTTTACTATTCATTGCTTTATAATATCCGGCATTTATAAGCTTGCACTAAGTTATTCATGGGTTGTTCATGATGTACCTGCAAGCAGTAGTTTCTATTATTATCAAGGCAAAAACTATGCGTAGTCTTTATTGTGGTGAGGTTAATGAATCTCATATTGGTCAAGAAGTCACTCTTTGTGGCTGGGTAAACCGTCGTCGTGACTTAGGTGCTGTTATCTTTTTAGATCTTCGTGATCGTGAAGGATTAGTGCAGGTAGTTTATGATCCAGATTTACCTGAAGTACTTGCCACGGCAAACACTTTACGTAATGAATTTTGTGTTCAGTTAAAAGGTAAAGTAAGAGCACGCCCAGAAGGTCAAGTAAATAAAGACATGAAAACGGGTGCTATTGAAGTATTAGGTTTAGAGTTAACGATTTTAAATAAGTCAGCGCCACTACCATTAGACTCAAATCAAACAAACTCAGAAGAGCAACGTTTAAAGTACCGTTATCTTGATTTACGTCGTGTTGAAATGACAGAGCGACTTCGTTTTCGTGCAAAAGTAACGTCAAAAGTACGTAGTTCATTAGAAAATTTAGGCTTTTTAGATATAGAAACACCTATTTTAACGGCGGCAACACCTGAAGGTGCGCGTGATTATTTAGTACCAAGTCGTACTCATAAAGGTAAGTTTTTTGCTTTACCACAATCACCACAATTATTTAAACAATTGTTAATGATGTCTGGCATGGAACGTTATTATCAAATCGTTAAGTGTTTCCGTGATGAAGATTTACGTGCTGATAGACAACCTGAATTTACACAAATAGATATTGAAACGTCATTTATGTCGAGTGATCAGGTGATGGAAGTCACTGAAACAATGATCCGTGAACTATTCAAAGAAATGCTTGATGTTGATTTAGGTGATTTTCCTCGTATGCCATTTTCTGAAGCAATGGCACGTTATGGTTCAGATAAACCAGATTTACGAAATCCATTAGAGCTAGTTGATGTTGATGATTTAGTCAAAGACGTTGAGTTTAAAGTGTTTTCAGGCCCTGCAAATGATGAAAATGGTCGTGTAGCTGTTATTTGTGTTCCTGGTGGAGCGGCGAAGTTTTCAAGAAAAGGCATTGATGATCTTACTAAGTTTGTTGGTATTTATGGCGCTAAAGGTATGCCATGGATGAAAGTAAATGATATTGATGCTGCCTTATCCACGGGTGTTGAAGGTTTACAATCACCAATATTAAAATTCTTATCAGCGGATGCCGCAAAAGCATTACTTGAACGCACTAAAGCGGCGACAGGTGATATTATTTTCTTTGGTGCAGATACTTATAGTGTAGTAAGTGAATCACTTGGTGCATTACGTCTTAAAATCGGTGAAGATTTAGATTTATTAGAAGGTGAATGGAAACCATTATGGGTTGTTGACTTCCCTATGTTTGAAGAAATAGATGGTCGTATGCATGCGCTTCATCATCCATTTACTGCACCAACGAATTTAACACCTGAGCAACTTGAAGCTAATCCATTAGGTGCTTTATCTGATGCTTACGACATGGTTCTAAATGGCTGTGAATTAGGTGGTGGTTCAGTACGTATCCATAAGCAAGATATGCAGTCAGCTGCTTTTAGAATTTTAGGTATTGATGAAGCTGAAGCACAAGAAAAGTTTGGCTTCTTACTTGAAGCGCTACAATATGGTGCTCCACCTCATGCTGGTCTTGCTTTTGGTCTTGATCGTTTAGTGATGTTAATGACTGGCACAACTTCAATTCGTGAAGTAATGGCGTTCCCTAAAACGACTACTGCGGCTTGTCCATTAACTAATGCGCCTGGTAATGCTAATCCTGATCAGTTAGCTGAGTTAGGTATCCAAAAGCTTGAAAAGAGTAGTGATGACGAATAAATAGTATTGAGTAGCGATTGCCAGTTATACTGGCGGTCGTTCTTATAACTAATGATTCGTTATTTACTATGTCAATAATCCTCGGTATTGATCCCGGTTCGCGCTTTACAGGCTACGGTGTTATTAATTATGAAGGACGCAGTTTTACCTATCTTGGTAGTGGTTGTATTAAAGCGCTTAGTCAAGGTGAAGATCTTGGCTCACGCTTACAAACTATTTTTGCGGGCGTTTCTGAAATAATTCTTCAATTTAAGCCTGATATGTTCGCAATTGAACAAGTCTTTATGGCAAAAAACCCAGACTCTGCACTTAAATTAGGACAAGCTCGTGGGGCTGCTATCGTTGCAGCAACTAATCATGATTTATTGATTGCTGAATACTCCGCAAGGCAAATTAAGCAGGCTGTTGTTGGCACAGGAGCTGCCGATAAAAGCCAAGTGCAACATATGGTCAAAACTATTCTTAGGTTACCTGGCACACCACAAGCCGATGCAGCCGATGCATTAGCCGTGGCATTATGCCATGCTAATAGCCATGAAAGTTTAGCAAAACTCACCGGACAAGCACAAAAGACAGTGAGAAGAAGATTAAGATAATACTTAACTAATACTAATGCCAAGTTTAGTTAAGTTTAGTTTAGTTAAGTTAATTCCATTAGTTTAAATAAACTAATGGAATTAATCATTAGGGTAAATGACCCCTATTTTCTTTCGTGCTTGGTCAATAATTGATATTACCTGTCTGCTTAATTCCCAGGTGGTTACTGGTGATTGTAAAGCGTCAATATTTACTGTTTTCACTGGTTTATTTAGGTGTTTATGTGCTTGAACTAATTCAATAAAATGTGATATTTCATAACTCATTGGTTGATGATTTTCAATTACACCTTTATCTGAATTTGTGCCTTTATTCATGCTGAGTAACTCATAACTGCCATTATTCAAAAACAGTTCAACTTTACTCATTAATGCAACAAATTCAATTCTTAATCGACCTAATTCGCCTTGAAATTCTACAAAGTTTTCACCATTACTTATTTTTGAATAGCTGATATTAGCGATCTTATCTCCATAATTTAGTTGTAAATCACCAGCACCGTCTACTCCTGTTTCGAGTTTTACGCCTTGGGCAGAAATAGTGTCAGGCTCGCCCCATAAAGCGACAACAGGATAAAGTGGGTATATACCAATATCAATTAATGCGCCGTTAGCAAACTCGGGTAAAAAAGTATTAGGTATTTGACTTGGTTTATCTGGCGTTAATATATTTTTTGCTAAAGAGTCGAGCGCTAGGGAGTATCTTGAACTGTATTGGCAATATTGGCCAAAATATTTACGCGGCTTTCCAATACGATAAATATGCTGTTTGACCAATGAAAAGTTTGGTAGATGTAAGCTCATTAATGCTTCCATAAAACAACAATTATTTTCTATTGCAGCAGATAATATTTCGCTTAACTCTTTACTATTTGATGCACTCGGTTTTTCGCCTAAGACATGTTTTCCGGCGTTCAAACATTGAATAGCTTGTTTAGCATGAAAGCTATTTGGAGACGCAATATATACAGCGTCAATATTGTCATCATCAAGCATTACAGCTAAATCAGTAAATACTTTTACTTTTTTACCATCATTTATATAATCATACTGTAACGCCTTAGCTTCACCTGTCGCTTGTTGACGAGAATATATAGCGTAAAAGTTAAATTCCTCAACTTCTACTGCGGCAGTTAAGAAGGTATCCACGATAAAATTACTGCCAATAATAGCCATGTTTATTTTTCTGTTGGGTAAAGAAGTCTTTTTCATAATGTATTTGTATGCTTAATACTTGTTGGTAAATAATTGATTTTTAGTAACTGCTCGTTTAGTTAAACGATAAGGAAAAATTGTATTCACTGTATTTTGGTTCTTCACAGTCTAAACTATCAGAAAATATAAACTAACTAAAATATTATCAGAATTAAAATAGTTTACTGTATAAATATCTAGTGGTATGATTTTATCATATTAATTGTTTTCTTTAGGTTTATCTTGTGATTGGTCGTTTATCTGGTACTTTAGTTGAAAAATTCCCCCCCGAAATTCTCATTGAGTGTGCAGGTGTTGGTTACGAAGTAACGATGCCAATGACAAGTATTTATGCACTACCTGAATTGCATGAGCAAGTGATTATCTACACTCATTTTGTTGTTCGTGAAGATGCACAATTATTGTATGGTTTCGCTAATACGACGGAACGAAAGCTTTTTCGGTTATTAATTAAAGTGAATGGTGTTGGCCCTAAATTAGCCTTAGCGGTATTATCAGCAATGTCAGCTGATCAATTTGTGAGTTATGTTGCCCATGATGATGTCTCTGGTATTGTTAAAATTCCTGGGGTCGGTAAAAAAACAGCTGAACGTTTGTTAATTGAAATGCGAGATCGCTTAAAGGACTGGCAAGTCACTTCGTTAACACCAGCAACGGATGCAATGCCAGTACAATTGACCACCGAAAATACTTTTGTGAATGATCCCTTCCGTAATAATAAAGGTGACGCGATTAATGCTCTTATTTCATTAGGTTATAAACAAGTACAAGCAGATAAAGCTGTTAAAGCTGTTTATAATGAAGGTATGTCGAGCGAGGATATTATACGCCTTTCTTTAAAATCGATGTTGTAAATACTCATACTGCCACTGTACTCTCCTAAAGCAGAACCTTTACTAACATAAATAATATTAATTATTGCAACGCAAAGCGTGTCGGTAATCATAGGAAATAAAAATGATAGAAGCAGATCGTTTAATTGAGCCTGTCGCAAGTATTGAAGATGAAGGTGTTGATCGTGCCATTCGTCCTAAAATGCTCACTGACTATACTGGGCAAGCTCATGTTAAAGCACAAATGGAAATTTTTATTCCTGCGGCTAAAAAACGCGAAGAGCCCCTAGATCATTTACTTATTTTTGGGCCTCCAGGTCTAGGTAAAACAACCTTAGCCAATATTGTTGCTAATGAAATGGGCGTTAATATTCGAACCACTTCTGGCCCTGTGTTAGAAAAGGCAGGCGATTTAGCGGCACTGTTAACCAATTTAGAAGAAAATGATATTCTTTTTATTGATGAAATCCATCGATTAAGCCCTGTAGTTGAGGAAATACTTTATCCTGCAATGGAAGATTATCAACTTGATATCATGATTGGGGAAGGGCCTGCTGCTCGTTCTATAAAATTAGATTTACCGCCTTTTACTTTAATTGGTGCTACCACTAGAGCCGGTGCGTTAACATCGCCACTAAGAGATAGATTTGGTATTGTGCAACGTTTAGAGTTTTACAATGTTGAAGATTTAACCAGTATTGTTAAACGTTCAGCACATTTTCTAAATTTAGATATTGATGAGCTAGGGGCTTTTGAAGTTGCACGCCGCTCTCGAGGTACACCTCGTATCGCTAATCGATTGTTACGTCGTGTACGGGACTATGCTGATATTAAAACTCATGGTCTAGTGAATCAAGAAACCGCGGCATCAGCTCTTGATATGTTAGAAGTTGATAATGAAGGGTTTGACATTATGGACAGAAAGCTATTACATGCGATTATTGACAAGTTTATGGGAGGGCCTGTTGGACTTGATAATGTGGCTGCTGCTATTGGTGAAGAGCGCGAAACCATAGAAGATGTTCTTGAGCCATTTTTGATTCAACAAGGCTTCTTACAGCGTACACCTCGTGGCAGAATTGCTACCGATAGGGCATATCAGCATTTTTCAATCACGCGGCCAGAGCCGAAGTAAATTGTTCGTTATCTCGTTAATAATTTGATTTTATCTAGCGGCATCGTAACCCGAATTGATTTAGGATTACGATGTTTTTGAGTTATTTTTCATTCTTGCTACGTTTTTTCCATGCTTTAACCGCACTGTAACGCCATAAGAGTTGCATACCAAAATAGCCTAACACAGAAAAAATTATGGCTAATACGCCACAGCCCAATAAAAATGCAGGACCTATTGATGATAAACTATCTGCTATCCATTGCCAGTTTGCTTCAAACTTAAAATCATGAACAGGAGCGCTTATTAACCATGCGCCGACAGAATAGCAAAAATAAAAGATTGCAGGCATGGTGAACGGGTTTGTTAACCAAACTAAAGCAACTGAAAGTGGTAAATTTGAATGTACCATAATGGCTGTACCTGCAGCTAACACCATTTGAAAAGGTACTGGAATAAAAGCGAAAAACAGCCCAACAGCAAAAGCTTTTGCTACTGAATGACGGTTCATATGCCATAAGTTAGGATTGTGCAATAAAGCACCAAAGATTCTTAAGTGTTTATTGTCTTTGATACGCTGATTGTCTGGCATTATGCGCTTAATTAGTTTTTTTGGCATATACTTACTATTAGATTCAAGTTTTTATCGTCGATTATTCGTTAATACATTGATTACACAGCAATTGATACAGGAAGTATTTTATTCACTATGGACTGGTGGTTAGCGTGTTTTTTTCTGGGTGCTATATTCTCATTATTCTCACCAATAGTGCCAGATATTTTTGTGCTATTTTCACTTATATTTATATCTATTACCTTTTTTTATTACTCTTCACGTATTAATCCTTCTTTTAAACCCTTTCGACTAAGCTCAGGTTTACTCTTTGGTGCAAGCTGGATGTTATTTCATGCCGTAAATTTTCAACAATTATGGCAAAAAAATAATTTAGATGCTTTAGCTTTATCGAGTACAACACAGTGGGTACAAGGAGATATTCTCACTTTACATTCACCTCTAAGGGAGCTGCCAGATCCTTCAAGTAAAAAGTTGTCACCTGAAAATCGCATACGGTTTAATATTAACGTAACTCACATTAATAATAACCAATTAACCAACGCATTAAAACTCAGGTTAAGTTGGAATAATGCAACGTTATCTTTACAACAAGGTCAAATAGTTAGCTTGCAGGTTAAATTTAAGCCAGCGCATGGTTTAGCTAATTTAGGGAGTTTTAGTTATCAGACATGGCTTAATAGTAAACAAATAAGTGCGACAGGTTATGTTGTCAATAATAAAGACAACAGGGTACTTATAGATGAAGTCTCTGTACGGCAGCAAAGTTTTAGTTCTTATCAACAGTTATTACCAAAACATGATTTGTCTCCTTTATTACTAGCATTAGGTTTTGGCTCTCGTACTGAGTTAAGTCAAGCGTTATGGCAGGTTTTACAAGCAACAGGCACAGGGCACCTTATTGCTATTTCAGGTTTGCATATTGGATTGGTAGCAACAGGAATATTCTTTTTATTCATGTTTTTAATGAAAAACCTACCACTGAGATTCTTTGTCAATAGTCACAAGATTCAAAGAATAAACAGTCGCTATTTGGCTATTGCTTTAAGTATGGTGGCAGCGCTAAGTTATGGCTACTTGGCTGGTTTTTCGTTACCAACAGTTCGAGCACTTGTCATGCTTAGTCTTTATTGGTGCTCAAGACTATTAGGTATAAAAGTATCTATCAAACGTTGGTTATTACTTACTTTGTTTATGATCACCTTAACAACGCCTTTTAGTTTATTTACCGCAAGTTTTTGGTTATCAGTGTATGCCGTTATTATTATTTTTATCACATTGTGGCGCTTTAAAAGTTTATTATCATCAGGCAATAAATTGTGGTTATTTATCAAAGGACTGGTGGTTATTCAGTTAAGTTTAACCTTATTTTTAATGCCTATTAGTGCCATATTTTTTCAACAAATATCCCTTGTTGCTTTATTAGCCAATATTATTGCAGTGCCCTGGATGAGTGTTATCGTTATTCCTTTGTGCTTATTATCAGTGCTTGTTATGTTGATTTCGCCAGAATTATCTCAGGTTGTAATATTTATCTGTTTAGAGTCAATAATGCTTCTTTGGCACTATTTGACTTATTTATCAAATGTCTCGTGGGCGATAATTAGGTTATCAAGTTTTGATGTTAGCTTGATCGTTTTGTTTGGAATATTAAGTGTATTTTTAATATTTTTTCAAGCAACAATAAAACTTCCTTCTAAAGCTATGAGCATCACGTTGATGTGCGCTATCTTCTTCTTACTCATGTTAAAAGTGAGTGATAAATCAGATGATGGCCTTAATAATTGGCAATTAGTTGTATTTGATGTTGGTCAAGGTTTATCAATATTAGTGAAACGTGATGATAATGCTATTTTATACGATACGGGTGCAGCATATAAAAGTGGTTTTAATATGGTTGATGCTGTGATTTTACCGTATTTGCAATACTCAGGAATTACTCAGTTAGATAAAGTGATTATCAGCCACAGCGATAACGATCATGCTGGCGGGTTAGCAATTTTAAAGCAGTCAATTGCAATTAAAGAGCTTATTTATAACGTTGACAGTGAAAGTGGTAACGCTCATAAAAACAGTCACTGCATACAAGGACGAGAATTTTATTGGCAAAAGGTAAAGTTTGAATTTTTATGGCCTGATAGCTTAGTTGGCGATAATAACGATGATTCTTGCGTGTTACTTATTTCAGATAAAAATAACCGAGTTTTATTAACAGGTGATATCTCTAGAAAAGTTGAACGTAAACTTGTTGAACAGTATCCACAATTACAGGCTGAGGTGTTAGTTGTACCTCATCATGGATCGAAAACTTCATCAAGCGATGCTTTTATTAGTCATGTTAACCCTAAGCTTGCTATTGTCAGTGCTGGATATTTAAATCGTTGGCGTATGCCTGTTACTGAGGTTGTAGAACGATATCAGTCAAACAATATTGAAATGCTTAATAGTGCTACTTCGGGACAAATCGTTTTAGATTTATCAGAAAAGGGTATTACTCAATATACTTATCACGAGGATTTATGGCCGTTTTGGTTTGCAAATTCGCTTTGATTAGTTGGTTGTTGACTTAAACTACGTTAAAATCAGCTCATTATAATATCCTTCAGATATAGTGAAATAACTTCTCCCATGGAAAATTCAACAAACGGCACAACAAGGCAAAACTTCAAGCGTCTTTTTGGTTATGCTAAACCTTATAAACTTGGTTTTATTGTATCTATTATTGGTATGTTAGGTTACGCAGCTATCGATGTTTACTTTTTGTCAAAGTTACAAGCGTTAATTGATGAAGGACTTGCTGGCAGTAATCCTGATTTTATGAAATGGGCGCCTGTTTTTGTTGTGGCAGCCTTTGTTTTTCGCGGAATTTTTCACTTTGTTGCTAATTACTGCTTAGCTTGGGTAGGAAATAATGTGGTCACCGATCTTAAGCAAAGCTTGTTTGAGCATATCATGGGAATGCCGGTGGCTTTTCATGATAAGGAGTCAACCGGAGGGTTAATTTCTAAATTAACCTATGACACCGAGCAAGTTTTGAATTCTGTGAGTAAATCTATCTTGGTTATTGTGCAACAAAGTGCGTTTGTTCTAGGATTACTAGGGTTAATGTTTTATATCAGCTGGCAACTTTCGGCTATTTTTATACTGATCACGCCAATTATTACTATTATTGTTAATTTAGTCTCTAAACGTTTCCGTAAAATAAGTAAAAATATCCAAGGTGCGATGGGGGAAGTGACGACGGCAGCAGAGCAAACTTTTAATGGCCATAAAGTTGTATTAACTTTTGGTGGTCAAGCAGAAGAATTTAAGCGATTTCAGCAGATAAATAACCAAAATCGATATCAGCGTATGAAATTAGTCGCGGCAAAATCTGCTAGTGTACCGGTTATCCAAATTATAGCGTCATTTGCTTTAGCTTTTGTTTTTTATGCTGTTAACTCTGAAACTTTACGTGACAGTATTTCTGCCGGTAGCTTTGTGAGTATTATTACTTACATGGTTATGTTGCTCAGACCATTAAAAATGCTAACTAATGTAAATAGTGAATTTCAACGAGGCATGGCTGCTTGTGTTAGTATTTTCTCTGTATTAGATCAAGAAAAAGAAAAGGATACTGGTAGTAAACATTTAACTAAAGCACAGGGTAAAATTGCTTTTAAGTCGGTTAATTTTGCTTATGATTTTGATAAAAATGCACTTACTCCAGCTAAGTGGGCGCTTGAAAACGTCTCATTTGAACTAGATACCGGTGAAACCTTAGCGTTAGTAGGGCGATCTGGTAGTGGTAAATCAACAGCGAGTGCACTGTTATTACGTTTTTATGATGCTAGTGAAGGTGAAATACTTATCGATGGTGTGAATATTGAAGAATATTATTTAAACGACTTACGACAACAATTTGCCTATGTTTCACAAGATGTTGTGTTATTTAATGACAGTTTGGCTAACAATATTGCCTACGGGAAACCTGAGGCAAGTATCAATGAGATTATCGCTGCGGCGAAAAGTGCTCACGTGATGGAGTTTGCTGAGAAGATGGAGCAAGGTTTACAAACCAATATTGGTGAGAATGGTGCTTTGTTATCTGGAGGTCAAAGGCAGCGTGTGGCTATTGCCCGAGCTTTATTATGTGATGCGCCCTTTTTAATTTTAGATGAAGCAACCAGTGCTTTAGATACTGAATCTGAACGTCATATTCAGGATGCGTTGCAAACATTACAAAAAAATAGAACCTCTATTGTTATTGCTCATCGATTATCAACCATTGAAAATGCAGATAAAATTATTGTAATGGAACAAGGAAAAATCGTTGAGCAAGGTAATCACCAAAGTTTACTTGGTAAAGAAGGTGCATATGCACAATTACATCGTTTTCAATTTGAATCGTAAAGTGATGCTATTTTTTTGTGCTATCAGTGCTCAATTTGAAGAGTGGAGTTAGTGTGCGACTAATTGAAAAAGTATGGTTTAAAAAACACTCTGCAAAATATTGGCTTGTCCCTTTATTATTACCACTCACTGGATTATTTTATTTAATAAGTTTAGTAAGGCGAGTCGCTTTTCGTTTTGGTTTATTAAAATCGTATAAAGTTGACGTTCCTGTTATTGTTGTGGGTAATATTAGCGTAGGTGGCAATGGGAAAACTCCTGTTGTTATACACTTAGTTGAACTTGCGAAAGTGTTAGGATTAAAGCCTGGTGTTATCTCTCGTGGTTATGGCAGTCAAGCTGACGTTTATCCTTATTTATTGGATGAAAATAGCACGAGTTATCAAGCAGGTGACGAACCGCTTTTAATTTATCTACGTTGTAATATTCCGGTTGTTATCGGCGCTGATCGTGTTGCTAATGCAGAAAAGTTAATTGAGCAAGGGTGTAATATTGTCATCAGCGATGATGGTTTACAGCATTATCGATTACAACGTGATTTAGAGTTGGTAATTATTGATGCCAAGCGTCTTTTTGGCAATGGCTTACTGTTGCCGGCAGGACCTTTACGAGAAGGTACTTGGCGTTTAAAAAAAGCTGACTTGATTATTTATAATGGTAACAACTCAGACCATACTAAACAGCTAGTGAGTAAGCCTTTATTCATGACGTTAGCAGGCTGTGAATTAATTCAAGTAATAACGGGTGAAAAAATGTTGTTACCGGATTTTATTCAACAATGGCAAATCGTTAACGCTATTGCCGGTATTGGCGAGCCGCAACGTTTTTTTGATACGTTACAAACGCTAGGCTTTGATTTAGCAACACAACAAGGCTTTATTGACCATAAGAACTTCACTGTTAATGACTTTGTTGAATTTAAAACAGATTTACCGCTATTAATGACAGAGAAAGATGCGGTAAAATGTCGAGCCTTCGCGCAAAAGAACTGGTGGTATTTACCTGTTAGTGCCCAGTTTTCAGAGCAAGACAAAGAAGTATTAATTCAGGCTATAAGTAGCTTTAAAGTATAAAGTTTTTTTAAGTAAAGTGACAATAATGACGAGTTAAACTATTAAGCTAGTTATTAGTTTAGCTATAAACTTAGCTAGTAACTAATTAGTTAATTTAATTACCAAGGTAGAAGTGAACTGATTCTACTTAAAGATAAAACCAATGAAGAGAGTGAAATTATGGCTTTTGATGTAAAATTAATGGAAATATTAGCGTGCCCTGTGTGTAAAGGTAAGCTGGAATATGATAAAGAACAGCAAGAGCTTATTTGTAAATTTGATAAACTAGCTTATGCCATTGAGCAAGATATTCCTGTTTTACTGGAAAGTGAAGCGCGCCGAATTAGTTTAGATGATTCGACTAGCCCGTTAGAAGCTACTGAGTAGCCAGTTAAATTAAGAGTGAATCGTAGTAGTAACCATAATAGAAGTAATATATCTAACCAGCTTTGACCCCATATTGACATGTTGCCTTTAAAAACAATTCGTTATATGGCATGTGATTGAAACCTGATTAAAGCATGGTTAACATTATTTCTTCTTTATTTTCCTTATGTTCACTAAGTAATACACCTAATTCCGTCTTACAAGAGCCACAGTTAGTACCGCACTTTAACGTATCGCCTAACTGGCTAATTGAATGACACCCCGATTTTATTGCGTTAATAACTTCTTTTTCTCCAATATTAAAACAACTACAGATTTGTCTACCTTTAGCAAAGCTCTCATTTGATGTACCAGACAATAATGATTGTATATCGGTTTCAGGCAGATTGTTTTGACTAAAAGCATGCTCAAGCCATGCGCTTTCTATTGTTGGGGTTGTTGCTGCACAGTAACATAAAAAGACTAACTTTCCTGCTTGTAAACAAATGATATAATGGGTGTTTTCTGTTGTGAATTGCATCCATTCACCTGAGATGCAACTAGTGGTTTGACACCAATTTAACATATCTGTTTCAACGTGCGTATTGGCAAATTCAAAGCGCATGCCATAACTGGTTTTGGCTTTAGTCCAAAATTCGTTATTAACTTGTGTTTGAACAATAAAGTCTTTATCAACATGTAGTTGACCAAACTGCTTAAAGGATGTTTTGCTTAATGTAATTGCACCATGTTTACTTTCAGGTTGACCAGAAATAGGGTCGGCAATACTCGCATATAAATTACTGACGTTAGCGCTAGAAGCAAATTGCTCATTCCAATGAATAGGCATGAAACATTCTTTGCTTCGTTGATTTTTATCTAATTTTACATGAACAGTCGCTTTGCCTGTGCTTGACAAAACATCGACTATTTCATCATCAACTATGTGCAACTGTGCGGCATCATTTGGATTAATGTAAAGATAACATTTATCTGTGTGAGCGGTAAGTTGTGATGCCTTACCAGTGCGTGACATAGTATGCCACTGGTCTCTTAAGCGACCACTATTTAATCTAAAAGGATATTTAGCAGATTTTTTCTGTGTTGGTATCTGAGGGTTAATAGGAAAAAATACAGCTTTGCCAGAAGGGGTAGAAAACTTACCATCTTCAAAAACACGTTTTTTACCTTCAGGGTAGGTATCATTAACAGGCCATTGTACTGGTTTTAAATGATTATACTGTGCTGTTGTAATCGTTGAAAAAGCAGAAATATCAAATATCCGTTCACCATTATTTTCAAAACCAGATAATTGAGAAAACTCTCGAAAAACGTCACTTACATGTGAGTATTTAAAGCCTGAATACCCCATCGCCGTCGCAACGTCTGCAATAATTTCCCAGTCATGCTTTGCTTGTCCGTTAGGTACTATCGCATTAGTTTGACGCGAAATACGACGTTCTGAGTTGGTGACAGTACCATTTTTTTCTAACCAAGGTGTTGCGGGTAATTTTACATCAGCAAAGTCTAAAGTATCATTATTTTCAACACAGTCAGACACAACTACAAATTCACATTTAGTTAATGCTCTGGCTATTTTTTTACGATCAGGCATGCTCACTAATGGGTTTGTTGCCATAATCCAAACGGCTTTTATTTTACCTTCATCGATGGCATCAAATAAATCTACGGCTTTATAACCTGCTTTATTTGCCATAGTGGGGGATTGCCAAAAACGCTGAACCGTAGAACGATGTTTGGGGTTTTCGAGATCCATATGTGCTGTTAATTGATTCGATAAGCCACCAACTTCTCTACCACCCATGGCGTTAGGTTGCCCCGTTATTGAAAATGGACCACAACCATCTTTGGCTATTTTACCAGTAGCTAAGTGGCAATTTATAATGCTATGACATTTATCAACGCCTGAGCTTGATTGATTTATGCCCATTGAGTAAAAGGTAATTGCCTTTTCTGTTGTTAAAAATAATTGGTACACACTTTCAATATCTTGTTGCTCAATATCGCAATAAGTTGCGACTTTCTCTATTGACCAGTGGCTTGCTTCTACTAATGCTGCGTCGAAACCTTGAGTGTTATTGTTGATATAATCGTTATCGAGTCCTTCATTGAGGGCTAAATAATTCAGTAAACCATTGAAAAATGCTGCATCACTGCCTGGTTTGACCGGTAAAAAGTAATCAGCTATTTGACAGGTCGCTGTTTTACGAGGATCAATAACAACAACTTTCATTTTTGGATTACGCTTTTTAGCTCTTTCAATACGTTGAAATAAAACCGGGTGTGTCCAAGCTGCATTGGATCCTGTTATGAGAATAAGTTCAGCCGTATCTAGATCCTCATAACTACAAGGGACGACATCTTCGCCAAAACTGCGTTTATAAGCGGCAACGGCTGATGACATGCAAAGCCGAGAATTAGTATCAATATTGGCCGAGCCTATGTAGCCCTTCATTAACTTATTAGCAAGGTAATAATCTTCTGTTAGAATTTGTCCAGAAACATAAAAAGCAACTGAATCGGGGCCATGTTCTTTAATAATTTTTGAAAACTTTTCTGCTACATGGCTTGTTGCTGTAGGCCAATTAACTGTTTTATTGTTTATTTGTGGTGTAAGTAAACGATTGGTTAAGTCAGTTGTTTGTAATAAATTGCTACCTTTTACGCACAGTTTACCAAAATTAGCGGGATGCTCTGGCGTACCCACGAGAGCATTGGCTTCATTATTTTCAACCGTAATATCAATACCGCAGCCTACACCACAGTACGCACAAGTAGATTGAACAATATGTGACGATTGAGAACAACTCATAAAATTTACCTTTTCAACAACAGAGAGAATACTCAGTACTACAGGGGGAAAACGTGTGTACTGAGATTGTTTGCATATAGTTAATAGTCAGCTGGTGTTATTAGACAAAAAGCTGTACTTGGTCTTCAATTATTCTTACGGGGAAGACATCAATACTGATATCTTCTTGTAAGCATTTTCCTGTGGTTAAACAATAGTGCTGCTTATACAAAGGGGAGGAGACGACAATATCGTCACCTACACTGCCAACAATGCCTCTATACAGCACATTAGCATCGCCAATAGGGTCATAATTATCTACGGCGTATACTTTTTTATCTGTATTTGGTAAATGAAAAATAGCGATTTGCTTCTGTTCTAAACCTTGCTCTACTAAAGCACAAACACCAGAATCTTTAATTAAATCACTTGTTCTACACACTGTTAGCCAGTCTTTATTTTTTACTGCTATATTTTGATCTGACATGATTAATTCCTTAGGCTTCTTCAGCAATTTTCTTTATTTTTTCTTCAATTAACACTTTTGTTGCTTTTTCATCTTTAGTGGCCGGGCGTATTTGGTCGCGCTCTTGCACAAAAATGATATTGCTATCGGGTTTAGATGAATTAACAAAAGGTTTAAAACGTTTTAATGCTTCAGGGTCTTCTAACGTTGTTTTCCATTCACATTGGTAGGTATCAACAATTAATGCCATTTGTTGTTCTAAGCTTTCAGATAATTCAAGGCTATCTTCTATAATGACTTGTTTTAAATAATCTAAACCGCCTTCCATATTGTCCATCCAGACAGAGGTTCTTTGCAAACGATCACCTGTACGAACATAAAACATTAAAATACAGTCTATGTATTTAACTAAGGTTTCATCATCTAGGTCGATAGCAAAGAGATCACCATGTCGAGGTTTCATGCCACCATTGCCACAAACGTATAAGTTCCATCCTTTGTCTGTCGCTATAATGCCTATATCTTTACTTTGTGCTTCTGCACATTCGCGAGTACAACCAGATACACCAAATTTTATTTTATGTGGCGCTCGTAACCCTTTGTAGCGATTCTCTAAATATATTGCCATTGCGGTTGAGTCTTGCACACCAAATCGACACCAGGTAGAGCCAACGCAAGATTTAACAGTACGAAGTGATTTACCGTAGGCATGGCCTGTTTCAAAACCGGCATCGATAAGCTCTTGCCAAATAGGCGGTAGCTCTTCAACACGTGCGCCAAATAGATCAACACGTTGGCCACCAGTTATTTTGGTATACAGGTTATATTTCTTCGCTACTTGACCTAACACTATTAATTTATCGGGAGTAATTTCGCCACCAGCGACGCGTGGTACAACGGAATAAGTCCCATCTTTTTGCATGTTACCTAGGTAAGTATCGTTAGTGTCTTGTAGTGATAAGTGTGGCTTTTTAAGAATATAGTCATTCCATACTGAGGCTAATATGGAGCCAGTAAGAGGTTTACAGACCTCACAGCCATGTCCTTTACCATGCGAGGATAGAAGTTCATCAAATGTTTTTATTTCTTCGACGGTAATAATGTCAAAAATTTCACGACGTGAATAAGCAAAATGCTCACAAATATCCTTTTTAACTTCAACACCACGATTTTCAAATTCTGCGTCAGCAACATTTTTTAATAAAGCAGCACAACCACCACAACCAGTACTGGCTTTAGTACAGGTTTTTACATCACCAACAGTACATGCACCTTGGTCTATTGAGGCAATAATATCGCCTTTAGTGACGTTATGACATGAACAAATCATGGCCGTATCAGGTAATGCATCTGCACCTAATGTTGGTTTTTCACCTGAAGAAGGGAGTATTAATGCTTCTGGTGATTCAGGTAAATCAATACCGTTAAGCATGTATTGTAGTAACGAGTCATATTCACTAGTATCACCAATTAATACGGCACCAAGCATTTTACTTTTATCACTTGAAACAACTATTTTTTTGTAAACGCCTTCAGGCTGATTCTCATAAGTATAAGTTAATGCGCCTGATGTTTTTGCATGTGCATCACCTATTGAGCCTACTTCAACGCCCATTAGTTTTAATTTGGTACTCATATCAGCACCAGTAAACGATTCTTTTTCCCCCATAACATGTTTTGCGGCCACTTTGGCCATGCTGTAACCAGGGGCAACTAACCCGAAGATAAAGTTGTTCCAAAGTGCACACTCACCAATAGCGTATATATCTTTATCAGACGTTTGGCATTGGTTATTAATAACAATACCGCCACGTTCACCTAATTCTAAATCGAAAGTTCGCGCAAGGTTGTCGTAAGGACGAATGCCTGCTGAGAATAAAATAAGGTCAGTTTCTAAGGTAGTATCATCGCTAAAACAAAGCTTATAACGACACTTATCGCCATCTTCGATAACATTTGTTGCCTTTGAGGTATGAACTTCTACGCCTAATGCTTCAATTTTTTCTTTTAATAATCGACCACCACCAGCATCAATTTGAACGCCCATTAATTGTGGCGCAAACTCAACAACATGTGTTTTTAAACCTAGGTGGGTTAGGGCGTTTGCAGCTTCAAGACCAAGTAAACCACCACCGATAACAACCCCCACTTTACTGACATTAGCACTAGCTTGAATTTCATCAAGATCATCGATAGTTCGATACACTAAACAATGGTCGCGATCTTTTCCTGGAATAGGAGGAACAAATGGATAAGAACCTGTTGCTAAGATAAGTTTGTCGTAATCGATTATTTGACCACTTTCTGTTACAACATTTTTATTGCTACGATCAATATCAACGACTTTTGCATTAGTTTGAAAATTAACCCCCCAATCTTGATAGGTTTTCTCATCAGTCATTGCTAAATCTTCAGCGCTTTTGCCGCTAAAGTATTCTGAAAGGTGCACACGATCATAAGCTAGTCGAGATTCGGCTGATAAAACGGTTATCTCTATTGCTTGGTTAGCTGTTCTCAATTGAGCTAATTGCTCAACAAAATGATGACCAACCATGCCGTTACCGACAACGACCACGCTTTGTTTTTTTATTGATTGTTGATTATTTGAGCTCATTTGGATACCTGCTTCAATATTGATATTGGTTTTATAAATTTTGTTAACTCCTCATTTAAATATCGGGAGTTAACCTTGTATATTGTTATTCGTTCAAGTTAGTGATTGTCGGGTGAGATAATTAACGGTTTTCACTGAGTTAAAACTTAGCGCTAACCCAGACCCAAACCTTATCGGTATCAACTTTACCTGAGGCAGTATCACCTGCTGAATAAGCTGAATACTTGATACCAGCGGTATAATTGTTAGCAAATTTTTTCGCATATACGGCATTGATCTCGCTACCTAAATCGTCAACAGATTCACTTGCTTCATCAGCTGAAAAGTCATGTACTACTACTGTCCAACCGCCACCGAATGCTTTACCTGATAATGATGCATATAGATCAACTAAGCCTTCTTTAGGTGTTGCTAAGAATTGATCTGACCAACCATTAAATTTATGAAGGGTTGCTAGTGGCGTTGAAAAACCGTACATTCCGTCATCGCTACCTAACACTTCAGCACCTAGTTTTAATGTTACGGCATTAAAGCTATAGCCACCTTCAAGCGCTATGTAAGTTGCCGAATAGTCTGTTGTGCCACTTTCAGAGTCTTGAGTAGAAAATTCAGCAAAATATGAAAAGTTATCCTTTTGTCCTTTAAAACTCAGACCAAAAGTATCTAAACCATTGGTTGTGCCTTCATCAACTTCTAAAAGGTAGCCATAAGTAGTTAGTTGCCCGTATTGGGTTTTGTAAGCAATATTAATTAAATGATCTTTTGAATGAAGGTCATTTGCTTGTGCAAATATGCGATTACGTTTATTAAGAAAACTGTAGCTGATATTAAGATTTTCTAAGGCGTTGTAGTTGATTGTTGCAGCATCGAAAGTTTGTCTATCTTGACGCCATCCTACATGGCCAACATAACGGTGATTATCTAACGTGATGACTTGGCGGCCAACTTTTGCGGTAAGCTTACCTTGTTTATATTGTACAAAAGCTTGATCAAGTTCGGTTGACTCAGGGTCGGCAATTACAGAGTACTCTGCGTTATTACCAACGGTATCGTTATAGTCATCCACTCCTGCAATTTGACGAGAGTCTTCAAATTCAACCACACCTGAGAAGCCATTGTAGCTAGCAGTAGTATGATTTAATCGCGTTCTTAATGTTAATGCTGATGCGTCTTTTAACGTATTTTCTTGGTCTACTGCTTCGTAACGTAAGTTTAAATCAATGGTTGTTTTCGCTTGATTTTCTGCATTGGCGTTAGCTGAAATACCTATAGTGGCTAATAAAGTCAAGGCAGCAATTGTGTATAATTTATATTCTGTTTGCATGGTTATCCCTTAAATTTTTTTGATGTTTTTTATTTTTTTTTCTTATTTTTATATTTTTTATTTTGCTCAATTAATTAAGCTACACTCGATGATTTCTGTTTTACTTTGTCTGTATCAGGTACCGATATATGTTCAACTTTTCTTTGTTTTTCATATAAGAAAGTTAAGACGGCTGATCGAAGTCGGTTATATTCAGGATCTTCTGCGAGGGCTAAACGGTTTCGTGGGTGAGGTAAATTAACATCTAATATTTCACCAATTGTTGCGGCAGGACCATTGGTCATCATGACAATGCGATCAGATAATAAAACGGCTTCATCTACGTCATGAGTAATCATAATCACGGTATTATTAAGCTTTTGCTGGATCTCCATTAAAGAGTCTTGCATATGTGCACGCGTTAAAGCATCAAGTGCACCAAACGGCTCATCCATTAAGAGAACTTCTGGCTTCATTGCAAGAGCTCTGGCAATACCAATTCGTTGCTTCATACCACCTGAAATTTCATCAGGACGTTTATCTTTCGCATGATCCATATGAACTAAACGTAAATTATGTTCAATCCATTCCTTCATCTCTGCTTTTGACATTTTATTTTTAAATACACGTTTTACGGCTAATTCAATATTTTGATAAGCGGTTAGCCAAGGTAATAATGAATGGTTTTGAAAAACTACTGCGCGTTCAGGACCCGGTTCAGTTACTTCTTTATTGTTCAGTAAAACACCGCCAATAGTTGCTTTGTGTATACAGGCAACAATATTTAATACAGTTGATTTACCACAACCAGAATGGCCAATAAGTGAAATGAACTCCCCTTTTTTAATTTGTAAGTCAACTCCCTTTAATGCGGTGAAATCACCTTTAGGGGTTGGAAATACCATATCTACTTTACTGATGTCTAAAATAATACTCATGTGATTTCCTCTTTGTTATTGATTACAGTTGCGCACTTGATTTGTCCCAAGACAACATTCTTTGTAATTGCAGCATGGTGCGGTCAAGCATGTAGCCAATAAGGCCAATAACAATAACGGCTGTCATGATTCGACTTAATGACTGTGAACTACCGTTTTGGAATTCATCCCAAACGAACTTTCCTAACCCTGGATTCTGTGCCAACATTTCTGCCGCAATAAGTACCATCCACGCAATACCTAATGACATTCTCATACCCGTAAAAATGGCAGGAACAGACGCAGGTAAAACAATTTTTTGAATATGTACGAGTTTTGGCAGACTTAATACTTTACTGACATTTACCCAATCTTGATTCATCGACACAACACCAAACGAAGTGTTAATAACCATAGGCCAAAGGCTACATAGGGTTACTGTGATTAATGAGTTAACAAATGATTTTGCAAACATTGGATCCGGAGATACGTACACAGCACTTACTACCATGGTAACTAGGGGTAACCAAGCCAAAGGGGATACCGGCTTGAATACTTGTATTATTGGGTTAATCGCTCGATTCAAGTTTTTACTTAATCCGATAGCAATACCTAAGGGAATAGCAATAATTGCAGCCACTAAAAAACCACTTAATACGGTAATTAAACTGGTAACTATTTGATCTAAGAAGGTCTCTTTGCCGGTGTACATGCGTACTTTTGGTTGATAACTAGGATCCTTTGCCATGTGAGCTTCATTTCGTTCATCTTGGCGTATATAAAAAGCTTTTTCTTTATCACGTTCTGTATTGTGCTCATTAACTAAGTTAACCATTTGAGTTGCAACAGCACTAGGGCCTGGAAACTTACCTAGTGAAGTTTCAATGCTATTGGCAGTTAATGACCATAGCAGCAAGAAACAGCAAATACCGGCCATAGGTAAAATAAAGGTTTGTACTTTTTTTAACAACAAGGGCATGATGATTTTGTTCCTATTCATAGGCGTTATACCTGTCTTTTGTTTATTTATTAAGGCAGTCATTTTCTCTCCCTAGTGCGCTGGTTACAGCGCACTAATGCGCATTAAAGTTTGTTCAAGGGCTAAAGCTTGTCACCATTTTTCAAACCAATATTAAACTTATTGATATAAGCGTTTGGTGTTGTGCCGTCATATACAATATTGTCAATAAAGTGTTTTTGTGGGGCACGGAAACCGTCTTCATCAGCTAGATCTGAGAAATCGCTTTTTGACATTATTTTTTCATCAACTAAAGATTGAGCGGCAGCCATATAAATATCAGGACGATAAACTTTTGCGGCAATCTCCTTGTACCAGCTATCTGGCTTGTCATCGCTAATTTGTCCCCAACGGCGCATTTGTGTTAAATACCAAATTGCATCTGAGTAGTAAGGGTAAGTTGCGTTATAACGGAAGAATACGTTGAAATCAGGTAATGAACGTATATCGCCTTTTTCATACTCAAAGGTTCCGGTCATGCTATTTGCAATAACTTTATAATCAGCACCAACATAGTTAGATTGAGATAAAATTTTAACGGCTTCAGGGCGATTGGCATTATTGTTATCGTCTAACCATTTTGCAGCGCGAATAAGCGCTCGGGTTAAGCGAATAGTGGTATTCGGGTATTTTTCGGCGAACTCTTTTGTGATACCAAAGACTTTTTCAGGGTTGTTTTTCCAAATTTCATAATCAGTAACTACGGGTACACCAATACCTTTAAATACCGCTTGTTGATTCCAAGGTTCACCTACGCAATATCCATGGATAGTGCCAGCCTCTAATGTTGAAGGCATTTGCGGTGGAGGCGTAACTGATAGCAATGCTTGGGCATCAATCTGGCCAGAAGTATCACCTTTATGAGGTGCATAAAATCCAGGGTGAATACCACCAGCAGCCAACCAGTAGCGTAATTCATAGTTATGTGTAGAAACAGGAAAGACCATCCCCATTTTAAAAGGGGTACCTTCATTAAGGAATTTGCTTACTACAGGTTTTAGTGCATCAGCTTTAATTGGATGAACAGGACGTCCATCGGCTTGTTTAGGAATATTAACCTTCATTTGTTTCCAAACATCATTAGAAACAGTAATGGCATTGCCATTTAAATCCATTGAAAAAGGCGTGATAATATCAGCCTTAGTGCCATAACCTATTGTCGCTGCTATTGGTTGACCAGCTAGCATATGAGCGCCGTCTAAGCGACCATCTATGACGCCATCAAGTAAAACCTTCCAGTTTGCTTGAGATTCAATGGTGACGTATAAGCCTTCATCCTCAAAAAAGCCTTTTTCATATGCAATAGCAATAGGGGCCATATCAGTTAGTTTAATAAAACCGAATTTCAGTTCTTCTTTTTCTGGATAACCTAATTCAGCTGCTTGTAAAGTCGAGGTTAGCAAGGCACCTGATATACATATACTGGCAATGGCAGCATGGTATAACTTTTTACATTTCTTTTTTAAAGGTATTTTCAACATACTTTTCTCCAAATAAAAAAGCCCATAGCACTTTGGATAAAATCCAAGTGCTATGGGCTACAATGCCAAACTAATAGTGACTACGCCGTTGCAGTGCGATTAGTTTTAACGAGATAAATTTTTAGTAATTTTTTAGCTTATATTGTTTTCAACTTATATTAATGCAACCGCTGTTGATTGTATTAATTCGAAAACATAATGCTAATAATAAAGCATATTTAGTGCCACTGTTTTTATTTGTATTTAAATCAATGGTTTAGTGTTTTTTAGGTTTTTTTTGTGGTGCTCAAACTGTTTAATTGATCCAATGTTGGGAAAGTCTCGCCTTAATTTGGTGCGCTTATTTGTCCGCTTAACCTCTACTTTACATTATCAGCCTTAATTAATGTTCAGTGTGAATCGAATTTATAAGTTGATAATTTATACTAATATTCGAGATTAGCTATTATGTAGAATTAAGTTTGTTTCAAATGCTAATAGCCGTTAGATATATATCTTCTCTATAAATATTGGCAATGCTCAGTTTAGTTCGTTGTTTGGTGCTTATATGCCCACATTCTTGCATTAAATCGGCAATTTTTTCACCGCAATTTAGGGCAGGCTTGTTAAACTCTGGGTCGTCTAGTGTGGAAAATTGATTATAACTTGTTACTTTTCGCGGTGTTGTGCCGTTAAAGGTTAAGCAACTGCCAAGCAATGAAGGTGCTATTACATCAATGTGTGTGTCTAGGTAGCAGGCACGGCTCAATAATCTTGCTGCTTCAAAACGATTGGGAACATTTTCAAGCCATTGGCAGGCTTCATATAAAGCTGACACTAAAGCGAGCGTTGTTTGAGGGTATTTACTTTGCCAAGACGACATTAACCCAAGTACTTTTTCTGGGGAGTCTTGCAATAAATCTGATGAAGTTACACCGGTTACGCCTACGCCTTCACGAACGGCTTTAGCATTCCACGGGCCACCGACACAAAAACCATCAAGATCGCCTGACTGCATTGATGGTACCATTCCAGAAGGCGGTACAAATAACAAGTTTATATCTGATAAAGCGATATTACCTTCTTTTAACCATTCAATGAGTTCATAGTAATGACAGCTATAAGGAAATACCACAGCAAAGGTAAGTTTTTCGCCCTCTTTTTTACGTTCTTTTATTTCAGGGCTAAGAATATTTGCTGAAAATGGCATGCTAATTTCAGTATTATTTTTATGTGCTAATAATTTTTGATATAGGGCTGTTGATATGGTGATACCGTTGCCGTTTCGACTTAAGATCAATGGCGATATCACTTGTGATTCTTGACCATACAAACCTAAGTTACTTGCTATTGGCATGGGTGCCAACATTTGTGCAGCATCAATTACACCTAAATGGAGCTTATCCCTTAGGGTAGCCCAAGAATTTTGCTTGGTTAAGGTAACATTTAACCCCCATTTTTTGAACATGCCCATTTCGTAAGCAATGACCACAGGAGCGCTATCTGTTAAGGGCATAAACCCTAAGTTTATATTTTTCTTTTCAATTTTAAACATGATTTTTTCTCTAAAATATACTTGCAACAGATAGAATGTTTTTAGCAACATCGTCCATTTTCTGGCTGTTATCCATAGCTATTTTTCGGATGAAATTATAGGCATCACTTTCAGAAAGCTGTCTTGTTTCCATTAGCCATCGTTTAGCTTTATCAATATTTTTTTGACTCGATAGTTTTTGCTTAGTATCAGCAAGCTCTTGTTTCATGCCTTGAAAAAGGCCGAATCTAGCAATTGCGACATCAATAATTGATTTTACTCTATCTTGACCAATATCACCGACCACATAAGCACTGACACCTGATTTAACTATTTGATTAATTGTTGTTTTATCGTTTTCTTGTTCAGAAAAAACAACAATAGGTTTAGGGGCGAATTGAGATATTTTATTAAGATTCTCGAGCATATCCCGATCAGGTGACTCTATGTCGATAATGATGACATCAGGATTTAGTTGTTCTACATCCTTTAACAAAGGAACACCTGAATTAGCGATATGATAGATGTCATATTCAGTATTTGTGAGCACATCCATTAAAGCTTTCGCTTTTACATGATTATTTTCTGCAAGTAATACTTTCAACTTAGCAGTTGGCTCTTTTATATGATTATTTTTAGATAATGATAAAGTGCTTTTTTTCAATTTATTCAAATTAAATTAACTAATAACGTATATTTTATAGAATGAAGCAGTATTCGTGCCATTTAATAAAGTCAATAAAATCAATTTATTAAATTGTTTTCATTACTTTTTATGTTGTTAATTGTTAGTTTATGATGCAAGACTGCCCCATAATAACAAATGTAACAGAAGCTTAATGGTGGGTTATTCTTGTTGATTAAGTATATTCCTTAAAAGTAACTTATTTATTACTTTATTGGTGCATCTATGTGGGAAAGGTAACAATAGAAAACTAATTTTGTAAGGAAGTAAATTTTTTGTACTTAATAACATTCAAACTAGGTTCACTTCCCCGTATAATCTCAATAATAAAGCGTAAGCCAATAGTAGTAACCACACTTAAACACCTTAGAGAGCATTATGTATAACTTAGATTTAAATCAAATGAGCAAAAATGAATTTTTAACGACTTATTGGCAGAAAAAACCAGTGGTGATTCGTCAAGGTTTTAAAGATTTTGTTGACCCTATTGCAGCAGATGAATTTGCTGGTATTGCGATGGAAGAAATGGTGCAATCTCGTCTGATCTCTAAAAGAAATGGTGAGTGGCAAGCCGAATTTGGCCCGTTTGAAAGTTATGAACATTTAGGTGAACGTGATTGGTCTTTAGTTATTCAAGCCCTAGATAACTTTTCTGAAGAAGCAGCTGAATTAATAGAGCCCTTTAGATTTTTACCGCATTGGCGCTTAGATGATTTAATGGCTAGCTTTGCTACTGAAGGCGGTAGTGTTGGTCCTCATGTTGATAACTATGATACTTTTATTTGTCAAGGATCTGGTAAGCGTCATTGGAGAGTTGGAGATAATGGTCGACATAGCGAAGTTATTGCCCATGAAGCGTTATTACATGTAGAGCCTTTTGAAGCGATTATCGATGTTGAATTAGAAGCTGGTGATATCTTATATATTCCACCTGGTTTTCCACATGAAGGTGTTGCTTTAGAGCCATCAATGAGTTTCTCAATAGGCTTTCGTGCTAATTCTGCTATTAGCTTGTTAAGTGGTTTTGCAGATCACTTAATTGATAATGAATTAGGTGGTCAATTACTTCAAGACCCGCAGCGAAAAGCAATTACCAATAGCGGAGAAATTACTAATAGTGATTATGCGAATATTAAACAGCAGTTACAAAATTTACTTGATGACGATAAATTATTCAAAAATTTTGTGGGTAATTTTTTAACTAATGCAAAACATGAATTAGATCTAATGCCGAGTGATGAGCCTTTTGAAGCAGCTGAAGTTAGTGAACTTCTAGCTATTCATGCGATTAAACGCTTAGGTGGATTACGTGCTTTTTATTTTGAAGATACGTTAAACGATGGCGTTTTTTATCTCAACGGTGAGCAAATTAATTTTAATAGTGAAATAGCGCCGGTGATTAAACTTTTATGTAATCAGGTAGTCGTTACGCCAAGTGAATTAGCGCCATGGAGTACAAATGAGCACTTTGTTACTTTGATGGTAGGGTTACTTGATCAAGGTTATTGGTTTTGGACTGAAGCCGAATAATTTAAAACTTATAGCGCAATAAAATTATGTATTAGAAAGAGATAAAACATTAAAACTAATATGTTTGAACAAACAAAACATCGACATAAGCTGATTTACCAGGAAATAGCATGCGTTTAGATAAATTTATTTGTAAAAGTACGGAGTTAACACGAAACGAAGCAAAGAAACTGCTTAAAAGTGGTGAAGTACGTGTTAATGGTGAAGTAGCAAAAAATTCAGCGATGCAGGTACATGAAAACAATACCATTACCATAGATGGTCAAGTATTAACTGCTCGTACTTCACGTTATTTTATGCTCCACAAAATGGTTGATTCTATTTGTTCTAACGTGGATGAAATTTATCCTTCAGTGTTAAATTTTATTGATGTTGATAAAGCATTTGATTTGCATATTGCTGGTCGGTTAGATGCCGATACCACAGGTTTAGTACTTATTACGGATGATGGTAGATGGTCACATAATGTTATTTCACCGAAAAAAGATTGCCAAAAAACATATCGTGTATGGCTTAGGAATGCAATTGTTGAACATCAAGCCGATGAATTAATTGAGCAATTTAAACAAGGTATTCAACTACAAGGAGAGCCGGCATTAACACGTCCGGCGATTCTAGAGTTAGTTTATAACGATGAGGAACATAACAGTACAGAAAGTAACGATGAAATTGATACTCGAGAGAAGGCAACGAGTGAGGTATTACTCACTATCACGGAAGGTAAATACCACCAAGTAAAACGAATGTTTGCGGCTGTTGGTAATCGTGTTGTAGGTTTACATCGAGAAAAAATTGGCGGTATTGAACTTGGTGAGTTAGCACCGGGAGAGTGGCGATCGCTAACCGAAGACGAAATAGCGCTGTTTTCTTAAATAATCAGAGTTCAAGTTGAATTGTTTATTTGGCAAGTGGAAGTATTACTTTTGAATTTAATGTCACTTATTTTAAAAAATTGACTACAATTATTACTTTATAATTAAGTTTATATGCTTCATTGAATTGTTAAGTAAAATAAGGAATTCTTTAGAATGGCAGCTAATTATCAGCAACAACTTAAAGAAGAACAAGAAAAAACTAGGTTTTTGCTAGATATTATTAATGCTATTCCTGAGCCGATAATGGCAAAAAATTGGCATGGTAAGTTTATTTTTTCGAATAAAGCTCTTGCTGACTTTTACAATACCACACCTCAGAATTTAATTGGCAAAGATGACTCACATTTCAACTGTAATAAAGAGCAAACAGAGTTTTTCACTGAAAGTGTACAAGCCATTATTAAAAGTAAAAAGCCCCAGGTTGTCTATGAGAATGTTACAGATATAAAAACTGGAAAAATTAACAATTTTCTTTCTTTAAAAACCCCATTTGTTAACAGTAAAGGGGAAGATAATGTTGTTATTATTGCCAATAATATTACCGATATCACTATCTTAAAAGATAAAGCTGAAAAAAATGAAAAAAGGTTGGCAGGGGTTTTAGAAGTATCACACGAAGGAATGTGGGACTGGAATACTGAAACTAATGATGTATTTCATAATAAAAGATGGGAAAAAATTACAGGTGTTGTTGATTTAGAGAATTCGTTTGAAGAATTTCAACGTTGCATTTTTGCCGGTGATAAAGAAAAAGTCAATGAGGCTATTGAAAAGCTAGTTACCGAAAATGTTCCTTATAGTATTGAATATAGAATGATACGTCCAAGTGATAATAAACAAATTTGGATTTGGGATAGAGGAATTATTCTTGAGCATAATGAGCAAGGTAAGCCTTTATGGGTTGTTGGCATAATTCAAGATATTACTCGTCGTAAGTTGGTAGAGGAAAAAATTAAGTTAGCTGCCAGTGTATTTACACACGCTAGGGAAAGCATCATGATCACTGATGCTACGGGCATTATTGTTGATGTTAATGATACCTTTTCCTCCACAACGGGGTTTAGTCGTGAAGAAGCTATTGGGCATTACCCAAGTGAGCTTCAGCCTGGAAGACAAGCAAAACAAAACTATGCTGACATGTGGCAAGTGTTATTAAAAGATGGCTATTGGTCAGGCGAAATGTGGAAACGTCGTAAAAATGGCGAAGTATATGCTGAAATTAAAACAGTCAGCGCAGTACGTGATGAACAAGGTGTTACAACTCATTATGTATCTTTAGGAAACGATATTACTTTAATAAAAGAGCATCAAGATCAATTAGAGCGTATTGCTCATTACGACATATTGACTAACCTTCCTAATCGAGTATTACTTTCTGATCGATTATCTCAAACTATGTTGCACTGTAATCGTCATGAAGAATCTCTTGCCGTTGTTTTTTTAGATCTGGATGGCTTTAAAGCGGTAAATGATACTTATGGCCATAAAATGGGTGATGAAGTCTTGATTGCTATTTCCGCTCGCATGCAAAAAGCATTGCGAGAAGGTGATAGTTTAGCGCGTCTTGGTGGTGATGAATTTGTTGCAGTGTTAACAGATTTAACATTATCAACAGCAGCTGATGATTGTGAGCCAGTATTAACACGATTATTACGTGCAGTCTCCGAGCCTATTATTATCGGCGAGATCGTGTTGAATGTATCTGCCAGTATTGGAGTAACCTTGTACCCACAAGATAATGTCAATGCCGACCAACTGATGCGTCATGCGGATCAAGCTATGTATGTGGCTAAAGAGTCAGGGAAAAACCGTTATCACTTATTTGATACAGCACAAGATGTTGCTGTTAAAGTGCAGCGAGAAAGCTTAGAGGCAGTTCGCAGTGCTTTAGAAAATAACCAGTTTGTACTCTACTATCAACCTAAAGTGAATATGAAAACAGGTACAGTGGTTGGGGTTGAAGCACTTATTCGTTGGCAACATCCTAAGCGTGGTTTGCTAAGTCCAATAGAATTCTTATCCGTTATTGAAAATACGTCTATGATGATTGAATTAGGGGAATGGGTAATTGACACTGCCTTAGCACAAATTGGTGAGTGGCAAGCTATGGGACTGCAACAGCCATTTAATACCAGTGTTAATATTGCAGGTATTCAATTACAGCAATCTGATTTTACGCAGCGATTAACGGCACTACTTGCTGAGCATAAAAATGTAGATCCATCTTATTTAGAGTTAGAAGTACTGGAAACAAGTGCTTTAGATGATGTCCATCATGTGTCAGCTATTATGTGTGCTTGTATGGCGCTAGGGGTAAAATTTGC